>NVUL01000108.1 GCA_002401885.1 SAR86 cluster bacterium
AAACAATAGGGCCCCTCTATCTAGGATACTCGTGATCCTCGGCGTCCAATTTCGCCCGACTGAATGTGCAGAATAAGTCGTTTTGAAATGATAGGTTTACGTCGTACACTTAATACTCTGCGGAGATAAATACCGCGTTGACTACTTATACAAATGTTATGTGTACTGACGCGTCAGCATACGCTTGGGAGTTTCCGGAAACCCTCAATTAGAGATAGCTTTTAATGCCCGTTTACTCAACAAGGCGGAAGTAAGATGAACAGCAAGCTGAATATCGCAGTGATCATCATCGCAATTGTTCTTGTGGTCGGAGCGACGAGTTATGTATTCACTGCTCCTTACGCTGGCAATGCAGGACTTTCGCGCATGCCCGGAGTTAGAATCGGGGGCACGGATACTCCCGCCCCCAGAGACTTCAGCTCATTCAATGACATGGGAACTAATCTGATCATGAAGCTGGACGGCTTCCCGCCGTTCGTAGTCTATCTCGCGTATGTAGGAACTCCCGAAGGCGTGATCACAGGGACCCGCCCGGACGGAGGATACTGGCCGCAGCGCGTGAGAGAAGGGCGCAACGAGGGGTGGTTGCGCATTGGCGACGAGACTTTTGCAATGCAGGCCACCGAGATCCTGGGCGATGCGCGGCTACCGATGCTCGAGCTTTGGTCGCCTCGCGCCGCCAGAAGCGCGCGCGCGATTGCCCAAGCGGCGGGCGAGAACGCCCCACTAAGGGACGTGGCTGCTGATAGATCTGAGCCACCGCTCCTCCCGGAGATTTTCTTATGGACGCCCAGGTAGCGGATAGATTTAGAATAGTTGATGAATTGATCCAAGAGTTAAGAGAAGTAGTTGCGCGTATTAGACAAAACTACTGGTATCCGCTATTGAGCGAAAGCAGCTCTTAGATTGGGGCAATTTGTTAATGAGACCAACACATTACAATTAAATCAAAAAGGAAGCACTACGTGCTCCTATTATTCAAAGCGTTATGTTCCTTGAAGATTTGGTGCTACCCGAATAAGGAAAATACTGGGATATACAAAATTTGAAACTTAGCAACAAGGAATTCCTAGAAATCGCCGGTGCAATAGCACTAGTTGGATCATTAGCGTTTGTAGGATTGCAACTTAAACTAGATCGAGATGTTGCCCTGGCTCAATCTTTCTCTGATGGAATCGAGTCTAGAAAGGAAGATATTCGAGCAAAAATGGAAAGCGAATCCTATATGCTTATGCTGGAAACATTATGGGAGTCTGGTCAGAGGCCACAATGGTGGTTAAACGTTTCAGAAAGCTATGAATCAAAAACACTTAATTCCGGCGCTCAGATTATGGCTCGCTTTTTCGAAGTAGAACTAGACTATCTCGAGCTCGAAAATCTCTATTTCCGATTTGAACAAGGCCTAATAGATGAGAATCACTGGCTTGGTGCAGAACAGCTACTTTCTAGCTTTCTAACCGATCCTTTTCGCAGAGCAGTATTTCTTAATCGAAGATCTGGTCTGAGCGAGACGGTAAATGAGCTTGTTGCAGTAATAGACAGTGCAAGCGAAACATAAAAATCAAATCAAAAAAGGAAAGCAACTACGCTGCCTCCTATTAGTAAGGGCGTTATGCGCCTGATATGCAAGTAGGTAATCTGACAATTCTGAAAGTACATTGAAACTTGATTAGAAAATTTTAGAAGAGAACTTATTGTGATAAAGATTTCAGTGAGTATTGATGTCCCCAACCTAAAAGAAGCTGAAGCTTTCTATACTGAAGCACTTGGCTGTAAGAAAGTACGTGACCAAGGTTCTAATATGGTTGTTCTTTCTGTAGAGAATTCAGATATATATCTACAAGAAAAGGAGCCTAGAACAAAGCCTCTCGTATCTAGCAGTGTTGTCCGAAGCTACGAGCGTCATTGGACACCTATTCACTTAGATTTTCTCTGTGATAATGTTGATGAACTTGTAACAAGAATACTAGAATTGGGAGGGTCACATGAAGGCGGGGAAAGTGGTGACTGGGGTTCTATTGCTTATTGTGCAGACCCTTTTGGCAATGGGTTTTGTATAATCAATGAATGAAATAGATACTATATAACTAGCAAGGCAGTTGAATATCCTCGACAAATGCACGTGGCCTGAACTCGCGATCACGTACTAATTGTCAGCTAGCATAGGTCAGATTAGATACTGACAAGTTAGATCGAAACTAAGTTCAGAGCTGCCTTAAAGGCCATGAAGTTGAGGTGACGGGCGTTTGTAGTTACACCACATGAAATACTGTTACGATATCAACGACACAGAACAATCGAATCAAAAAGGACAGCCTTGTTCCTGCCTATTGCCAGGGGCGTAATGTGTATGGGTGTTGCCTGTACGTAGGCTGGAAATTATTTTAAATCACTGCTGAGAGATATTATGGAACTTATAGCAATAGTAATCTTCATTGCACTAATCGAATATCTAGTATTCGGTGGCTTTGTAGGCAAAGCGAGAGCAACCTACGATATTCCAGCGCCAGCTACCACTGGTAATGAAATATTTGAGAGATATTTCAGAGTTCATCAGAATACCTTGGAAAGCCTGATGGTATTTATCCCCTCCATAATCGGATTCGGGCTATATGTACATACTCAGGTAGCTGCAGCGCTTGGTGTTCTCTTTATTATCGGTAGAGTTCTCTACTTCAGAGGATATGTAAAAGACCCGAAATCGCGAGCGGCTGGCAGCGCAATTGGCGGACTATCTTTAGTAGCTCTACTACTTGGCGCCCTAATTGGAGCTGTAATTGGATTCTTGTAAACCTGAATAAGTAGCATCGCTGCAAAAATGCGATACAAACGAATCAGCAGAGAAGCGAAACGCACTTCTACTATTCAGGACGTCATGCGTCTTCGTCTATTGAAAGTAAAATAGTGAGAGAAACGATAGTTGTATGAATCAGATTATGTCTTCCTATGAGATAGCAGATCTAATTATCAGCGTGACTGGTCAGATGGACTCGCTGTTTAACTATTGGATGTCGGCATCTTTCGCGGTGTTAGTAAGCTCTTACATAGGCAAAGAGCATTTCAATTATTCAATAACATTTTCAATATCAGTTCTCTACTTCCTCGCCTCGGTGATGTTCGTAGCACGCTACTATGCAATGTCCACCTTGATAGTGTATTACACGGAATTAGCTGGAACCTCGCTACCAGCGCAATTCGTAACCGCCTCACCCATTATTGGAATTACACGAATGCCAACATTCCTCGTAGGCTTTATTACTACTGAAGCATATTTGTGGAATTCCTATATTAGGAATAGAAGACAGGGACAAAATTCTTGAAATGCCTCCTACACATGACAATTCGAAAACATTGGGGCAGATTTATTTTCGCAGGAGTCCAATTAAACTCGCCCCCTTTTGATCAATCAAAAAGGACACGCCTGAATGCATGCCGGTAGCTGTTTGTGTGGAAGTGTAAAGTACGCAGTTAGCTGTAACTTGAACTTTATAGTTAATTGCCATTGTCAATTTTGCCGGACTGCACACGGGTCTGAATTCGTTACTGTGGCGATGATTCCTGCTGACAAATTGGAGGTATTGCAAGGGGAAGAACTACTTTCAAGATTCGAAGTATCAAATGTAGCTGCTTTCAGGTGTTTTTGCTCTACTTGTGGCACACGACTATTCAATCATTCCCCAAGCGCCAATATGATTAGTCTAATTACAGCAACACTAACGGATGCGGTGAATTTGCTGCCATTAGCGAATGTAAACATGGAATCAAGTAACCGTGAATTCGTTCAGACGAATGGACTGCCAAGCTTTGATACTTTTCCAAGTGTGGAAGAACGGAATAAGTTATGAGCATGAACACATCGCAATCAAATCAATGAAGGACAGAGCGCTAAAGAGCCAGGCTCTAATCACCTTCGCAAAGAATATTTGAAGGCTACCGTTATGATGAGCTACGTCAGTGTCGGAACAAATGATTTAGAACGCGCACTCTGTTTTTATGACTCCCTTTTCGAATTACTCGGCGGAAATCGCGTATTCGAATCACCTACTGGCCAATTCTATGGATTTTCAGAGGGCTCACTATTTTGCGTATTGAAGCCAGCTGATGGGAAAATTGCAACCAACGGCAATGGCACTATGTTCGCGTTTAAAATAGATTCTCCTGAAAAAGTGTCGGAAGCCTATGCCCGAGCGCTAGAGCTCGGCGCCACAGATGAAGGAGAGCCCGGACCTAGAGGAGATCAAGGCTTCTTTGGATCATATGTTCGTGATCTAGATGGCAACAAATTGTGCATCTATCACATGTAGAATTGTCACCTAGCTCAGTAAACTAGAAACTAAGTCAACAGCGAGGCAGAGCTACATAATAATTGCTGATAGGCATACTATTGCTAACACTGAGAGGATTGGCCCATGCGAAACTTCTTACTGACAATATTTTGGATTTCCAGTGTTGGCAATGTCATTCAATTTCTAATTATGGTTTCAGCTGGCTGGCTCATCTTCTCTGGTAATTACTCGTTCTTCGAGCTTAATGTGACCGTTTTTGTAACGCAGGTGGCACCGTGGCTCCAATGGATTGAGGCAATCATTATTGCTCTACTAGGTGATTTAGGAAGATGGATCCTTTCGATTCCAATATTTATTATTTCTCCAATTAAATTTATTGCAGGAGCAGTCATAGGCTGGTGGGCTTATTCAACTGCTAAAAACATTCCTGTTGAAGCGGATTCCACCTAGTATTTCCATGCTGCAGCCAGCACATGAAAAGCCAATCAATAAGGAAACGCTATGCGCATAGTGAGTGTAGGCGTCAACAAATCTTATGCAAATTGAAGCGTGTATTGGATGCGGAATTGAAACCGATAAGATAGATGGCGCAGTCCACAAATATTTGAAGTCTTCGCCTGGGTGTTGGGCCAAGTTTGGTGAAATACTATCAAAGGAATATGGGGATTATGAGTATATGTCTGTGCACGGACTAACTGTTGATGCCTACGCGTTGCAACATCCAGGAACGCAAGGCCCTCAAACACTGAGCTCTGCCAATGTACATCTAGCTAGCCTTTACAGCTACTTTGAACTCGGAAAACCGATGAGTGAGCTTTCTAATATTAAGCAAGAGATAATAAAGCACAAATCAAGTCTTGTTTGGTTGGAGCCTCCAAAAAGCATTACGGAAGTAACTGTAGCTGATATCCTGGATTCCGGTACCGCCTTACAGCATTGTGACAATGTGAAGAAATGGGCAGCTTATGTGTACGAAGAATGGAAGTTTCATCACTCTGCGATCTCAAGCATCTTGTCACTTAAAGGCACATAACCCGCAAATCAACCCCAACTAGTCCGAACACAGCGAAGAATTGTCTCAATCAATATTCAAGCAGTTCTGGGCTTTTGGGCGGTGCATAGCTTTAGGGTTCGCGCTCTTTCTCGCCAGCGTATTTTCAACTTGGAGTTGGATTGAGAATCCAGGTGGTATATTTCGAGATTCGGCGAGTACAAATTGGCGCTTCGTTTATGATACAGCGACGAGTTGGTTCATACCTACTTTCTTGTATACATTAGTTTTAGCGTCTTTACTGCATCTGCTGGTGGGCAGATTACATTCGCTCTTCAACGGCAATAAAGACTGCTAGTAGTAGCGATGTCGAAGATACATAGCAGTAAAATCAACAACAACGGGTCAGCGCAATCGAGACTATAAAACGCCTCAAAGGGCGCTCGCGTATTAGATGCAATCTCCGACGCCCAGTATAATTCGAGGTGTAACGCAGTGAAAATTAAAACAAAGAAACACAGCCTATTGATAGTGCTGTGCTTGTTATTCTCTAGTTCGGTGTTTTCTCAGACCGACGAGTCTCATCCAGAATTCGACTCAGTGATGCAGGCGATCAACGGCTGGATCGAAACTCTGGAAACGGGCGATCTATCGAGACGTGCCGAGTTGACCATTGATGGCGCAATAATCCAAAGGCTGGTGCAACAAGAAGATGGCTCTTTCGAGCGGCTGCCGCGTGTTCGCAATATCGATACAAGTGCCAGCCAGCAGAGCGTTCAGATCGAAAGATTCTGGGATGAGAGGGTATTTATAAACGAGAGAATGGCCGTTTTCTGGGCTTCCTATGACTTCTGGGTGAACGGTAGTTTCACTCACTGTGGGACCGATGTGTTCGATCTGATAAAGATTGACGGTGAATGGAAGCTGGGCAGTATGATGTATACGATAGAAAAGACAGGCTGCCCTCCCTCTCCGTTGGGCGAACTCTAGCCGCCGCGCGTCTCAATCTCCTCTCACTAAGCAAGCTCTGAGTCCCATAGGGGGCTCATGCGTTCCTATTTCCCTCAGTTAGTGGTGATTTCTCCCCCTACTTTTAGTTAATCTAATTGCTAGCACCAATCCTATAAGAATAATCGCGCCAAGAGGTAGCTATGAAACTCGGCCACAAGACTTTTCCCAAACTTGCAACATCCTTCGTCTGCACACTCGCATTGATTTTTTCTGTAAGCGCAATGGCACAGTCGGGAACCTTTAGGGCTAGGTTGTCGCCGATGCCTACCACTCCACAGACGGTTACTACGATAACTGGTGAGGGTGAGGTGATTCTGACACTAGAGGGCAATACGCTCACGGTCAGCGGCAATTTCGCTGGCATGAACTCGGCCGCTACCATGGCCCATGTGCACAATGGCCCGCCTGCGCAGCCCGGTCCGGTCGTACACCAACTCGAGGTGACAAAAATGACTGGCGGTGAGATCAGCGCGGTGCTGGAGCTCACTGACGAACAGGTCACGGCACTCCGTAATAATGAGCTGTATATCCAGGTGCACAGCGAAACAAATCCTCCCGGCGAGCTGCGCGGTTGGGTTTTTGCCAGAAATTAATTGAGGTTTAGCATGAAATTAGTCAATAAGAACACTACTCGCGCACTTTTTGCGTCTGCCCTAGTTTTGCTACTCACTGCCTGCGGTGGAGAGAGCACTGCGCCTACAACCTCTGTCGCCTCGGTGACGTTTAACTCGCAGGCGGAAGACGGAGCTGACGCATTCGCCAGCAACTGCGCTGCCTGCCATGGTGCGAACCTAGAGGGCACTACACTGGGCCCGATACTCTCCGGGAATTCTTTTGTGCAACGTTGGGGCACGCAGACTCCAGCCCTGCTATTGAACAATATTCAAGCGAATATGCCTCCCGGTGGGAACGACGGGATAAGCGATGAGGACTACACCAATATCGTCGCGCATATACTGTCCTCCAACGGCGTAGACACGATAGACGATGCACTCACCGCGAGCACAGATTTTGAAATCGCGGACAATATCTCTCAGGTAGTTGCACGGCGCTCGCGCCCTGAGCCAGAGCCTCCGCAAGGCGTGACGGTCGCCGGCACCATAGAGAACTTCACCCCTGTCACCGATGCCATGCTGGAGAATCCAGATCCGGCCGACTGGCCTATGCACCGCCGCAACTACTACGGCCACAGTTACAGCCCGCTGAGTCAAATCAACACCGACAACGTAGGCGGCATGACCCTAGCATGGGTTTGGAACATGCACGAAGGCGATTCGGAACCTGCCCCACTAGTCTATGGCGGCATCATGTATCTGATTAACCCAGGCAATGTCATCCAGGCTCTGGATGCTGCTACCGGCGAGTTGATCTGGGAGAACTGGGCAGGCCCTGCGAACCGTCAGGACATGCGCAATATCGCTATCTATAACGACAAGATCATTCAAGCTACTACCGATGCGCGCTTAATAGCACTCGATGCCCGCACCGGCGAGCAGGTCTGGGAGACAGAGGTTGCCGATGCTAGTAAGGGCTTCTCAAACTCCAGCGGACCCATCGTTGCCGACGGCAAGGTCATTCTCGGCCTCGCCGGTTGTGCACGTTATATACCCGAGGATTGCTATATCAGCGCACACGACGCCAACACTGGTGAGTTGGAGTGGCGCTTCAATACTATCGCCAAGGCGAATGAACTCGGCGGTGATACCTGGGGTGAGCTACCCGATTTGTTTCGTGCCGGTGGCGAGACATGGATTACCGGCAGCTACGATCCTGACCTCAAGCTGACCTATTGGGGCACGGCACAGCAGAAGCCGTGGGTACCGGTTAGTCGTCACCTGACGATCAATGACGTTGGTCTATTCACGAATTCGACGGTTGCTGTGAGCACCGACACGGGCGAACTTGATTGGTTCTTCCAACACGTGCCAGCTGAAGCGCTAGATCTAGATGAAGTATTCGAGCGCATCCTGGTGAATCGTGGCGATGACAAATTAGTGTTCTCGCTCGGCAAGTACGGCATTCTGTGGAAGAACGACAGAGTCTCGGGTGAATTTCAGGCATACAAGGAAACTGTCTTCCAGAATGCCTTTACCGACATCGATGATGAGACGGGTCTGGTTACCTATCGCGAAGACATTCAGAACGCCAAGCTAAACGAGTGGACATCAGCCTGCCCGAGCAGTGCCGGCGGTAAGGACTGGCATTCGATGACCTACCATCCGCCTACGGGCACCATGATCGCCCCGCTGAGCCAGACCTGTCTGGAGAATGCGGCTCGGGAAGTGGCGTTAGTGCAGGGTGGTGGTGGACTCGCCGCTAGCCGTAAATTCTTCGAGATGCCCGGCACGGATGGCAACCTCGGCAAGATCGGCGCCTATAACGTAGATACCATGGAAGAAGTGTGGAGCCATCAGCAACGCGCCTCCTTTCATACTGGTACGATGTCGACTGGCGGCAATCTGGTATTCGTTGGCGATCTGGACCGACGCTTTAAGGCCTTCGATGTAACTACCGGCGAGATCGTTTGGGAAACCAGGCTGGGAACTTCTGTTCAGGGCCATCCCGTTTCCTTCGCTGTAGATGGCAAGCAATATATAGCGGTAACGGCGGCGCTTGGTGGAACTAGCCCAAGAGCAGTGCCAGGTGTAATTCTTACAGAGATCAAGTATCCGCGTTCGGGAAATGCAGTCTATGTATTTGCTCTTCCTGACTAGACGCGATTAGCCGCCATGAGCAGAGTTCAACGCCTATAGGCACAAGGGGTATTGCTAAAAATGAAATTAAGAAATCATGCATTAGGAATACTTGGATTGGGTCTGCTCGTTGCCTGCGGCGCTGAGAACGAGATTGAAGTTACGAGTGTAGCTGAGGGTGCAGCAACTTCAGTTGCCAGCTTCAGCACGCAGGCGGAAGCTGGAGTCCAGGCTTACTCTACCAACTGCGCGGCCTGCCATGGCGCTGGTCTCGAAGGCAGCGCGCTCGGGCCGATACTGAGCGGCCAGGCATTTCTTTCAAGCTGGGGAATGCAATCGCCGGGCGACTTCTATAACTACATCAAAGCGAATATGCCTCCCGGCGAGAATGCCGCTATTAGCGATGATGACTACATCAATATTGTTGCGCACGTCATGCGCAGCAGTGGAGTCGCCGACAGCAATCCTCTGCTAACCGCAAGTTCCGATTACCCCTTAGCGATCAATATTCCCGGTGCGGCAAATTTGCTTGCGCCGCCGGAGAGAGTCGCACCTACCGGTGTAATCCTTCCTGGCTCAGTGGAAAACTTTCAACCGATCTCAGATGCGATGCTCACTAACCCGGCCCCCGGTGACTGGCCGATGTTGCGCCGCAACTATCAGGCCTGGAGCTATAGCCCTCTCGATCAGATCAATGTGGACAACGTGGGAGACCTGCGACTGGAGTGGGTCTGGAGTATGCACGATGGTGACTCGGAGCCTTCGCCACTGGTGTACGACGGCACTATCTATCTGATCAATCCCAGCAACATAATTCAAGCATTGGACGGGAAGACTGGCGAGTTAATCTGGGAGCATCACGCGGGTCCTGAGGATAGCGAGGACATGCGCAACATCGCCATCTATGAGGATAAGATTATTCACGCCACAACCGATGCTCGCCTGTTGGCACTCGATGCGCGAACAGGCGAGCCGATTTGGGAAACCGAAATCGCCGATGGCAGCAAGGGCTTTGGGAATTCCAGCGGGCCTATAGTAGCCGACGGTAAAATCATCCAGGGGCTGTTAGGTTGCTCGCGCTACATCGAGGAAGACTGCTACATCAGCGCTGTCGATACAGACAACGGTGAGGTGCTATGGCGCTTCAACACCATCGCCGAAAGCGGTGATCCCGGCGGTGATACTTGGGGCAACATAGATGACATATTTCGTGCGGGTGGCGAGACTTGGATTACGGGAAGTTACGACCCTGAGCTAAAAATCACCTATTGGGGAACCGCACAGCAAAAACCGTGGATGCCGGCCAGTAGAAATCTCTCAATCTTCGATACCGGCCTGTTTACCAATTCCACCGTAGCCATCAATGTGGATGACGGCACTCTCGATTGGTTCTTCCAGCATGTGCCCGCCGAGGCGCTGGATCTTGACGAGGTGTTCGAACGCGTCCTGATTGACCGCGGTGATGACAAACTCGTTTTCTCAATCGGCAAGCACGGCATTCTTTGGAAGCACGATAGAGAGAGTGGTGAGTTCATCTCCCATCTGGAGACTATCTTCCAAAACGCATTCACTAACATAGACGCAGTGACTGGGGCGGTTACCTATCGTGATGACATTGCCAATGCGCAACTGGACGAATGGATAAGCGTTTGCCCGAGCACGGCCGGTGGAAAAGACTGGCACTCTATGACCTATCACGAGCCTAGCGCGAATCTGATCATTCCTCTGAGTCAGTCCTGCTTGGAAATTTCGGCAAGAGAAGTGCCGCTGGTGCAGGGTGCGGGTGGCACGGCGGCAAATCGCCGCTGGTTCGAAATGCCAGGTTCAGACGGCAATATGGGCAAACTGGCAGCTTACAACGTAGATTCTATGGAAGAGGTCTGGAGTTATGAACAACGGGCGGCCTTTTTGACAGGGACTATATCCACAGCGGGAAATCTTGTGTTCGTAGGCGACCTCGATCGTCGCTTCCGAGCCTTCGATGCGCGTAATGGTGAGATCCTCTGGGAGACACGACTTGGCACATCAGTACAGGGCCACCCGGTTAGTTTCGCCATAGACGGCAAACAGTATATTGCGGTGACCACCGCGATGGGTGCGCGCGGGGTTAGTCCGCGAACCGTCCCACGAGTTGTTGCACCGGATATCAGGCATCCGAGCAACGGCAATGCACTGTACGTCTTTAGTCTTTCGGACTAAAATCTCTTAGTAATCAAATCGAGTAAGCCACGCTCAAATTAGACTACCGCCCCAATAACTTTATCGCAATCCAGTAACAGGAAGTATCACTATGGCTCGTCGCTACGATGAACTAGCAAAAGAACATATCGCTTTTATTAAACAGCAGAAACTTTTCTTTGTCGGTACCGCGGCAAACGATGGCACCATCAATGTTTCGCCCAAAGGTTGGGACAGCCTGCGAGTGCTTTCATCTAACCGTATCGCTTGGTTGAACATCACGGGCAGCGGGAACGAGACGGCTGCTCATCTGGCTCAGAATGAACGCATGACAATGATGTTCTGCGCCTTCGACGGCAACCCCAAGATTCTCCGTTTGTAC
>NVUL01000109.1 GCA_002401885.1 SAR86 cluster bacterium
GTTCGGTCTTGCTCTCTGTGGATAACGCACACGGTGTTCATCCTAATTTTCCGGACAAGCACGACAGCGCGCACTCGCCTAAGCTCAATGCGGGCCCAGTTATCAAGATCAATGCGAATCAACGCTACGCGAGTAATAGCGAGTCTATTGCGCTGCTAAAATCGATCTGCAATCGTCTGAACATAAGCCATCAATCGTTCGTCATGCGTTCCGATATGGCATGCGGTAGCACCATCGGCCCTATCACGTCAGCGCTGCTCGGCATCTCAACAGTCGATATAGGAATTGCGAGCTTCGCTATGCATTCCATTCGAGAGAGTGCTGGGGCGGCTGATGTCGAGTCTACGGGCGTGCTAATTCAGGCGTTCTACGACCGTTAGTACCCTGACTACCATAAATTTCCGCGGTCTGCTTAACGCCCTTTGGGTCAGCTCAAAAACGGCTCATTGCTTCGTTGTTTCCCCTTAACATAGCCCACTATGTCTGCGGAAAAACGTCTCGCACTGAACCGCTTTTGAACTGACTGAATGCGGTAATTTATGGTAGTCAGGGTACTAGTCATCTCTGTTTCTTTAGATCTTTAATGAGAAAGCGTGTTGGATTGATGCTTGCTGCTATGTCGCGACTCAGTGGCAAATTCTCTTTGGTGATTAAGCTCGCTAAAAATTCGGCACTAAGCGGACAGCTGGCAAGCCCATTCGAGCCGTGCGCCACATTCAGATAGAGGCCAGCATAATACTCTCCTGCGGAATTAAGCTTCGCCCTCGCGTTCCTTGAAAGCTCCGCATAGGTTGTAGACATCTTCTCTAGATTCGGCGCCATACCAACGAGAGGCATGCGGTCGGGCGAGTTGCAGCGCAGTGATACGCGCTCAACGACGGAGTCTCTATTTAAGATGTCGGCATCAGCAAAATTAGTGGCAGCAACTACTATGTTTTCATGAGTGTCGGCAGGAAGTGCTTGCAACTCAGTGCTGTTAGCGTAACTGGCAGAGAGAAGGTGCCGACCCGCGTTAGCAGGGAATACCGTGCGACCACCGCTGACTACACTTTTGAGTTTGTTACTACTTTCATTGGCGGATATCTCTGAGGTTTGTCCGCGTAAAGATTGCAGAGGTAGATTCGTACATTGAGACAGAAGCGTTGCACTATGACTGTTGGCGACGACCACAACGTCAGCATCAATCGCCTGCGCCTGGCCTGCGTCCACCTGCCATTTCTCGTCCGTTCTATTTAACTCAGTAACTCGCGCATTAAAAACGCAGCTTATGTTGGTGTGAGCGAGATAGGCTGCGCACAGAGAGGATGGTTCCATTGCTCCGCCGGATGGAAACAGCCACGCCTCTTCGCATAATGCTATTCCAGCCTCACTTGACGCCTCCGCTTTGGATAGAAGTCGCACAATTTGCTTAGAGTAGAGTTGCTGCAATTTTTCCAATTGAAGTGGGTTTCTCTTGTTCATGGCATTTGACAATTGCAGTACGCCGCAGGGATTCCAGGCGAGGTCGCCGTGCCGCCTGAACTGCGTGAATTGCCGCAGTGCGAACAGGTAGGCGTGTAAGAAGAACCGTGCCTCTGGCGAAGGTGCGTTAAATAATCGACAACGCAGGGCCATTTGGGAATTCCCCGATGCGGCGCTTGCGGGCGTGGGTCCGGCATCGACTACCGTAACCTTCCATCCGCGCTTTGCGAGGCTGTGTGCGGTGCTGCAGCCGGCGAGACCCGCGCCGATGATGACGGCGGTTTTTCCTCTGAAGCGCTGCTCTGGCAGGATGAACCAAGGGGCATCTGAGCTCGACGGTGTTCTTTTCTCTTTGGGCTTAGTTTCCAATAGCCCATTCTCGATTACAGGCATCGCCGCGAACAAGCTGTGGCGCTTTCTCCCGAAGCCTTCAATTTTGCTCACTTCGAAGCCAGCATTCTTGAGAGCGGAGCGTACCTTCCCGGCTACGCTGTAGCTGCTGAGTGTGGTGTTCTCATCGCTGCATCTCGCCAGTAGATGCATGAGCGGCTCTTCCCATAGCTCGATATTGTTAGCGGGCGAGAACCCATCCAGAAACCAGCACTGTATTGCAGGACAGGCATCCATCATGCGCTGATTCAATTGCTCATGGGCGTCGCCATAGTACACATCGAGGGTGATTTCGTTCGCAAGCGGTATTCGATGACAGCCTTCACTATGGTCCATGTATTGCTCTAACAGCTCAGTGCTTTGGTTCGCAAGACTTGGCCAACGCTGATGTATCCTCTGCAACTCCTCAATCGTTAGAGGATGCTTCTCGAAAGCGATGTAGTGTAGGCGGGCGGGCCGCCTATCCAATTCCTGCCAGAGCTTCATCACCTGCAGGAAATTGAGTCCACTGCCGAATCCCAACTCACCAATATGGAATGTCTCAATGCAGCAGTCATGCTCCCAACGCTGCCTAAGTTTGTTCGCGTCCAAAAAGACGTGTTGGCTCTCCGCGATTGCGTCATCTCGCGAATAATAGATATCCTGAAACTCAGTAGAGTAGGGTAGGCCGGATTCGAGCCAGGTGATTTTGGCATTCTCTATTTTCATCTAGGGTGACTGTTCTACTGTTGTGTGCCGGCTCGTGAGCTTGGGTGAATGCTGTTGGAATCAGGGCTGAGCTTACACGCTTTCAAGATTTGCCAACAGCTTCGAGGATGACTGCCAAGGGAAGGCATTGTGAGCTGACCTATTGGGCAATTAATGAGGTAAAATGCAGCCTTCGCTCACGTAGTACATATGGAACGCACACAGGATTTCGCAAGATGTTGGAAATTAACAATCAGCTTGGGGTGTTAAAGGAGTTAGGTAGCAGAACCGATAGTCTCAGGGGGTATCTTTGACTATGAGACCAAGAAGGAAAGGCTGACCGAGGTTGAGCTGGAACTGGGTGAGTCTTCGGTTTGGGACAAACCTGAATATGCACAGGCTCTCGGTAAAGAACGTTCGAGTCTGGAGGCAGTCGTTGCGACCATCGAGCAGATGGATTCTGGTATTGCCGATGTTGCGGAGCTATTAGTGTTGGCGCAAGAAGAGTCTGATGAAGAGCTCTTCGATGCGGCGGGCAAGGATCTTGAAGCCCTGAAGAGCGGTTTAGAGGCGCTCGAATTTCGCCGCATGTTTTCTGGCGAGATGGATGAGGCCAGCGCCTATCTTGATATTCAGGCAGGTTCCGGCGGCACGGAGGCTCAAGATTGGGCGGAGATGCTGCTCAGAATGTATCTGCGCTGGGGTGAGAGCAAGGGTTTCAAGGCGGAACTTGTCGAGGTGTCCGGTGGCGATGTTGCCGGGATTAAGAGTGCAACGATTCTGATCAGTGGTGAATACGCCTTCGGTTGGCTGCGCACGGAAACGGGCGTGCATCGTCTAGTCCGTAAGTCGCCATTCGACTCAGGTAGTCGGCGCCATACCTCATTTGCCTCCGTGTTTGTATCGCCGGAGATAAACGATGATATCGAAGTGAACCTCGATATGTCACAGGTACGAATAGATACCTACCGGGCAAGTGGTGCAGGTGGTCAGCATGTTAATAAAACAGATTCCGCTATTCGCCTGACGCATGAGCCGAGTGGAATAGTAGTCCAGTGCCAGAGTCAGCGATCGCAGCACAAGAACAAAGATGCGGCGATAAAGCAGCTGAAGGCAAAGTTGTATGAACTGGAAGAATTGAAGCAGAAGGAAGAGATGCAGAGCGTTGAAGAATCGAAGGCAGATATCGGCTGGGGTAGTCAGATCCGATCTTATGTTCTAGATCAGTCGCGCATCAAGGATTTGCGTACGAATGTCGAGGTGACTAATACTGGCGCCGTACTCGATGGTGATTTAGATAAGTTTATCGAAGCGAGTTTGAAGATGGGGCTGTAGTTAGTAACTTAAGCTTAGGCTCGCGGTAGTGAAAATCGAACGAAAGGATTGATAGCAGGGATACAGGAATTAGAGACAAATGACTGAAGAAAATCAGGCCGAAAACAAGCTGATCGCTCAGCGTAGGGAAAAGCTAACAGCCATCCGTGCGAAGCGAGTGGCGTTCCCTAATGGGTTTATTAAAGAAGACACATCAGCTGATCTTATCGAGAAGTACGAGACTAAGACGAAGGAAGAGTTAGAAGGCCTGGCTGTTACTGCAGCTATGGCAGGAAGAATAATTCGCATGCGTGGTCCATTCGTCGTGTTACAGGACGGAAGCGGGCAGATGCAGGTCTATATTAATAACAAGTCTTTCTCTGATGAGCAGGCCGAGGAAATTAAGTCTTTCGATCTAGGTGACATAATCGGTGTTCACGGCGAAATGTTTAGAACCGGAAAGGGGGAGCTGACCCTTCGCGCCGCTAGGTTTGAATTACTCACTAAGTCGCTGCGCCCGTTACCGGACAAGCACAAGGGACTGACCGACACTGAGATGCGCTATCGTCAGCGCTATGTTGACCTGATCGTTAACGAGCAGTCTCGCAAAATTTTCCAGACTCGTTCTCGCATAATGCGATTTATTCGCCAATATTTTGAGTCGCTGGATTTCATGGAGGTGGAGACACCAATGATGCAGGTGATTCCGGGTGGAGCAACAGCTAGACCTTTTGTCACTCATCACAATGCATTGGATCAGGAGATGTATCTGCGGGTGGCGCCGGAATTGTTTCTTAAGCGTCTGGTAGTAGGCGGTTTCGAGCGAGTCTTCGAGTTGAATCGCAATTTCAGGAACGAGGGTTTGTCTACGCGGCACAATCCTGAGTTTACGATGCTGGAGTTCTATCAGGCCTATGCGCGTTACCAGGATCTCATGGACCTAACTGAAGATCTATTCCGTAAGATCGCGATTGATATCGGCGGTAGCAGCAAGGTTAGTTTTCAGGGTTCGGAATACGATTTTGCAGACCCCTTTATCCGGCTCTCTGTGACTGATTCGATAAAAAAATATTGTGGAGTTGTGGATGACTCAGCCTTCGCCTCGACAGAATCTGTGGCGGCCCTAGCCAATAGTCTCGATGTGCATTTCGATGAGAATTGGTCGAAGGGTAAGATATTGATGGAGATATTCGACCAGAAGGTAGAGGCTGAGCTAGATCAACCTACCTTTATTACGGAATACCCAATCGAGGTTTCACCGCTTGCTCGACGCAATGAAGAGAATCCTGAGATCACAGATCGATTCGAGCTGATCATCGGCGGCAGAGAGCTAGCCAATGGTTTCTCGGAGCTCAACGATCCCGAGGACCAGGCGGAACGCTTTAAGGAGCAGGTGGCGCAGAAAGATTCAGGCGATAGTGAGGCGATGCATTTCGATCACGATTACGTGACGGCCTTGGAATATGGTATGCCACCTACCGCGGGTGAGGGCATAGGCATAGATCGCTTGGTCATGTTGTTTACCGATTCTGCTTCCATCAAGGATGTGCTGCTGTTTCCACACATGCGCCCGCAACAAGATCCTGCCTAGCCGGGCTGTTGCTTACCAAAGAGTAAAGACGAGTGCGCCAGACCGAGCCAGAAGCCCGCGAGATAAAACTGGAGAGTTCCTGGCGGGAACGGCTGCAGGACGACTTCGATTCGCCGTATATGGTCGAACTGCGCGACTTTTTACGTGAACAGAAGGCGCTCGGTAAGACGATTTATCCTGCTGGAAATGAAATTTTCGCCGCGCTCAATGCAACGCCATTCGATGCCGTGAAGGTCGTGATACTAGGGCAAGATCCCTATCACGGTCCTGGGCAAGCGCACGGCCTCTGTTTTTCCGTTAGGCAGGATGTCCGAGTTCCGCCTTCCCTCAAGAATATCTACAAAGAGCTGGCCGCTGATGTAAATTTTGTGCCGCCGAAGCATGGCTGCCTAAATGAGTGGGCGCAGCAGGGGGTGTTGCTTCTCAATTCAGTGCTGACAGTTGAGGCGAGTCTAGCCGCTTCACATAAGGGCAGGGGCTGGGAGAGATTTACCGATAGCGTAGTGAATCATTTGAATGCTGAAGCGAACAGCATTGTGTTCATTCTATGGGGGAGCTATGCCCAGAAGAAGGGTGCAATGATCGATAGGGCGCGGCATCTCGTTTTGCAGTCACCACACCCCTCTCCGCTGTCTGCGAGCCGAGGGTTCTTTGGCAATCACCATTTTTCCAAGAGTAACGAGTATTTGCAGGCGCAGAAAAAGACGGCAATCGACTGGCAGTTATCCGCTTAGTGTTTGCTGCGAATTCAAAATCAGGACAAAATTATGAGTGATAGCTGCATCATCGTAGGCGCTAGCCATGCTGGGGTTTCTCTTGCGCTGCAACTTCGCAGGGAAGGTTGGACTGCTCCGATCAAGCTAATCGGCGAGGAGTCTGAGCTACCTTATCACCGGCCGCCTTTGTCGAAGGAACACCTCGCGGGAAAGAAAGACTTGGATGCCATGCGCCTGCGTCCCGCCAAACTCTATGCAGACAACGATATCGATCTTCTGCTGTCTACCCGGGTAAATAGTATCGATACCGCGGCAAGGGAAGTTCAGCTACAGAGTGGAGAGAGTTTAGGGTACCAAAAGCTCGCACTGTGTACCGGTGCGAGTGTGCGTGAGTTCAACCCTGCTAGAGGGTTGGAGAACGTATTCTATATTCGTACGGCTGCGGATATTGCCCGACTTGCGCCGCATGTCAGAAAGGGTCGTCGCGCTCTCGTAATCGGCGGTGGTTACATCGGTCTGGAGGCGGCTGCGGTATTGGCACAGCAGGAAGTTAGTGTATCAGTACTTGAGATGGCCGAGCGCATCTTGCAGAGAGTTACCAGCCCAGCGATGTCGGACTATATGCAGCGCCTGCATGAATCACATGGCGTAGAGGTTCATAGCGGAGTCGAAGTTGAATCGATTCGAGAAGAGGGGCAGGAAAAGCTCATTTGCTGTGCCGACGGTACAGAATTTCGAGCCGACTTCCTAATAGTCGGTATAGGGGTAGAGGCGAACGCATCCCTGGCTCTGAACGCTGGAATCGAGACCGGAGCTGGTATACAAGTGAACGAGTATTGCCGGACGAGTGACGAGCATGTCTATGCCGCCGGTGACTGCACCGTACATCCCAGTCTAATCTACCAGCGTTCGATCAGCTTGGAATCGGTTCAGAACGCCAATGATCAGGCGCGTGCCGCGGCAGCCAATATTTGCGGGAAAGAGCAGGTGTACAATGCGGTGCCCTGGTTTTGGTCGGATCAATACTCAATTAAGTTGCAAATGGCCGGCCTCAATACTGACTACGATCAAGTTGTCATGCGGGGCTCGGCTGAAGGTGGAATCGAGGCAAGCTTCGCCTTATTCTACTTGAAAGAGGGTGTGCTGATCGCTGCGGACTGTGTAGCCCGTCCCAAGGAATTTATGGTCAGCAAGAAGCTGATAAAAGAGGGGACGAAGATTGCTGCAGAACACCTGCAGAACGAAGAGATAGAGCCAATTAGCTTCGTAACGGCCTAAATCTGCTCAGCTACCGTCGTATACGCAGCCACTGGTGCAGGTTTCGCGAATTTCGATGGATGATAATTCAGCGAGCTGAGGATGTAATTCATTCCAAATCCAGCGCACGAGCACTTCGCTCGTTGGGTTCTCTAGGCCTGGGATCTCATTCAGGTAGTAATGATCCAGTCGTGCCAAGATCGGGTTGAATGCATCCGCAATCTTTGAGAAATCCATAACCCAGCCACTGTCGGTTCCAACAGGTCCTTCGACTTCTACTTTAATGAGGAAGGAGTGGCCATGAAGACGAGCACATTTGTGGCCCTCGGGTACATTGGGGAGTCTGTGAGCCGCCTCGAAGCGGAATTCCTTGAATATTTTCATAATTTAGTGCTCGTGCGTAGCCGTTGCCCGGCCTGAACCTGTTTAGGATTGGCGCAACATACTATCTCGTCCGTTTTATGTATAGGCCCTTTGGCATATAATCATTCTACCCCGCAGGGAATCCTATTGGATCAGGCGTTACATGAACCTTTCAACTTGGTTACAGCCCATTCGCCGCTTTGTCTCCGAAGGCAAGAGACTGCCTATTTATCTGGGCATCTTTAGTACCTGCTTCGTACTGTGGCTGCAACTCAATCCACCCACTGTCATCGCTAGTATCATCGAACGACTCGAGTTCCTGGTCTACGATCAGCGACTAAGCATCATGCCAAAACACGTCAAGTCACCTGATAACAGGATCGTTATCGTCGATCTCGACGAGCGTTCGCTGCAGGCTGAGGGACAATATCCTTGGAATCGAATCAAGGTTGGTCAGCTAACGGAAAAGCTGCGCGACAATGGTGTGCTTGTGGTTGGATTCGACATTACCTTCCCAGAACCAGATAGAAATATCCGCGATCTACTGCAGACTGTTGATCTTTCCCAATTTGATCCGGGCTTCAATGAGACCTTGGCTCAGATCGAGCCACGGATTAATGCCGACCAGTATTTCGCAAGAGCGATGCAGAGCGGAATCGATGTGGTTCTGGCGATCAATTTCACTACGCAGTCCACCGCCGCCTACAATGAACTACCAGAGTCACTGGTCGATATCGGCGCCGAGTTGGCAGAGGATGTTACCGTCTCTGATATGACCGGATACACCGGCAATATCGAAGTCTTACAGTCGGCTGCTTACGGGAACGGTAGCATGAATCAGGTGCCCGATTCGGATGGTGTAGTACGTCGCGTTCCGCTATTGATCCGTTACGGTTCAGAGCTATTTCCCACACTTTCACTAGAGATGGTTCGTGTTTACAACTTCGCCGAAAGCTACGAGCTAATCACGGAAGACTATGATGGCTTAAAAGTCGTGCGTGGCGTCGGCGTCGGCGTAGGTGCCGGTAGATTCGAAATACCAACCGATGGCTTTGCCAAGGTCACCGTGCCGTATATTGGTCCGTCATCGGAATTCGACGACAGTTCATTCCCCTATATCTCGGCCACCGATGTGCTGAGAGACACTCTGAGCGAAGAAGAGAAAAGTCAGCTGCAGAATAGTCTGGTACTTGTTGGCACGAGTGCTCCAGGTCTCGGTGATATTCGGGCGATGCCGCTGGACATTGTATATCCTGGAGTGGAGGTGCACGCGAATATGTTGAATGCCCTTTTGGACTCCGTCGCCACAGTCGAAGTGGAATCCGGCGACGCGTCGACTGAGTCGGCTTTTTCTGGCTTTACTCCGCCTACTAATATTTATTTCCCCTACAGGCCGGATTGGACAGGCGGGGCTTTGTTCGTAGGCCTAACTGCCCTTGGCTTACTCATGTCGATGATTTTTCCGCTCATGGGTGCGGCGAGCATGGCTGTAACGGGAGCCGTATTGGTCACTGGTACCGTGTGGGGGAATTTCCAGATGTGGGATATCTACAAGTTGGATTTTCCATTAGTTCTGATCTTGATTTTGATTTTGCTCGTTACAATGACCAATCTGATCTACGGATTCCTGAGTGAAAGTCAGACACGTAAGACGATTAAAGGCATGTTCGATCAATACGTACCACCGGCCCATATTGATTCGATGCTAGACGATCCGGATAACTATAGTTTTGAGGGTGAGAGTAAAGATCTCAGCGTATTATTCTGTGATATTCGAAATTTCACCACGATCTCCGAAGCATTGAGCGCCACCGAACTAAAGAAATTGATGAATGATTTCTTCACCCCGATCACGAAGATTATTTTCGATAACAACGGCACCATCGATAAATATGTCGGCGACATGGTGATGGCATTCTGGGGAGCGCCTCTGGAAGATCTGAATCATAGAGAGAATGCGATCAGGGCGGCGCTCATCATGTTAGAGAAAGTCGATGAACTGCGTCCCGTGTTCTTGGAGAGAGGCTATCCTGAAATCGCGATCGGCATTGGTGTCAACTCTGGCATGATGAATGTGGGCGACATGGGCTCGGTCTATCGCCGTTCCTATACCGTGCTAGGCGATGCGGTAAATCTGAGTTCAAGACTTGAGGGGCTCACGAAATTCTATGGCATAAAGCTATTGGTAGGTGAGGCGGCGATAAAAGATCTGGATGGCTTCCTGTTTCGACTCATCGATCGGGTAAAGGTGAAGGGAAAGATCAAGGCCGTGGATTGCTACGAGCCTATTTGTGTGTTGAATAAGGCAGATGCCGAGTTGCAGGAGAGGGTGTCTGAGTATCACAAGGCGCTCGATTGCTACTTCGCCCAAGACTGGCCTGGTGCAGAAAGTATTCTCAAAGCCCTGCAGCAAGGGGAGCCAGATACCCTGCTTTACAAGGTGTATTTAGAGCGAATTGAGACGCTAAAAGAAGAGGTTTTACCGAAAGATTGGGACGGCTCCTTTACTCATACGAGTAAGTAGACAAATAGTGATATTTTTCGTACTTGTTTGTTGCTGAAAGCGCCGTCGTTGTTGACATGTCGACCTAAGTCGGTAAAATGCGCCTCTCTCTGTGCTATGGGTGATTAGCTCAGTTGGGAGAGCGTCGCCCTTACAAGGCGAATGTCGGGGGTTCAAATCCCTCATCACCCACCACAGTGTTAGAAGATTGTAGCGGACCGGTAGTTCAGCTGGTTAGAATGCCGGCCTGTCACGCCGGAGGTCGCGAGTTCGAGTCTCGTCCGGTCCGCCATTTTTCTCGTAAGATCCCCCCGAAGTTATTTCTCCTATGCCAGTAGATATTTCTATTAGCAAACCACCTATCGAACCACTGCACTGTGAATTACTGCGGCGTACAGGCGTATCTGTGAATGTTCTGCGTCTGGATAAGTGCCATCCGCAGCTCGCGGGCAATAAATGGTACAAGCTGAAATACAATCTGCTCGAATTTCAGCAACAGCCAGACCTGCCAATCCTGAGTTTCGGCGGGGCCTATTCTAATCACCTGCACGCGCTAGCAGCTGCTGGCAAGCTACTAGGCATGCGAACTATTGGCGTCGTGCGGGGAGAGATACCCGAGCCGTTGAATCCGGTTCTCGCGTTCGCCAAGGAGCAGGGGATGAGCTTGCTGCCGGTAAGTCGCGGCGACTATCGGCGCAAGCAGCATGCAGATTTTCTAGATGATCTGCGGATCAGATTTGGTGACTTCCACCTACTACCGGAGGGGGGCAGCAATTCTCTGGCAATCAAGGGCTGTGAGGAGATCGCATCGCTACTGAAATGGCAGAATGCGGATTCAAAGCAGCTAGTCGCTCTCTGTTGCGGTACCGGTACCACGATGGCGGGCCTGATAAACGGCTTGTCGAAAATCGAGAGTGGGAGTACTCCCCAGGTGCTGGGAATCAGTGTTTTGAAGGGCGATGGCTATCTGCAGTCTGAAATTATGGGTCAATTGCAGGCCTGTGGCTGCACAGATCCCACTGATTGGCGAGTCGATGACACTCACCACTGTGGCGGTTACGGGCGTAGCAATCCTGCCTTGCAGTCATTTTTGAACGAATTCGCGGGATTCTCCGATTTGCCCCTCGAGCCGGTCTACACCGGCAAGTTGTTCTACGCTCTATTTGATTTGATTGAGAAGGGCGTAATCTCGGCGGGGACAGAAATAGTGGCGATACAT
>NVUL01000110.1 GCA_002401885.1 SAR86 cluster bacterium
TGCAGCCGCTATCTAGCGTCTCCACGATTTTGACCTCTGCGGATTCGCCATCCAGATCAGCCACCAGATCGGTGATGAGCTGATGCTTGGCGCTGTCTATGGCCGCATCCAAGACAGCGAAATCGAATCGAGTCTCTTCGCGCTCAATGCGATGCAGTTTAGCGCGCGTGGTGGGCTTATTGGAGATGACGGCACAGTATTCCGGTATGTCTTTGGAGAACTCTTCGGTGCCAATCTCACGGGCAACATCGATAATTTTCTGCTTGTCGGTTGTTACCAGAGGCCGCAACACCAAGCAATCAGTTACAGAATCGATAACTGCTAGATTGGGCAGAGTTTGGCTAGATACCTGCGCAACACTCTCGCCCGTCACAAGTGCCTCTATGTGCAGGCCCGCCGCGATTTTCTCGGCGGCGCGCAGCATCATACGCTTTAGGATGACACCCATCTGCGAATTATCCACCCTCCCCAGTATCTCCTCCACCACCCCCTCAAAGGGAACCGAGATAAACTTCACTCGATGTGAGGAGTGATACTTCATCCACAAGAACAGGGCCACTTCTTTCACAGCAAGTTCATGCGCCCTGCCACCAAGATTGAAGAAACAGTAATGGGTTTGCAATCCACGCTTAATACACAGATAGCTCGAAACAGAAGAATCGAAGCCACCCGAGATCAGAGACAATACCGAATCCTGACAACCAAGGGGAAATCCACCTAGACCGACTCTCTGATCGCGCACCATGAAAACTGAGTCATCGCGAACTTCTATCAAGACAGTGACATCAGGATCCTTCAGCCGTACGCCCGCCGCCTCGGTCTGAGTGTTAAGCCCAGCGCCGACATGACGCTCAACATCGGTAGATTTAAAGGCATGCTTGCCATTGCGCTTGCAGCGAACGGCGAAAGTCTTACCCACTAATTTTTCACGGTAGTACTCTAGCGCCAGATCTAACATGGCATCTAAATCCGTACGGGGATACTTGTCCACGTGTAGAAACTTCGCGATACCAGGCGTACTAGCCAGCCTTTCGCTTATTTGGGCTATGACCTCTGGCTTATCCGTCGAAGTTGTGACTTCTAGATTGTCCCACTCCCCTACAACAGAGACTGCAGGATCAAATTCGGAAACAACCGATCTAATGTTCTTACGCAGTTGACGAATAAAGCGCCTGCGCACTGGGCGGGTTTTGATGGTGATTTCGGGAAATAGCTTAACGAGGAATAACATCTTATCTCTATCAATTCTGTGGCCGACCCTGTTCGAGACGGCAATAATTCAGGGTATCTAGCCCAATTTTCTTGCAGTCGCCGACTTATGCAGGTGCATTAGCTGACCACAATCATTCTTTTCGCACTGTTATGGTGCTTTGTTTTTGCACGCGCACTTAAATGGCGCGCTTTATTTGTTGCCGATCTCTGCTGCCCAGTAAAATAGGCCTTTGCAGCAATACCAGTAATGGCATATATTTTGCTCCTCCTCTAGCGCACAAGGCAAGCCGCGGAAGTATAGTCGATTATGCATCGGATAACTTAAACAGGCAGCCCCTTGCTAAAGTGGCAGTAAAAGCTGATAAGCTCTCTCTGCCTCGCCAAGTTGGTATAAGGCGGTAAGCGCTATACCGCAGGGCACGGAAAAACGAGCACAAGTCATACATCATTAAGTAGTCGATATCGATTAGGAGAAAAGGATAGAAAATGAAATCTAAATTAGAATACATCTGGCTTGATGGCTATAAGCCAACTCAAACCCTACGCAGCAAGACTCAAGTACGCGACAATTTTGGCGGCACTCTTGAAGAATGCCCAGTGTGGTCATTCGACGGCAGCTCTACCCAACAAGCCGAAGGCAATGATTCCGACTGCTTACTTAAGCCTGTAGCTGTCTATCCCGATCCCGACCGTGCTAACGCCTACTTAGTAATGACTGAAGTGATGAATGCCGACGGCACGCCGCACCCATCCAATGGTCGCGCCACTATCGACGATGATGATTCTGACTTCTGGTTCGGTTTCGAACAAGAGTATTTCCTCTGGGATATAAAGACTAATCTTCCTCCTGGCTTCCCTTCAGGCGGCTACCCTGGTCCTCAAGGCCCCTATTACTGCTCAGTTGGCGCCCAGAATGCCTTCGGCCGCGACGTGATCGAAGACCACATGGACCTGTGCCTTGAGGCTGGACTGAACTTTGAAGGCATCAACGCTGAAGTTGCTGCTGGTCAGTGGGAATTTCAAATTTTTGCAAAGGGCGCGAAAAAAGCTGGCGACCAAACCTGGATCGCGAGATATCTGCTAGAGCGCGCAGCTGAGCGCTACGGCCTAGCGATCAACTACGAACCCAAGCCACTAGGTAAAGATCTAGACTGGAATGGCTCCGGTATGCACGCTAACTTTTCGAACGGCCCTATGCGTGAAGACGGTGATGAGGCTATTTTCACCAAGATATGCGAAGCCTTCAGTAAGAACATCGATAGGCACATCAGTGTCTATGGCGCAAACAACGAGCAGCGATTGACAGGTCTACACGAGACTCAAGCGATCGATGAGTTCAGCTACGGCGTTTCTGACCGCGGCGCGTCAATTCGTATTCCGATTGGCACAGTTGAAGATGGCTGGAAGGGACGTCTAGAAGACAGACGTACTGCATCGAATGCCGACCCGTATAAGGTCGCAGCAGCTATCATCAAGACTACGAAGGAAGGCTTAGCGTAAGCTAAAGCCTGACGTTACCAAGAAGCCCGGTCTTTTGATCGGGCTTTTTTGTGTCCCTAAATATTGCAGTCTGCCACTTCGCGCACTACTATGGTGCATTACTCTTGTTCATAACCGAAAATCCACATCCGAACCTGTGCACAAGCCCCATAAACAGTGATCTATCCCGTATTGTTTCTATTGGTTTGGTTTTTGCATAGCAAGGATAAGAGCAGCTTTCGCTATTCGCCCGGCAGTGGCATGGCTCAAGCCCTAGGGCTGAACTCGTGTATCCCGGCGCCAAATCATCGATAGAGAAGTAGTAACCGTGACTCTGGACAACGCACACAAGCGACTGCTGGACAACCAGAAGACTGGGGTTGTGGTGATGGATAAAGACCTACGCCTCCTCTATCTGAACGTTGCAGCTGAGAACTTGCTGGAAATTAGCGTCCGCAAGGCCAACCAGCTATTTATCGGCGACGTGCTAATCAAGGCAGCAGAAAACATAGGCGAGATGCAAACAGCCCTGACCAAAAACAATAGCTTTACCAAGCGCCAGACGCAACTGCAGCTGATGCATGGTAAGACTGTGGACGTAGACTATACGATTACGCCATTCGAGGAAGACGGCGAGCTGCGCGCGCTACTGGAAATCACCTCTTTAGAACACTCCTACAGAATCAGTCGCGAGGAGTCCCTGAACAGCACACACGCGACGACGAGAGAATTGGTGAGAGGCCTCGCACATGAAATTAAGAATCCGCTAGGCGGCATTCGCGGCGCGGCCCAGCTTCTAGCGGCGGAACTGGATAGCGAAGACCTTAAAGACTACACCAATGTGATCATCGAAGAGGCCGATCGCCTACACAAATTGGTTGATCGGCTGGTTGGTTCTAGGCAGCCACTGAAGATGGAGCCGATCAATATCCACGAAGTTATAGAGAGAGTTAGATCTCTGGTGCAGGCCGAGATAAGCGGTAATAGCATTGACTTGGTCAGAGACTATGACCCTAGCATACCCCCGGTGCTTGCCGACTCCTCGCAACTTATTCAGGCGATGCTGAACATCGTGCGCAATGCAATGCAGGCACTGTTCAGCCCGAAGGTGGAGCACAATCTCGGCCGCATCTATCTACGCACTCGAATCATTCGCAACGCGACAATAGGCGCCAAGTTTCACAGACTAGTTGCCAGCATAAAGATTATCGACAACGGACCAGGAATCAAACCGGAACTAATCGACTCCATTTTCTATCCGATGATTAGTGGACGCGCCGAGGGAACCGGCCTCGGCCTTTCGATAACACACTCTATTATCAACCAGCATCAAGGGCTCATAGAGTGCGAGAGCCGACCTGGCGCAACCTGTTTTACGGTGCTGTTGCCACTCGCACCCGCAGGCTGTTAAAGAAAGGCAGTTAAAGAATTTTTATTCACGCGCAACTCCTAGTTAAGCTATTTCAGGGCGTAAGCCTAACGTTTCAGAAGGTAGTATGATTTATGAACTCAAATAATTCTGTCTGGATACTGGATGACGATCGGTCCATTCGCTGGGTATTAGAAAAGTCGCTCGGCAAGACCGGCCTCAATACCGAATCTTTCGAGAACGGTAACGACCTACTGCACCGCCTAGAGCAGGAGTTGCCCGACGCAATTATTAGCGACATCCGCATGCCAGGAATCAGCGGTCTGGACCTGCTGTCTACTATCAAGGAACAGCACCCACAGCTTCCAGTCATCATCATGACGGCGCACTCAGATCTCGAGAGCGCTGTTTCATCCTATAGTCGCGGCGCATTCGAATACTTACCTAAACCCTTCGATATCGAAGACGCTATCGCGATGACCAATCGTGCACTGGAGCACGCGCGCGAACAGAACGAAGAAAGTGGTAAGGGTGGCAAGACTGAAATTGTTAAAAGCCAGGAGATAATCGGCGAGGCACCTGCCATGCAGGAAGTATTCCGCGCCATTGGCAGACTCTCGCAATCGAATATTTCAGTACTCATCAATGGCGAGTCGGGAACTGGCAAAGAGTTAGTCGCCCGCGCCCTGCATCAGCACAGCCCACGCAGCGACAAGACCTTCGTGCCGCTTAACGTAGCCGCGATTCCAAAAGAACTCATCGAGTCGGAACTGTTCGGACACGAGAAAGGCGCATTCACCGGCGCAACCTCACGGCGCACCGGTCGCTTCGAGCAGGCCGATGGCGGCACACTATTCCTGGATGAGATCGGTGATATGCCTGCCGAAACACAGACGCGATTATTACGCGTGCTTTCCGACGGCGAGTTTTATCGAGTAGGCGGACATACCTCCATTAAGGTTGATGTACGCATCATCGCGGCCACGCATCAAGATTTAGAGAGTCTGGTAGAACAGCATGAGTTCCGCGAGGATCTGTTCCATCGACTGAATGTTATTCGCATTCACATACCACGTCTAAGCGACCGTCGAGAGGACATACCGAAACTCGCGAGTTTCTTTTTGCAATCTGCTGCCAAGGAGCTAGACGTTGAGCCAAAAACACTACGCCCCGAAACCGAAAAATATCTGATGGGGCTCAGCTGGCCGGGCAATGTCCGCCAGTTGGAAAACTTCTGCCGCTGGATTACCGTCATGGCATCGAGTCGCGAGGTTTATCTCGCCGATCTACCGCCGGAATTCGCTGCACAGGAAACAGCTGTCAGTCAAAGCGGGGACTGGACCCAAGGATTGCATCAGTGGGCTGACCAGCAATTGAGTCTGGGCAATGTAGGCATTCTCAATCAAGCGACTCCCATGTTCGAGCGTACGATGATCGACATAGCCTTGAAGCATACAGCTGGGAGAAGAAGAGATGCGGCGAACTTGCTTGGCTGGGGTAGAAATACCTTAACTCGAAAGATTAAGGAGCTGGGCTCCGGTGAAGAGAAGGGCTCCGGTGAAGAGAAGGCAGAGACTCCTGCGAGTTAGGCTAACCTTCTACACAACTAAGTAAATTGACCGACTGCTCGGCATAGTGCCTGTGCTAAGCAGCGAGCACAGTATAGAGGCCGTTAGTCTCCAAGATTTTCGATATAAAATCAGAGCCGAAAGATACTTAGAAGGCGATTTGCCCAATATTACGTGTGCAGAAGCCGCAAACTCCCATAAAATCGTTGCAAATCAATCTCATAGGCAACAAAATAGTCTCCTGTCATAGATTGACATTTAATCAGCCAGTTTTCTAGCCCGCCCCGGGCTTTGGGAAACGCCCAATCAGGCCGAGAAAGAGATTATTGGAGCTTCCATGGACTTAGAATATAAAACCATTCAGGCACAAACTCCTCTGTTTGCAGACAGCAAGCAGATGCACGCCATGCTCGAGGAAGAAGCCAAAGCTGGCTGGCAGATGTTGTGGAAAGAAGACAACTACAAAATAAAGCTACAACGGGAAACCTCACACCGCGAAAACGATAAGAACCTCGACTTTGATGCTTATAGATCTACGGTAGGAGTCAGCTCTGTCGTCACCTACGTGGGCACGGCTCTGCTTACGTTGGCGATAGTTTCGGTAATCTTGTATTTCGCAATCTGGGCGGGATAACTAGCTGGAGCACAGGCGGCTCAAAATCGATTCAGCCGCAGCTCACAAAGTGTCTATTTAACGGCCCGCACCTGGATCGTTCTTTCGACATCCCCGCATGACCCAGTACTCTCGATGGTATTGTAATCGACACTGCTCACCGTAATGGTTGTGCAGGTAACAACTGCGGTGCATTGAGCTAAACCAACTGCATCAAAAGTATAGGTTCGCGCCGCACAATTTGAGCCCGCGTAGGCCGAGTATTCCTCCGGCGGAAAGACTCTATTCATCATGAACCCGGCGCCAGATTCGGCGGCATAAAAAGCTCGAGCCAGATTCACCTCTTCCTCGAACGTCTCTGCGTTCTCGCGGACGAGCACATTGATTGCTACCGCTATAACCGCCATCGTAGTAATAATAAAAATAGCCGCGGGCAAGCCTATACCTTGTTGCCTGGTTCGCACCTTGAATTTTCTACTTAGCCTAGTCACTTTTTCACCTTAGGGAACACTTCGCGTGAGGACTTCATGGTTGAGAAGCAGCGAATCGCCCTCTGTACTGAAATTCAATTCGATTTTTACCAGAGAGTTTCGTGTTAATGACTGTGTGCCGATGCTGAAGGCAACAAGGCCATCGTTTACAATACTGTCGGTAATCAGTGTTTTGATACGCGGCGGGCTCGCCGATATCGCCGCATAGTCGGGCAGGCATCGATCGGCATTAGGGGGAGGCGTTCCCAAAACACTGCATGTTACAGACTCCTCCTCCTGCGCTTGATTTGCGAAGAAGCCGTAGTCGCTGTAACGATACAATTTGTCATCAACGACGCAGAAGCTGACCGGCTGGTCTACCACGAAGAAACGCTTCGTTGGAGATCTCCTTCTGAAACGGTGGCTGGTTACCAGGGTCACAACACTCTGCGTTGCATCGGGAGGCCCAGTATCAGTAATGCTGCTTATAATTTGAATCGGCCGGCGCTGCGGGAAATTCGGCCACTGTGAATAATCATTGTCGGGATTATCCCCATCGTAGAGTATCGCCGTATTGTTGGTAGGAAAAATTGTAGCATAGGCATCACTCGCTACCGTGCCCTCCAAAGATGGAGAGAATGCGATGACATTAAAGGAACTGCTTCCGCCACCGGAGAACGAAGGGTTAATGTAGTTCGTTGCAGCACGCACTGGGATAAATTCGATACATTGATCGCCGCTGGCATTTAATCCACTCGTTGGAGTCACTCGTATGCTTCTCGGCAGTGCATTGTGAAGCTCCAACGCCATTCTATCTATGGCTGTACGCCCAGCAGTCGCCAACTTACTTCTAGTCGATGCACTATTCAGACTATCGGCAGAGTCTGCAATATAGGAAACCATGCCGATGCCGATTATCGCAACCACGAGAATAGTTACCACGATCTCAATGATCGTGAATCCGCTAGCCTTGTTGTAGCTGCTTTTTTTCATCGCTATTTTACTGCCTGGCCCCTAATTCAATTATTATCAAATTCTCTTATTCAAGGGTTTGTTTAGAAATTGGATTTGTAGACACTAAAAACAAACCCTTCGGTATCATTCCCATTGAAGATCGAAACTGTTACGAGCTTCGAATCATAGTCATCGTCTAACTCTTCATCGTTCGTTCCTGGGTCCGAATAGGTCACGTCAGTGCCCAGAGGATCGAAATAGGTGACCTCAATCTCAACTCGAAAATTGTCATACTCTGATCCTCGAGGGTCGCCGTTGGCATCCTCTAAATCCCCAAAGCCCAAACCTTCGACCAGGCCATCGTAGTCGTCTACGTCATCAAAAGTGGCACGAGTCTCAGTCCCATCGGGGCCGAATTCTCTAGGTGGTGGTGACGGCTCTACTTTTTCTGAGCATCGTCTCGCAGCGCCATTAGGCAACGTTCCTCTGCAGGGCGGGATGCCTGACGCTCGATTTCCTTCATCGAAACGCTTGCCGACTATTTCATCCAGATAGGCCTGTGCCAATGCGACAGCCTGAATTTCAACCAAGATGTCGGCACTCCTACTCGTGCCTCCGCTAATTGAGGATGCTATGCCGACCAGCGCAAGCGACAAAATCAAAATTGTAAAGATCAACTCAATCAGCGAGACGCCTCTGCTGTAGAGTTTTCTAAACATCACAGTCACCGGGGTAGGCGAACCCGGAAGGCGAAACACATACCGAATAGTTTATGTCTTCGTTAATACAAAACCTGACAGCGGTTGTCGGCGCACCAAAACTCGCCGCGCCAGCCACTCCACTGCTCGCAACGAGATCGCCCAGCTCTCCAAATGTTAGCGTAAACGGACTAGTATCTGTGACACTCGTCCCAGCTGTGGAGGCACAACTATCTGTCACGTTGGTATCACCGGTAATGGTTAGAGCATTTATGGATAGGGTAAAACTGCTTAAAGCAGCCGACGCTTGCAAGACTTCTACAGTCGCTTCAGTCCCCGCCCCGTTGGGGGTGAACACCATCGACATATTGGAGCGACCGAAAGCCCCCTGCTGAGCCCGCCGCGCCTGCGAAATAATTTGATCACGCACGATAAAGCCAGTAAATGCATTCTCATCGCTGAACCGTGACATGGCCGTAACCGAAATTACGGCGAGCACGAAAATGACGATAACGAGCTCCACTATTGTGAAACCAATTGATCTGTTTTGATTTGGTGGGTCTTTGCTTTTCTCGTTCATGATCTCGGCTTTCGCAATATATGTACAAGATATCCAACAATATGACTTACCAATCTAGCACTCATTCCTGCTCCAAATCCATATCCACATCGACACTTATAAGTGTAAAGTTGCCATCTTGTAGGCGATAGAAATTTTGGTCTGGAAATCGGTATCTTGCCTCGATTGCTCGAGCGTCGGCGAGCTCAGATTGCCCTATAAAATCATGGGCCATAATCAAGTTCTGAAAATACTGCCATCGAGGCTTGGATTCTACTATTCCACTAACAAGATCAATATAGGGTTGCACCTGACTGAAATCATTTCTTGCCAAGCCTTGATACATCAAGTCAGTTCGTATTTTCAACTGGATACGATCACGCCAAACAATCGGGTTGCGAATATCTAGAAGGGTTTCTACAGACGTACTTGGGTCTCTTTCGTATTGAGTGAGAATAGCTCCGGCTTGCAGCGTAGTCACCATGAATAGCGTAGTGAAAAGAGGAATCACAATAGCAGCGGTACCAACCAACAGTGTAGATTTTAGCTGACGAGTCTTCTTCTCATTCGCCAGTGAATCTATGAGGTAAATTATCAGGATAAAAACTACCCAGTGCACCACAGAATGATAGAACGGGTATTCTGTCTGCGTATGAAAAACGATCGGAAACAAGAGTCCCAACATTGCGAAGCGAGTTGCATTATCTAAGCGAAAAACACACCGCAGCACCAAGAAAGCCGCCAGCAACATTCCAAGCAGAGGAGCTATACCGCCTTCTACTCCCCAAAATAGCAATTCGTTGTGTGGATGATTCAGATTGGGCTCACCATTTGGAGCTGAGATTCCTGCTGCATTCAAAGCGGCAGCGAAGCTGTTAAATTCTACTTCAAAGTTGCCCAGCCCTACACCTATCAAGGGATTTTCCAGAACTAGGAGCAGTGCCTGATAATACATCCTCTCCCTAATTGGATCTGATTGCACCCGCGATAGTGCGGCGCTTAAACCTGCCCCGTCCCCATAGTTCAGTAAGAGAAATCCTGTAAAAATGCCCAAGACGATCATCAACATCCAAGCAATTGTTTGCCGCGTCCCAACTTTTGACTGCAGATAGAACAGCATCAATAGCGAGCCAACTAAAGCACCTATCCAGCCAGTTCTCGAATTCAACATTAGAATTAGAGGCACGGTTAATAAGGGGGTTAGTAGGCAAACTGACTGATAAAATCTTCTGTTAGAAAACTCTTGAAATCTGGAGAGCAAATAACCCGACAAAACTAGGCCGGTTGCCATGAAGCTGGCCATTACATTGCGCTGACTGAAAACGCCAAATGGAGGGTAGCCTTCTCGATGACCCATGAAGTTTCCCGGCCCTACAATGTATTCTTGACTCCAACCAAGCAGAGCCTCAATCCAAACGGCGCAAAGCAATAAGAACAGCAACAATTCTTTACGGCGATCGTGTAGTGCCATCTGTTGCAAGACTACGAAAACTAGGAGACCAGCCAAGAGTCCGTATAAGCGACCAATATTTAGCGGGTCGATCGAGGCAGGGTAGAACGTGGGAATGAGGAGAAGCGTAACCGCAACTAACAAGCCTAGGGTCAAATTTGTATAGACCCATTGCGACTCCGAAACGATTTTATACAAGCCAAAACCGATGGTAAAACTTAAGACTATCCAGACAGAAGAATTGAATGAAAGCGTTAGAGAGCTACCAGCCGGATGCAACTGAAAATAGTGCATCGCTACCAAAAAAAGAAAACCCAAAGACCAGTAGGCATAATCGCCAGGGCTTTGGGTTTTCAATTTTAGTAGTCGATGCAATTAATTAACCGACGCGATTGAACTTAGTTAAACTATCCATCCAGCGTGTAACGGCTCCCATTCTACAATTAAGAGATACAGGTGCCGCGTGCATCCTGTTACTTTAAGCTATCTGTCGTTACAGAAGCCACACACACTTTTTGGAATCTAAATAGTTAATACTAATTCACTATAAAGTTCCGCGAGTTGTTTCTCCTGTGCGGTCAAAAGTAATGTACCTCGTACCTGCCGGCGCTGAGAGCGATGCAATGTCTGCCATGTATACATAAGCGCAAGCAAGACTAGTCGTCAGGAATGTCGCAGCAATTTCAGGAACGTTAGCATAACTGGCTGATGCTGCGGTCAAACTAGTCGTGGATAGGGCTGTTAGATCTGCCACTGCCAGAGAAGCAGCAAGTACTTCTGGGTGTCCGCCTTGCAACATAAAGTCAAAAGCATCTTTGCAGTCTGCATTACTGGTAAGATCCGGATAGCCTGTAGTAGCGCTTGCAACGACACCTGGATATGAACTTACAACTGTACCGGTGCTTCCCTTACCTACCCACTCGGCATGATACAAGGCACCCGCAGTGGACATGCCGCCTTCAAGCGCAGCAACCACAGCGTCATGAGCCTCATCAGTCACATCAATAAAGCGCGGTAGAGCGGTTGCTGCCAAAATACCCAAAAGCAAGATAACTACAACCAACTCAATAATCGTAAAACCAGACTGGCTGGCCTTATGCTGATTTTGAATATTTAACGATTTCATA
>NVUL01000111.1 GCA_002401885.1 SAR86 cluster bacterium
ACTCAATTTGAAATTGACTAATACCGGTACTAAAATAAGTCAAAATGTACCATTTTCTTTACAAAACAATGCTTTTGAAGCTGTTTTAGAAGAGTTGCCAGCTGGTGACTATAGTTTTACAATATCAGTAGACAATCAGAATATAAGTAAAAGCGGGAATTTTAAGATTACAACCTATCAAATTGAAGAGCAGTTTGTAAGTGCTGATCTATCAAATTTTTCCAACACGCCTTCAGAGATGCGATTACCTGTGAGCGTTCAGGCAATTGCGATTCATCTTCGGTATTCTCGTGCTGAATGGGGTCAATGTGAATGAGCACTTCGGAAACGTCACCGAACCGACTGATAAGTGATTTGTTTACTCGCTCACCAAGTTGGTGGCCTTCCGATACAGATATGTACGAATTAACCAGCAGCCTAACTTCCAAGATTATTTTTCCACCCGAAGATCTACTGCGTAGCTCTGTGATACCCCGAATTCCATCGATGCTTAGTATGCAGGATTCGAATTGTTCGCGGCGGTGTTTTGAGACTGCCGTATCGACGAGTTCCGTCAGACTGTCAGAGCAAAGTTCCCATCCAATTTTCGCTATGATCAGTGCAACGACCATGCCGGCGGCGGTATCCATCCAAAGATAACCCTGACGTGCGCCTACAATCCCGATGAGAACTGCAACCGAAGAGATCGCGTCAGTCCTGCTGTGCCAGGCGTTTGCCTTAAGCAGGTTTGAGTTGAGTTTCTTCGCCACACGCATCGTGTAGTGATATATCCATTCCTTCGTCGCTACAGATAACAGCGCGATGGCGATACCGGCCGCAGCAGGGGTCGGTAACGGCTCGCTGAGCCGTAGTCGATTAAAGCTGTCGTACAGCAAGATGGCAGCCGTGATGAAAAAGACGATGCCCATTGCGATGGTGCCTAGAGTCTCGAAGCGGCCATGGCCGTACTGATGCTCCGCATCGGGTTCAGCATGAGCAAGGCGAGCGACAATTAATACGAAGATGTCGGTCCCCGCATCGGAGAGAGAGTGGATGCCATCTGTGATCAGTGCGAATGAGTTCGTTACGACGCCGCCAACTATCTTGCCAACCCCAAGTAACAGGTCGAGCAACATGCCTACTAGAGTGACATTTGTGGCTTCTCTTTTCGCTTGTTGTGCATCCATAGAAATACTAGTTTTACTGCTTTATCACTGGGCAATTGGGGTGGATTGAGGCACATCGTAGAGGTTTGAGATGCGAAGAGGTCGGTATTGAATGAGGCAGTTTCTGAAATTTAGGGCCGAAAAAAGAAAGCCCAACGACCGAAGGCAGTTGGGCTAAATATACTATCAAGGGAGAGATAAATGAAACAAAACCCACAATTTTGTATGACATTTACCTACACTAACTCTGACTAGTCATGCGGAGAAAAGTTCCCGATATTGTCTTAGATTTTTCTGCATACTTTGAAGCTTAATCTCTTGCATCGTAAATAAGATGCAACGTATTGTAATATCTACAAATTTATAATTTCCAATTTTTGGATATCAAGACTTTCTGCGGATTCTTTATTACAGATAATGCCGATACTCGCTTTTTCGGGAGCTAAATACAGCCCTGCAACCCGCTTTAGGTCCGCGGTGGTAGTGCTTAGTACCTGTTTCCTGAACTGGACTCGATGCTCCAGAGTGCGTCCAAAGGCTCGATTGAAATACGCTTGTTTTGCCTCCCCTGCAGGTGAGGCCGGCTTGTCTAGGCTCGCTATGACGCCTAATATTGCCTCTTCCAATTGATGGGCTTTGTGTTCGGTAGAAATAACCCAGTCTATGGCTGCGTCGAAGTCTGCCAGCGTCTCCTGCAAGCGCGGATCTCTATAGGAGAAAAAGCGGAAGGACGCAGAGTTTGCATCTTGACTAGCGCCGCCGCCATAGGCGCCGCCTTGCTCTCGTATTGCTCTATGCAGGAAGCCGTTGCGCAGGAAGCCAGCCAATACCTGCAGGGGGGCATTGTCCGCATGGCCTGAGGCAACAGTAGGATAAGCCTTGGAGCAGAAGTTCACGGCAGTAGTCGTACTCCATGCTTGTCTGACGCTCTCTCTTAGGGGGTTCAATGCCAGAGGGCTATCATTAGTGCCGCCAACTGACGCCCCCCAAACACTGTCGATGTCCGTGATTAATTGGCTGCGATGCTCAGGCTCTGCAATTACAAGGAACTCCTTGTTTGCCGCTAGCACCTTGTCATGTAGGGACTTGAACTTGTCCAGCAATTCGATGCGCGAGGATTTTTGCTCCATCTGCGCTCTCAATGCTTTGAGTTGCTTGATACCTTCTAGGCCGCCGGAACGGTGGCTGAGCAGGGCTGTGGGGCTCATGCGACTGCTGGCGAGGCTCATCGCTAGGCTGTGCCCCTGACCGGTGATGCTGTTCTCCTTGCGTGCACAAATCTGTTCGATGAGTTCTTGCAGCCGCTTATCCTCATCGAAACGCACTTCATGGATAGTGCTATGCAGCAACTCGGATATTTGCGGATGATTGTCGGCTAGGCATTTCGATGAGAAGGAGATGATCGCCTTGCTCGATTGCACATCGTTCAAATCGCTGCGGATACTACTGAAGCAGCTGATACCGCCGCTTACCTGAGCCTGCCAAGCCTGCGTCTCAGCGTAGTCTCTGGCGCCGACGCCAAACTCTGTCAGGCAGGTTGTATATAGAGGCAATACATCCAAGAGCTCCTGATCAATTTGAGGTATGTCCATTATTACTTGCTGATAGCAGAGCCCATTAGTGCCTTGGCCGTAATAACTAACTGGCGCATTGCTAGTGCTCAGAACGGTATCGAATCGCTCAGGTTCGCTGATGGTTTCGGGTACGTCTTCTAGGCCCACTTTTGGAAGGAGGCCTGGGTCATCTTCTTCCATCTGTCGTGCTGCGAGTCGCTTTGCTTGTGTGATAATCGCCAGTTTTTCGTCATCGGCGAGCGCGCTTTTGATAGCGGCAAGCTGATCTAGTTCAGCCTGCACCTTGCGTTTCGCCAACTCTGGATCGGGCTTCAGTGTCAATCTGACCCGGTGCGGGTTGTCGAGAAGTAGTTTCTGCACGAGGTTAGGGATGAATCGATCGTCCTTGATAAGTTCTCGTAGCTCGGCTAGTACAGGGTCGATGTTCATTAGCTTGATGGGTCACCACGGTGTATCGCGGTAGATAGACCGGCAAGAATAAGCTGCAATCCATAAGGGTAGCCGTCCCCGGAAATCTCTCTCTGATGCAGCTCTAATTGATGCAGAGAAGCCTCAACCTGTGCGTAGGGGATTCCGTTCTTTACCACGTCTTCCAGAGTCTTGATTATGAGTCTCTCTACGGCTTCACTGGATTCCGCCAAACAACCTTCGAGGCCCGCCATTATGCTCATCTCTCGGTTCGAGTCTTCCAGGCCACACATCGGTGAAGGAGAGCTGCCTATGTCGCTCGTCTCGAGTGCCCGAAGCAGGGGGCTCGCACTATTGTCTAACAAGACGCTGGAAACAAGCTCCGCTCGGAATAGCTCGCCTAGATCGGAGCTGTGGCCTAAGAGCCAGGCTAGGACTACATGGCTTTGCGGCTTCTCGGATTCTTCGCTTGCATAGGACTCTTCGACGGCTATGGGCGCCAGGTATCTCTTTTCATCTTTCACTTCGATATTAATGTCCAACTTATCGAAATGTGAAAGAGCTTGCTCTTGGAATTTTTCTTGATGATCAAATGCGGATATGTCGCCGAAGGTCATGAAGACGGCATTGCTCGGATGGTAATGGCTCTTGTAAAAATCCAGCAATTGCTGATAGCTAAGATCGGGTATGTGATCGGGCTCGCCGCCGCTATTAAAATGATAGGTCGTAGTGGGGAATACGTATTTGCTGATGGTCTGCCATAAGACACTATTTGTGGAGCTCATGGCGCCTTTCATCTCGTTGAAGACCACGCCCTTATACTGCAGTTCGCTGTCCGGATTTTCCGGTTCTGCAAACTCGAGGCGATGTCCTTCTTGCGCAAAATCGAGCTCATGCAGGCGCGAGAAGAACGTGGCATCGAGATATACGGATAAGAGGTTGTTGAAATCTTTCTTGTTCTTGCTGGCGAAAGGGTAGGCAGTCCAATCGCTGCTGGTCATTGCGTTCATGAATGTGTTCAACGAGCGTCGAATCATCATGAAGAACGGATCTCTGACAGGGAAATTCTTACTGCCACACAGAGCAGTATGCTCCAGAATGTGCGCGACGCCTGAGGAATCCATAGGAACTGTTCTAAACGCAACGAGAAATACATTTTCCGTATTTTCACTGCTCAGGTGGAAGTGCTTTGCGCCCGTCACTCTATGGACGTACTCCTCCATGGTGATGTTTAGAGAGCTAATTTCTTCGCTGCGCTGCCATTCGAAAGCTGGGTGTAATTTCGGGGGCTGAATAGAATTGTTCTGCTCGGTATTAGGACTACTTACTACGGCCATGCTTAGGGTTGCCTTCTGTAACTTGTATTGCTTGATGGATTCCTGACTGCACGTGCGCCATAGCGACGCCGTTACGAGGGGGGTGTCTCCAGGCTGAATGTTCCTAGTTTACCTGAGCGAAATTCGTTTAGTAATATTTCTGCCGTTTTGTTCAGGTCTGCCCTGCCTCCGCGACCTATGGACCCTCGTTGCTTCGCGAGGGCCTCGAAGAAGGGTTCGGGATCGATGATGGAGCCAGGTAAATTGTATCTTGCGGCTAAGCGCTCTGGGTAGTCTCGTAGTAGTAGTTCGGCGAGGAACCAGGCAATGTCAGCGACCTCTACCGCCGTATTTCGAATCGTGCCCGTAATAGCCAATCTGTAGGCGCTCTCCTGATCTTCCAGCTTCGGCCAGAGCATGCCAGGTGTGTCGATCAGGTACCAACCTTCTTGCAGTTTGACGCGCTGCTGGCCCTTGGTAACAGCAGGTTCGTTGCCAGTGTTTGCCACCTTACGCTCAGCCAATTGATTTAAGAGGCTCGACTTACCCACATTGGGAATGCCATCGATAACGATCTGCCCCTGAATTAGCACTGTCTCGTCGGTATTCTTGATGAGCTTCTTCGCAGTATTTACGATGTCTGCTCGACTGATCTGCGCGCCCTTACCGTTGATCAGGCAGGCGCTATTATCAAGCTTGGAGAAATGCGCGGCCCAGGCTGCGGTGACTTCGTCTTCGGCCAGATCGGATTTGTTTAGGATGCGGATACAGGGGCGCTCTTCACGAATACTCGCAAGCATGGGGTTACAACTAGATTCGGGAATGCGTGCATCCAAGACTTCGATAATCGCGTCAGTCTTGTGCATAATCTTCGCCAGCTCTTTGCTGGCTTTGTGCATATGTCCGGGGTACCAAGAAATGGCCATTTTGGGGCTCCGTGAGGGCGACAGTGTAACGAGGCTAGCTGGCCAATACCACTCCATTCTATCGACAGTAATTACGTTATACTGAATGGAAATAGAATTGGCCATTGCGGCTATTTAGGGAGTTGATGTTAGCAATGTCGGTACAAGATACGATTCAAGCGAAGTTGTCGGAGGCATTGCAGCCATCGATGTTAGAGGTTGCGAATGAGAGCCATCTGCATGGCGGGCCAGCGACTGAGTCTCACTTTAATATCACTGCTGTTTCTGCCTCATTCACTGACTTGAATTTGGTGCGCAGACATCAGGCTGTCTACAAATTACTGCAGACCGAGCTGGCCGAAGGTGTTCACGCCTTAGCCATGCATCTGTATACGGAAGAGGAATGGGAGCAACGGCAGGGTACTTCGCCAACGTCTCCGGACTGCAGGGGAGGCAGTTAATAAAACAAGCTAGGTTAGAACTAAATCCCTGGCCTTGACGTAAGAGTTGCAGAGTCGTGTTGTGGTGCTACAGGATTTGATTGCAAATAATAAGTATTTGCAGAGATTTCAGTAGCCTGTATTAGATAGCTAAGGCTCCGTAGAGAATGAGCCGGAAACAAGTATTGGCATTTGTTGTTCTGAGCTGCAAATTCGGTGAAAATCTTTTGTGACTCGTGTGACTTCAAGTGTTTTTGCTGAGACAATAATTGGCGCTCCAAATAGATGTTCACGTAGCAACAATGACTAGGGAGTTTCGATGGTGTCAGACAGTGGGAATGCAGAGCAGAAGCGTAAGCTTGAACTTGCCTTCGCAGGACTAGTCTCGATTGCTCTGATTGCCTTGACGCTTACCGTAACGAAACTCGCCCCTGTCCACGAATCGGCTGGAGAGGTTGCAATGGCGCCCGAACCGATTGTCGTCTTTCCCGACTTCGCATCTATTTCAAATATCGAGACTAAGAAACAGCAGTTTTTTGATTTCCTGCAAGACTATGTGCGCCATGAAAATGGGCTCGTCAGCGACCTGCGTCTCCAGCTGCTAAGTTATGCAGAGATAGTAGGCTCAGGCATCACCTTAACCGGGCACGAAAGAGACTGGGTGATCGATTTGGCGATTACCTACAACGTTGATACTGAGTCGACGATCGATCAGGCTCTCGTGAACGAGTTACTATTGAGGGTAGATGTGATTCCCGTCTCTCTGGTTTTAGCACAGGCTGCAAATGAATCGGCATGGGGCACCTCCAGATTCGCTCTAGAGGGCAACAATATTTTCGGTCAATGGTGTTTCGAAGAGGGCTGCGGCATCATCCCGAATAGGCGCGTAGAGGGCGCTACTCACGAGGTGAAGAGCTTCGACACGATCGAAGCTGCCATCGAAGGCTATTTTCTAAACATCAATACTCATCATCTCTATGCCGGTCTTCGTCGAGAACGAGCGCGACTGAGGCGGCTGGGCCAACGCCTGGATTCGATAATGCTTGCCCAGGGGTTGGACAGATACTCGCAGCGCGGTGAGACCTATATTGATGAAGTCCAGACCCTGATTCAGCAGAATGATTTACGTCGAAGGGATCGCCGCTGGATGGAAAACTAATTCGCTCTCGTGGGTTGCTTCAATCCAAATTTATCCACTGCACAGAATGCCAGTAGTGGCGATTCGAGCCAGGATCGGGCGCGGTGCAGATATATCGCCAGCGTCTTCCTGCATAGCTCTCTTCGGGATGCAATTCCAGCACACCTTGCTCCCTGTCTATCCAAGTCATCGGTATTGGCTGGCTGTTCGCGAAACAGCCAATCTGACTGAAGTTGTAGTTTTCACTCTCGAATTTAAGAGTGACCGACGGACTCCTATTCGTCGTTACAGGGGAATCCGGTCGCAACTGAGTTACTGAAAACGGCAGGGTAGAGAATTTCGTGCTCGCCGTATCCAAATTTGCGTAGATGCTAGCAAGCGGAAATCGCGGTAGGGCCAGAAAATCTGAATTAGGGCCCACAGCGCCAGAATTCTGCGCTAGGCCGACAAAGTTTAGCTCCTCCAAGAGTGACTTTATAGCAGGGTCGTACTCGCCATAGGGGTAGGCCAGGTAGCGATGAGATTGTCCGGTCTCCGCTTCTATTCTTTGCTCAGCCTTCAAGAGATCCTCTCGTAGTCTCGCGAGTCTCTGATCATCCGATTCATTGTCTCTCACCTCCAACATAAAGGGATGATCGATCATGTGGTTGGCGATGATTACATCGGCGGCGCTCATCTGTCTGACTTGATCCCAGGTCATGTAGTTGCTCAAGCCATCGTCGATAGGCTCGGTGCTTAGGAATAGCGTAAAAGGATAGCCGTAGGACTCAAGCATGGGAAATGCTGCGTCGTAGATGGAGCTGTATCCGTCGTCGAAGGTTATCACCACCGATTTCTCGGGCAGCGATTGACCGGAGCGCAGGCCGTCTATCATTCGGTCGAGTGCAATGACGTTGAAATCGTTGTCTCTCAAATAGGCTAGGTGCGCATCGAAGTTAGCAGGGGAAATGGACGTTGAGGGAGGCGTATCCTCGGCGACGTGGTGGTAGAGCAAGATGACGGCGCTCTGCGCCGCCACCGAGGGACTGCTCACTACAAGCAGGGTGCTGGCAGTAAGCCACAAAGCGGTGGCGCTCAGCGATTTTTTTGCTCTTCTGAATAGCTCTAAGTGTTTGATCATAGTGCGATAATAACTCAATTCTTGCAGATCTGGCGGTAAAGTCGATGACTTCTTATATAGGACTAGCAAGGCTATAATGTTCGGTTCTGAGCCGCCGCGCGGTTCACCCTTTATTGGAGCTAAATATGATCTACTCAGGCAAGGCGCTACGCGTCGATGTATTGCCTTCTGGCATTGCCAACCTGGTGTTCGACCTGGAAGGTTCATCTGTAAACAAATTCGATCAAGAAACTCTGCGTGAGTTGCAGCAGGCGATAGCCGCTTTGCAAAAAGCTGAAGTGCCGGGTCTAGTGCTATCAAGTGCTAAGACGACTTTTATAGTTGGCGCCGATATTACTGAATTTACCTCAAAGTTTGCTGAGGGCGAGCAACAGGTGCATGCGTGGCTCGTCGAGGTAAACAAAATATTCTCTGATCTAGAAGATTTGCCATTTCCCACCGTTGCAGCCGTCAATGGCATCGCGCTAGGCGGGGGGTTCGAATTGGCCATATCAGCGGACTACCGTGTCGCAACAGAATCTGCGCTCGTAGGTTTTCCTGAGGTTAAGTTGGGCATATTGCCTGGCTTCGGTGGCACCGTAAGATTGCCGCGACTGATCGGAGCGGATAACGCCAACCAATGGATTAGTAGCGGGTCGCACATTAAGGCGAAGCAGGCCTTCTCCGAAGGCGCGCTCGATGCAATTGTTGACGAGGGCATACTGCTAGAGGCGGCCGAGAAAATCATCGAGCAATGCAATGAGGGTAAACTAGACTACAAAAGTATCCGCGTACAAAAAACTTCCCCGCTCACACTCTCGCCGATAGAAATGAATGTCGCATTTGAGACGGCCAAGGGTATGGTTGCAGCTGCGGCAGGGCCGAATTACCCGGCCCCGATTACTGCGGTAATGACGATGCAGGAAGCAGCAGGCATGGATCGTGCCGGCGCGTTGGAGGTGGAGCACCAGGGCTTTATTAAGCTGGCGGCAACCGACGTTGCAGCGAATCTTGTGCAGATGTTCCTTAACGATCAGTTTCTCGGCGGTCTAGCTAAGAAGCAACAAGCTGCAGCGAAATCAATCTCGAAGGCGGCGGTGCTGGGAGCTGGGATTATGGGTGGCGGAATCGCCTATCAGTCTGCATTGAAGGGCACGCCTATTATCATGAAGGACATAGCTCAGGAGGGTTTAGACCTCGGCATGGCGGAAGCTCGAAAGCAGCTGGATAAGCAGGTAGCGAAGGGACGCATGGACGGCAACAAGATGTTCAGTATTCTTTCAAGCATCGAGCCAACGTTGAGCTATGACAGCATCGACAAGGCCGATATCGTCGTTGAGGCTGTAGTCGAAAACCCTAAGATCAAACAGGTAGTGCTAGCAGAACTTGAATCATTAGTTCGAGAGGACGCGATCATTGCGACTAACACCTCCACCATTTCGGTAGATGACTTGGCTACTGTATTAAAACGTCCGGAAAATTTCTGTGGCATGCATTTCTTCAATCCAGTACCCGTGATGCCTCTGGTTGAAGTGATTCGCGGAGAGAAGAGCAGTGATGAGACGATTGCCACTACGGTAGCCTATGCGAAGAAGATGGGAAAAGTGCCCATCGTGGTCAACAACTGTCCTGGCTTCTTAGTTAATCGCATTTTATTCCCGTACTTCGGTGCCTTTTCACGATTGATAAGCGATGGCGCTAATTACAAGCAGATCGATAAGGCTATGGAGCGATTCGGTTGGCCGATGGGACCTGCTTATCTGTTGGATGTTGTCGGGCTCGATACGGCGGTTCACGCGCAGGCTGTGATGGCGGCTGGGTTCGACCGTATGAAGTTGGATATTGACACAGTAATTGACAAGCTATTTGAGCAGAAAGATCTTGGGCAAAAATCGGGCAGTGGCTTCTATCTCTACGAGCAAGATAAGAGAGGTAAGCCGAAGAAGCTTCCGAATTCAGCAACTGAACAGCTTGCGGCCTCGATGGCATCTGCAAGCAAAGAATTCGAAGACGAGGAGATCGTGCAACGAATGATGGTTGCCATGTGCATGGAGACAATTCGCTGTCTGGAAGATGGAATCGTAAATACAGCTATCGAGGCTGATATGGGCCTGGTGCTTGGTATTGGCTTTCCGCCGTTTCGTGGTGGAGCACTGCGTTATGTCGATAGTCTGGGCCTGAGTCAATTTTGTGATATCGCCGACAAGTATGCAGATCTAGGTGAACTCTATCACCCAACGGCGAAGCTGCGTGATATGGCCTCGGCAAACGAAACGTTCTATAGCTAGGGGTTTTCTAGATAGCCGCAAAATTTTAGGCATCAGCTAAATAACATAAGCATGCCTTATATAAATTGTTAGGAGATAACATGAAGTTAAATGCCAGAGACGCCGTAATCGTAGATGGGATACGAACACCAATGGCGAGATCCAAGGGCGGCGCCTATCGCCATGTTCGAGCGGAGGAATTGTCAGCGCTGCTAATCAACTCACTCTTCGAGAGAAATACAGGAGTGTCGCCAGAAGAAGTCGAGGACGTGATCTGGGGTTGTGTCAATCAAACCTTAGAGCAGGGCTGGAATGTAGCGAGAAATGCGGCGCTGATTTCCGTCTTGCCACACTCTACTTGTGCGCAAACTGTAAATCGACTCTGCGGTTCCTCTATGTCGGCGTTACATACAGCCGCGATGGCGATTCAGAGTAATAACGGCGATCAGTTTATCGTCGGTGGTGTGGAGCACATGGGTCACGTTGGAATGGTGCATGGCATCGATCCAAATCCCAAGGCCTCGAAGCATATCGCTAAAGCATCCTGGATGATGGGAGTAACGGCGGAGGTACTATCTAAGATGCATGGTATCAGCCGCGAACAACAGGATGAGTTTGCTGTTAGATCTCATGCGTTGGCGGAGAAGGCGCGTGTAGGAGGTGGTTTTGCCAATGAAATCGTAGCCGTCGAAGGGCATGATGCGCGTGGAATGAAGATTTTGCTGGAGCACGATGAAACCATTCGGCCAGATACTACTGTAGAAGGTCTGGCGCAGTTACGCCCAATCTTCGATCCTGCTAATGGCACGGTCACTGCAGGTACCTCCTCGCAGATATCAGATGGCGCGTCGGCCATGTTGATGATGAGTGCCGAGAAGGCTC
>NVUL01000112.1 GCA_002401885.1 SAR86 cluster bacterium
ATAACTAGGAATTGAATTTGCATCGATGTCATTGTAGGTGGCCGGTGTCATCTTTTCCGCGGCAGGCAAGTTTACCCACAGCTGAAAGCCATGCATCTCCCCCTCTTCCTGCTTCGGCATCTCTGAATTAATAACACCAGAGCCAGCCTTCATCCATTGCACATCACCGGGACCGAGCCTGCCGATATTGCCCATATGGTCGCGATGCTCCATCTGGCCCGCCAACATATAGGTAACTGTCTCAAAGCCTCGATGCGGATGCGGCGGAAAACCACCAATGTAATCTGCAGCCTTATCCGAGCCAAATTCATCTAGCATAAGGAAGGGATCGAATCGTTCGAGATCGGTCCCGCCGAAGACGCGTTTCAGCTGCACGCCGTCACCATCGCTGGTTGATTGTGCAACCAACACTTCTTCTAATTCACGAAATTCCCCGTGCTTGTTCATGCGGCTACCTCCTGTGTAGCGATACTTTGAATATTTCCTATCTGACGTCTTGCCCCGTTCAAACCCTGCTCTCTCCTTTCTGGACCCATGTTGAGACCATCCGCCGTAACGAACTCCACGTCGCTTAGTCCGACAAAATCCAGGACCTGTTTCATATACGGACGAAGAAAGTCCGTTGCTCCCGTCTCATGTATTCCTCCCATCGCTGCAACTAGATACACCTTCTTGCCTCCTAACAGTCCAACCGAACCATTGTCGGTATATTTAAATGTGACTCCTGCCCTGGCTATATGATCCACCCATGCCTTTAGCATAGAAGGTAAGGAAAAGTTATACATTGGCAAACCAATCACCAAGATATCTGCAGCTTGCAGCTCTGTAATTAGCTGGTCAGAGAAGGCCACCTTAGCCTGCTGCTCAGGGCTTCGATCGGCGTGAGCCGTGGATAGCGCTGTTAACCAGGGTCCATCCAAATGAGGAATTGCTTGGTTCGCGAAGTTTCGCTCTGTCACTTTGAGGGCCTCTTCGGTACCTAGCTTAGTTACCAGCTCTGCCATCAACTGAGAACTCACGCTGCCCTCGCCCAGTATGCTTGTCGTAATTCGTAGTACGTTTTTCATCGGTGTTCTCCAGTGCCGTATCGGTTAATTCCTTGATTGAGCAGATAATAGGGCATATTATTCGATCAATTGCGGTCATTATTGGCACTTATACATCGAATAATTAGATATATGAAGAATCCTCGCGTCTCACTCGAACAATGGCTAACTTTTAAGACTGTAGTCGATAGCGGCTCCTATGCCATGGCGGCTGAGGCGCTTAACAAGAGTCAATCCTCTATTAGCTATGCGATTGCTCGCCTCAATGAGCAACTACCGCAACCCGTCTTGGTTCTAGAAGGGCGAAAGGCGGTGGTGACGGATGCGGGCCAGGTCCTGTATCGCCATGCAGAGCAGCTGCTGAATCAGGCTAGCCAGACTGAATCTGTCGCTAGCTCACTGGCTCTCGGCTTCGAGTCGGAAGTCGCCATCGCCGTGGACGTGCTCGTGGAAATAGGGTCTCTAGTCTGTGCGTTCGAGGAGTTCTCTCAGGAATTTCCACACACACGGATTCGAGTCCTGGAGACGAGCCTTTCCGGAACCACCGAGGCACTCATCGAGAAAACTGCTGATCTAGTAGTTGGCTCCAAAATACCCTCGGGTTTTCGAGGCACACCGCTACTGCAAGTGAAGATGATTCCAGTCGCCGCTGCGTACCATCCTCTGGTTAAAAACAGGAAGAGTGTTTCAGAAGTGGAACTGCGAAACATGCGACAAGTTGTACTAAGAGATACCGGCACACATCGAGAACAAGACGCGGGATGGTTACAGGCAGAACAGCGCTGGACCGTGAGTCATTTTTCCACCAGCATCAAACTGCTTCGGTCCGGTCTAGTCTTTGCGTTTATTCCGCAGAATTGGATCGAGGACGAACTCGCGCAAGGCAGCCTACAGCGAATTCCTGTAGAGCCAAGCATGGATCGAATTGTTCAGATGAATTTGATGCTATCGAATCATCAGGCTTCCGGTCCCGCGACCAAAGCCCTGTACGACACTATTATCGACAAACTCTCACGTCCGTCGTTGTAGGTATTCCTGACTTTACTCGTTCAGCTTGTATTCATTCTCTAAGTGTATTCTCAGCATAGACGATTTTTTATTCTGCTCGTTCGTTATTCATTTTATGAAGTAGGTGAATGTTATGATTCTAAAGAGAGTATTGTTGAGCCTTTCAATTGTTGGCGCTCTAGTAGTCAGTCAAGCTGCATCGGCGGATAACCGCAATCATCGTCGCGGCTATGGCGATTATGGCTATAGTCAGCACAACTACGGCAGCAGATACCGAAGCAACTACCGAGGGAATCGGCGCGCGAATTCGTATCACTACGGCGCGCATGATCGACGCTATAGAAACTATAATAGGCATTATAGTAGCGGCTTTAATTTCTCCTACGGGAATTATTATTCACGCCATAGAGGCTATGATTCAGGTAGTTTTCTCGGCGGACTAGTCTTGGGGTCTCTGTTTAGTTCTCCCAGATACTCCTCTCGAAACGTTGAGACGGTGGTGTATAGAAACGCGCCTGCAACTCGTACCCGAGAGATAGTCTATGTGGAGCAATCCCAAACTAGAAGCACTGCCGCACCTATTGCTAGCGGTCGCCGCCTCTTGCGTGACCTTGAGGGCAATTGCTTCGAGCGAATCGTCGATGAGCAGGGCGATGAGATCCGTGTTCAACTCGAAGCGCAGGAATGCAATTTTTAGTTGGATCGATCTGCGTCTGCGCTATACTTCTCATACAAGCTATTGGCCATGCATCGCTCTTGGTCCTGCTGTCCACTAGCATAAGGATGAGAGTTGTTTACTAGTCATGAGAAAACTTAGCGCAGTCGCTGCACTCCTTTTATCACTCGCCGCTTGTACGAGCTCTCCATTAGATAGACGTCAGGTCGTAATCTACTCTGATGCCGACATGGCAGAGCAAGGCATTCGCAGCTACCGCGAGATGCAGGCAGAGATACCTGCGACTACCAACCCTAGAGAACTCCAGTACGTACAGTGCGTCGCCAACTATGTTGTGGCAGCGCTAGATAGCGAAGACCAATCGCGCTTCGACTGGGAAGTCACAGTATTCGACAACGAACAAGCCAACGCCTTCGCCCTGCCAGGCGGCAAGATCGGTGTTTACAACGGCCTTTTCGGAGTGGCGGTCAATCAACATCAATTGGCGGCTGTGATGGCGCACGAAGTCGGACACGTAATGGCCAATCACAGCAATGAGCGCGCCAGCCAATCCACATTGCGCAATGTAGGCGTAGCGGCGGCACAGATACTCGGCGCATCGGACACCACGCTGCAAATCCTCGACGTGGGCTCACGCTACGGCATCTTCCTCCCGTTTAACCGAACTCAGGAAAGCGAGGCGGACGCCCTCGGGGTAATCCTCATGGCTGAAGCAGGGTTTAATCCCGAAGAGAGCATCAACCTCTGGGTAAATATGAGCGCTGATGGCGGCCCTAGACCTCCCGAATTATTGTCCACTCACCCTTCTCCTTCGTCGCGAATGGCGGAACTGCAACGCCTCATGCCTCCAGCCAATGCATTAAGAGAGTCTGCCAATCGTCGTGGTTTAAATCCGGATTGCATTCTGAACTAGTCCCTTCCTTCTTGTCCCCGCTAAGGCCTATTTGGGCCTGTGGAAGACATCTCTTTGCTGGTGAGCTCATAACCTGCAAAATATAGTAAAGTATTTACTTTAGTATTTTTCATCTCACCTCTAGCAAAACTGCTTCCGGGCTAAACCTGTGGCGAGTTTCAGTCCCCGCAATCAGGTCAAATCTATTGAGATATACTACATATGGTAGTATTGTCTGTTCCGCAACACAAGATGATGAATTCGCTCTGTTTTGCAATCACTCCGGCACGGTCGCCACGCCTCACTCTGTGCCGAGGTGCTCCTTGAGAATTCCTGCCCTCATATCCTTCGGATTTGCGGGGCAGGAATTCTTTAGCTGTCATCGTTAGCGCCAGAACCCTCTTTGCACACAAGCCATCCATTGACGTAGCTCTTGCCAGTCACTACCCCTGTGACTTATCCCCCAAGCGATAGAAAGAGAAGATCTACCCTCTCAACAATAAGGCATAATGCTGAGCTATGGACAATCCCCCTGTACTAAGCGAATCCTCCGAGCCCTGCCTTAACTGCGGCAAGCCTCTGATGGGTGATTACTGTGGGAATTGCGGACAAGAAGCGAAGGATTTTCGCAGGCCATTCTTCAGGCTGAGCGGAGAGGCGATTCAATCATTATTTGAATTGGATGGTCGTGCCTTCAGAACCCTGTTTTTCCTGCTGACCAAGCCTGCGCATCTGAGTAAAGAGTATTTCAGCGGTCGACGCATGCAATATACGCCACCGCTGCGCCTGTTCTTGGTAATCAGCGTTTCATTCTTCCTGTTAGTCAGCCTCTACACTTCGATCAGATCGATTGAGGAGGCGCTTAACCCGAATATAAGCGGATCCGAAGCAGCGGCGTCGATAAGTGACGATGTAAGTCTCACAATCGGGAACGATACGGATGAGGATGGTGACAATGGCCTGGCGCAAATACTGTCTTTTGTCGAGAGCATCAACCTGCCATTTTTAGATGATCAGACGAACGCTAATTTGCGCAGAGTGATGAGCGCTCAGGCAGAAGCGAACCTGAATACTCTGGTAGAGGACCCCGTTGAGTTCTCCCGGGGCTATTTGGAATACATCACCTTCTTCATGTTGCTGATGATTCCTCTATTAGCCCTAATCCAAAAGCTGATTTACATACGCACGGGGCACTACTATGTAGAGCATCTTGTGCTGACATTGCACAACCACGCGTTCGTCATATTCGTAGTATTTGTTACCAGCCTCACCGACATGGTGGAAGAAAGTCAGATACCAATCATCAATTCTGTGTTCGGCTATTTGGGAGCTGCCATCTATATTTGGATGTGGGTCTATCTGTTCCTAAGCCTGAAAAACTATTTTCAGCAGGGCTATGGCATAACCCTGCTGAAATATGTAACGACTACTATCCTTTACGGCTTTACTCTGAGCTTCGGCATTCTCCTATTCTCAGGAATTCTTTTCTTCCTCTTCTAAGGCCTACCGTGCCAGCTAAGACTCTTTGCTTAGATGCACGTCCATCTGAGGGAATGGGAAGGACAGGCCTGCATCGCCAAACGTCTTATAGACAGCTTCGTTCATCTTGAAGAGTACGCCCGAATAGTCGGGCGCATTCACCCAGACTCTCACTACGATATTGATTGAACTGCCTGCGAGAGTCTTTAGTGCCATGAAAGGCTCTGGGTCTTTCAGGATGCGCTCGTCGGCGGCGATCAATTTATTCAAGACTTCATAAGCCTTATCAATGTCATCTCCATATGAGATTCCGAATTCCCAGTCGACGCGACGCGTTGCCTGTGTGGAATAGTTGATCATCGAACTAGTAGCGAGTGGGCCATTTGGAATCAATACCGTCTTGTTATCTGTAGTAGTTAGGATCGTAACAAATATTTGTATTTCCTTTACCGAGCCCGTGTAGCCCTGCGCCTCGATAAAATCGCCTACCTTGTAAGGCTTGAAGAACAGGATCATCACGCCACCCGCGAAGTTCTGCAGCGTACCGGATAGGGCAAGACCTACCGCCAGACCTGCAGCACCTATGATGGCGACAAACGAAGTCATCTCTACTCCCAGCACACTAAGGGAAGTGATATAGACCATCACCTTTAGCAGAATAGCGACCATGCTCCCCAGGAAGCTAGTTAGAGAACGATCGACTGCGCTCTTGGTTAATAGTTTTTTCGTAAGCGAGACAAGCATATTGGCGATCATCAGCCCTACAACAAGTGTGAAAAGGGCAGAAACGAACTTGATGCCATAGGGGATCGCCATTGCAGTTAGCTCGGCAGTGTTGAATTCCATAATATTACCTTGAGGTTTATTACAAAAAAGAAACGGGGAAGACTAATTGATCTTCCCCGTTAGCTTGATCAAATACTAGCTCGAATTTTTCAAGCTATTACGATTTTTTTCATCGAGGGAGTAATGCTCTGCTTCAAATTCGAAGCAGGCAGTGCGCCTCCAATTACCAGGCCTAAAGTGACTTAAGGAACGCCAATAATTGTTGTTGCTCACTGGCACCAAGGTTGGCAAATGTATCAGGCATAAGAGACTCATCTGAATCCCTAACCGCTGTTACTCGCTCCTTAAAATAAGTTACCCAGCGCCGTCCATCTTCACTCTGTATTTGCACGGCTAGCTCAGAATCATTGCGGTAGCGCCCGCGAACTATCGTTCCGTCCTCTTGCTCTACTTCTTTCGCTCCATAGCCACTCACGATTGGAGCAGATGGGTTCGTCAACGCCTGTGTCAACGCATCATCGCTCAATCGACTGCCGAGACCGTCTAGTGATGGACCTACACTGCCGCCTTGATCGTCATAAGAGTGACATGTGGCACAACCAGCCGAGCCGTTGAATAGCATCTCTCCGGCAATAACATTCGGATCGTCACTTGGTCCTGAATCGTCGCCACCTAGAATCAGAGCTGGCTTACCTTGCAGGTTGCGAATATAACTAGCGATATCGAAGATCTCAACTTCGCTGAGCGATCCTTCCCAAGCGACCATGCCAGTACCCGCACGGCCGTCAGTAATGACGTCGATGAGTTCCTGATCGGCTAGTCGATTGGCCGGGCCATCGGTCAAAGGTTTGCCCATGGTTTGGCCCTCGCCCAGAGCGCCGTGACATATCTGACAGTAAGCATTGTAGAGCTCCTGCCCCTCGCCAACGCCAGCCAACGACGTAGTTGAAAGGCCGCTGAGAACTAAGATAGCCAACGCGCTCTTAAGGTTTCGTAAAAGTAACAATGCAAAAGATGAATTCAATTTATCGCCTACCGGTTTAGTCAAGTTGCTAAGTTTTCGTTTCGTCTTCGCTTACAGGCTAAATAAAATATAGTTGCCCGTTGCGATACCAGTAGCAACGCCCGCTCGCGTTACAGGATTTCGCGTACCGGAGGCAACACCAATATATTGCTTACCGTCGATAGTGAAACTCGTAGGCGGAGCATACACACCACTGCCTGTCTGGAATTTCCACAGCACTTCGCCTGTTTCATCGTTCATGGCATAGACATAGCCATCTGGCGCACCGGAGAAAACCAATCCACCGCCTGTTGACAGTGTGCCGGCCCAGTTGAAGTTACCCGGCATCTCTTTCTGCCAAGCGATCTCGCCACTGAGCATATCGAAGGCTACGACCCATCCTGTGCCCGAGGTGTCGAATTGCGGGATGCCGCCTAGGTCCATAGTGCCCGCACGAGCTTCTCCTTCGCGACGGATGTACCGAGTACCCCACTCAGTCGTTGGGATATAGAGCATATGCGTATCGGGGCTGTAGGAGGCGGGAGGCCAGTTCTTGCCGCCGTAGAGACCTGGAAAGACCATGGTGTCTGCGGGCTCATACATCGATTCCTTTAGCACGGGCTTACCGCGTTCGTCTCTTTCCGCCCAATTCACTCTCGTGTACTCGCCAGCGTAGAGGAAGTCGCCGTTCATGCGATCGAGTGCATACACGTGTCCGTTGCGAGAGACCTGCACAATCATCTTGCGCATTTCGCCGTTGTACATCTCTTCGATGATCATCGGCTCCGAGGTGGAGTCATGATCGAATTCGTCTCTAGGTGAGGTTTGAAAATACCAGCGTAGATCACCGCTATCGGCATCCAGTGCAACTACGGAGTTGGAATACAGATTGTCACCTGCGCGAACCGCATTATTGATATCCGGCCAAGGGTTACCTGTGCCCCAGAACACCATGTCGGTCTCTGGATCGTAGGTGCCTGTCACCCAAGTAGGTGCGCCACCGGTCTTCCAAGAGTCGCCCAGCCAAGTTTCATTCCCCGGCTCACCTTCTGCAGGCGTGGTGTAGAAGCGCCAGCGACGCTCGCCTGTGTTTACGTCATAGGCATCGATGTAGCCGCGAATACCGTATTCACCGCCACCCACGCCTATCAAGACCATATCTTTAACAACTAATGGCGCGCCGGTCACTGAGAATGACTCACGGTGATCGCCTACTTCGGCATCCCAGAGTTGGATTCCTGTGGCGGCATCGAAGGCCAATAGATGAGCATCCAGCGTTCCATAGAATACCTTGTCTTCATGCAGCCCTACACCCCGATTGTGAGGCCCACAGCAGAGATCTACGTTTTCGAAGTCATGGTCGTAGCGCCACAGCTCATCGCCCGTCAAGGGGTCGACTACGATCAGGTGGCTGTTCGCCGTAGTCAGGTACATGCGACCGTCATTTACTAGGGCAGTAACCTCGTAGGCACCGCCTGTCACGCCATTCTGTTTGATCCAAACAGGGCGAAGATTGGCCACTGACTCGCGGTTAATCTGAGTATCCGGCATATAGCGCCATGCGCCGTAGTTCTTGCCATAGGTAACCCAGCGATCGGAATAGTCTTGGGCATTCTCCAGAATGTCAGAGGTTACGTTCTGCGCGGTCGTAGCCGATGCGAACAGACCTAGACCAAGTAACACCAACAATGACTTTGAAAATTTACTCATTTGAATAACCTTATTTAATCGATAAATTGCTGAATTCTTTACTGTTACAGCGATTGGGCCGCGACAGATTGCTGCTCACGAACCGGAGCACAATTAAGCTATAAACCCCCTGCTTCTGTCAATTAAGATGCCCTGAAATAGGGCTGATTTCGGGACGAATGGCGCTCAATTGCGGCCAGATCAAGCAAATTGCACAAAAAGCAGCTGCGTCATATCATCAGGCCCCTGTGACGCGCTTCCCGCGACATGATCAATAACAATAAGGATAAAACATGATTGTCTACGGTGTAGCTCTGCTTTCAGCCTGCTTGATACTGGGAATGCTCCTTGGAGAGGTGCTGGGAGTAGCTCTCGGCGTCGAGGCCAACGTGGGTGGCGTGGGCATAGCCATGCTTTTTCTAGTGCTCGCTAGCAATTCTGACAAGTTTAAGGCTTTGGTCGATGGGGCATCAGGAACTGGCATCCAGTTCTGGTCTGCCATGTACATCCCGATAGTCGTCGCCATGGCAGCGAGACAGAATGTCGTGGCTGCGTTCGAGGGCGGCATGTTGGCCGTTGTTGCCGGGGTCGCTGCGGTGATTGTCAGCTTTGCACTGGTTCCCGTTATCAGCAAGATTGGCAACTCCGAAACACCTAGCGAGGAGAGCCAATAATGGAAATCTTCGAAACCGTCTTCGTCCGTAACTCACTAGTAGTCGCCTTCGCGGTTGTGGGATTAACTATCTGGATATCCTATTTCCTCGCAGATAAATTAACCAAGGGTCGAATCCACGGCTCGGCTATCGCTATCGCGCTTGGTTTATTAGCGGCCTATTTTGGCGGCAAGGCAACGGGCGGCAGCACCGGCGTAGCCGATATCACCTTGCTAGGCGGTATCGGTCTAATGGGCGGCGGCATGATGCGCGACTTCGCCATCGTCGCTACGGCCTTCGGCGTCAAACTCAGTGAATTAAAGAAGGCCGGATTGGCCGGGGTTGTTTCGATCTTTGCCGGCGTCATCGTTTCCTTTATTGTCGGTGCCGTCGTCGCGGTTCTCTATGGTTACACTGACCCGGTTGTGGTCACCACCATCGGAGCGGGCGCGGTAACTTATATAGTTGGTCCGGTAACTGGCTCGGCCTTGGGGGCCGACTCAGATATTATCGCACTGAGCGTCGCGGCAGGACTCATCAAGTCGATACTGGTAATGATCGGTACACCGATGATCGCCAAGACAATTGGTTTGAATAATCCGCAGTCCGCAATGGTATTCGGCGGACTCATGGGCACGACTTCAGGCGTGGCCGCAGGGCTTGCGGCGACAGACCCCAAGCTTGTACCCTATGGCGCGATGACTGCGACGTTCTATACCGGCGTAGGATGTCTGTTAGGACCGTCGATTTTATTTCTCATCGTCAATGCGATCTTATAGTTTTTAACTACACACAAAGTAATCTCTGCGCCGGTCACTACTGCCCAGCCTCAAAAGAAAGGTACGCGAATGTCAGAACAAATTTTTCCACACTTAAACAGTTCCAACAATAAGATAGCCCTGACCGAGGGGGATGATTCCTATAGCTACGCGGATGTGAATCAGCGTATAGACAAGTTCGCAACGGGACTCTTGAATGGCAGCGACGATCTAAATGAGGAGCGCATCGCTTTCTTTATCCCTGCTAGCGTTGACTACGTAACAACCATGCATGGAATTTGGAGAGCTGGCGGAATAGCAATTCCATTAAATGTTGCATCTGCCGTCGCCGAATTGGAACACTACTTGAGCTGCGCCAGCGTTACACGCATGATCGCTAACGGGAAATACCAAGAGTCACTTCGCGAACTCTGTGCAGAACTCAATATCGAACTGCTCTCGGTTGCCGATGTTACGGCGGAAGAGGCTGGACAGTTACCCGAGATTCTCGCCGAACGTCGTGCGATGATGTTGTTCACAAGTGGTACGACGAATAAACCGAAGGGTGTAGTAAGCACGCACAAGACAATTTGCGCACAAATAACCACGCTCATCGAAGCATGGAGTTGGACTGATCAGGATTCCATTCCGCTGTTCCTACCAGTGCATCATATTCACGGCATCATCAATATTCTCAGCTGCGGCCTATGGGCTGGGGCGACGGTGCATCTGTTTGCCAAGTTCGATATCCCGAAGATTACTGCAGAAATCGTTGCAGGCACTTACAACGTCTTCATGGCAGTGCCCACTATCTATGTAAAACTCATTCAGTATTTCGACACCATCGATGAGAGTGAGGTAAAGAAAATCTGTGATGGCTTCAGACCAATGCGTCTGAATATATCGGGCTCCGCCGCGTGCCCGGTTAAGCTATTCAATCAGTGGAAAGAACTGACTGGCCAGGTCTTGTTAGAGCGCTACGGCATGACAGAGATTGGCATGGGCATTTCTAATCCCTACGACGGCG
>NVUL01000113.1 GCA_002401885.1 SAR86 cluster bacterium
CCAGTTAGAAAGGTATATCGTCATCGAAGTTGTCGAAGTTTGCAGGGGCCGCTTGTGGCGCTGCAGCCGTAGAGGAAGATCTAGCGGCTGGAGCAGCACCGCCGCCCTGAGCTTGACCTTGACCTTGACCAAACGAGTTATCTCCGCCGCCACCGCGGGAGTCCAGCATCTGCATCTCTGAGGCAACGATTTCAGTGGTATAGCGCTTAACACCGTCCTGTTCCCAGGATCGAGTCTGCAGGCGACCCTCTATATACAGCTTGCTGCCCTTCTTTACGTATTGCTCTACGATCTCGGCGAGGCGGTTGAAGAAAATCACCCGGTGCCATTCAGTTTTTTCCTGCTGATCGCCCGTATTCTTATCCTTCCAAGTTTCACTGGTGGCGAGAGAGACATTCGCCACCCCATTGCCGTTTGGCATGACCCTGAATTCCGGATCATTGCCTGCGTTTCCAACCAGAATAACTTTATTTACACCTCGACTTGCCACTATCTGTCTCCCCGACTAAAACCTGTTTTGCCTATAGTTAGGGCCTAGATTAGGACCTACGAATATAGGTGTTGCATCGCTGTTACATTGGAGCCTGAAATCTATCCAGAACTTCGCACTATTCGCACTAAGTGTATATCAAGCTTGCACTCATTAGAAATTTTCACCGAAATAAACTTCATTGCTCTAATCCGCAAGCTGTCCTTTACTCCTGCCTGCCTAATTGTCGATAATGGTCGGTTCCGCCTACCGCAGTGAGTGAGTCATGGATTCGATTGTCGTACGGGGTGCACGCACCCATAATTTAAAGAATATTAACCTCACTATCCCCCGCGATAAGCTCGTAGTCATCACTGGATTGTCTGGCTCCGGTAAATCATCGCTGGCATTCGACACCCTATATGCAGAGGGCCAGCGCCGCTATGTCGAGTCACTTTCGACCTATGCGCGTCAGTTCCTATCGATGATGGAGAAACCGGATATCGATCATATCGAGGGTCTGTCACCGGCTATTTCTATCGAGCAAAAGTCCACGTCCCACAATCCACGTTCGACCGTGGGCACGATTACCGAGATTTACGATTACCTGCGACTACTCTTTGCCCGCGTGGGAGAACCGCACTGTCCAGAGCACAATATAAAACTACAGGCTCAGACTGTCAGCCAGATGGTGGACAAGGTAATGACACTTCCCGAAGGCAGCCGCATTATGGTGCTCGCGCCCATCATCCGCGAGCGCAAGGGAGAACACCTGCACGTCTTCAGTGAACTCAGTAGCAGTGGATTTATCCGCGCCCGCATAAATGGGCTCGTCTGCGAGATCGACTACCCACCGGAGCTAGAGAAGAATAAGAAGCACTCCATCGACGTGGTGGTCGATCGCCTGAAGATCAAGCCTGGCCTGGAACAGCGCCTCGCAGAGAGTTTCGAGACCGCCATTCAATTAGCTGACGGCTTAGCGCTAGTCAGCTTTACCAGTGAAGATGGCGAAGAGCAGCAGGATGATCTCGTGTTCTCTTCCCTGTTTGCCTGCCCGCAGTGCGGACACAGCATCTCGGAGCTAGAACCGAGGTTATTCTCTTTCAACAACCCTGCCGGCGCCTGCTCCACTTGCGATGGCCTCGGCGTAAAACAGTTTTTCGACGAGAGCCGCATCATTACTGACGAGACATTGGCACTCGCCGAGGGCGCGATTCGTGGCTGGGATCGTCGTAACATCTACTATTTTCAGATGCTCACCTCCTTGGCAGATCACTACGGCTTCACAGTCGAGACTCCATTTAAGAAGCTTTCCAAGAAACACAAAAACTTCATCCTCAAGGGAAGCGGTAAAGAGGTCATCAATTTTCACTATGTGAACGATCGTGGAGATACGATCACGCGCAGCTATCCCTTCGAAGGCATCTTGCCCAACATGGATCGTCGCTACCGTGAGACGGAGTCGAATCATGTTCGCGAGGAACTGGCCAAATACCTTAGTTCGCAATCCTGCCCGGACTGCAGCGGCACGCGCCTGAGGAAAGACGCACGGCACGTGCTAATCAAGGGATTAAACCTCCCGAGCATCACCGGAATGACGGTTGCGCAGTCAGCTGACTATTTCAATAAACTCAAGCTCTCAGGCACCCGCGCCAAGATCGCGGAGAAGATTCTCAAAGAATTGCAGGATCGCCTGAAATTCCTGATCGATGTGGGACTGAACTATCTAACACTCAACCGCAGCGCAGATACGCTCTCGGGAGGAGAAGCGCAACGCATTCGCCTCGCCAGTCAGATTGGTGCCGGCCTGGTGGGAGTGATGTATATTCTAGACGAGCCCTCCATTGGCCTGCATCAACGCGACAATAGCCGCCTTCTGAATACCCTCTTCCACCTTCGCGATCTGGGCAATACGGTGATCGTTGTAGAACACGACGAGGAAGCGATCGCGAGCGCGGACCACATCATCGACATCGGTCCTGGTGCGGGCGTGCATGGTGGTGAAATTGTCGCCGAGGGCACGCTTGCCGACATCAAGAAATCGAAGAAATCTCTAACCGGAAAATTTCTCTCCGGTGTAGAAAAAATTGATATACCAAAGAATCGCGTTCCCTACGATGACAAGAGGCTACTCACCCTAAAGGGAGCTACCGGCAACAATCTGCAGAAGGTAGACCTAACAATTCCCCTAGGGTTATTCACCTGTATCACCGGCGTATCTGGATCGGGCAAGTCCACCCTGATCAACAACACACTATACCCAATCACCGCTACGAAATTAAACAAGGCTACTACTCTCAACCCCTCACCCTATGAAGAGATAATAGGGCTGGATCAGTTAGACAAGGTGGTAGACATAGATCAAAGTCCAATCGGCAGAACGCCACGCTCGAACCCCGCAACCTATACTGGTATCTTTACTCCGGTGAGAGAACTCTTTGCGGGTACCCAGGAGGCGCGAACACGTGGCTACAAACCCGGTCGCTTCAGCTTCAACGTAAAAGGCGGCCGCTGCGAGGCCTGTCAGGGAGACGGCCTAGTAAAAGTCGAGATGCATTTCCTACCCGATGTCTATGTGTCCTGTGAGGTTTGTCGCAGCAAGCGCTACAATCGCGAAACCCTAGAAGTGAAGTACAAGGGTAAAAACATCAACGAAGTATTGAATATGACCATCGAAGACGCGCGCGTGTTTTTCGATGCCGTGCCGGCTATAGCACGCAAACTTCAGACGCTCATGGAAGTAGGTCTGTCCTACGTCTGTCTAGGGCAGGCAGCGACCACGCTCTCCGGTGGTGAGGCGCAACGCGTCAAGTTGTCTCGAGAACTCTCCAAGCGGGACACCGGAAAAACTCTGTACATCCTCGATGAACCCACCACAGGACTACACTTCCAAGACATCCGGCAACTGCTTAAGGTTCTTCACCATCTTCGCGACCATGGCAATACCATCGTCGTCATCGAACACAATCTAGACGTAGTGAAAACCGCGGATTGGGTCGTCGACTTAGGCCCGGAAGGCGGCAGTGGTGGCGGCAATATCATCGCCGAGGGCACGCCCGAAGAAGTAGCGAAGATTAAGAAGTCGTATACTGGGCAGTATCTTAAGAAGACATTAAGTAAGCAGAGCTAAAGGCGGTTACCACGATGTTCAAATCTACAAATTCATTGGCTTTCCACGCAAACAGCACAGCGCGAAATTGCACGCTCGCCATTGGGCTCCTATTTGCATGCCTTGCCCCAAACACCCATGCACAGCCGGATGTGTCTTCCATTAATTTTGGCGATAACGCGAGCAGCTGGGCGAATGATCAAGAATGCGACGATCCTCGCTTCGCCGGAGATGGCATGGCGCCCACTCTGGTCGAGACTGACCGTGCGCACGACGCGAGCGATTGCAGAACTCTCTATATTGCTGGCTCCATTTACCTACTAGACAGCAATTCCGCAACCAGCAATGCAAGTATCGATTTCGGAGACGACAGCAGCACCTGGTCCAATGATGGACAGTGTGACGATCCTCGCTTCGTTGGCGAAGGCATGGCCTCAACACTTCTGGAAAGCGATCGGTTGCACGATGCTAGTGATTGCCGCGATCTATTTCTGGCGCTATCTATCAGCCTAATTGGAGGCAGCATACCGGACAACAATGGCGGCGTAGACTTCGGTGACAATAGCAGCACCTGGGCCTTCGACGGACAGTGCGATGATCCACGGTTCGCCGGGCGCGGCATGTCTGCCCTGCTACTAGACACAGACATGTTCCATGATGCCGAGGACTGCCGCGAATTAGTCGAGATGGACTCAATTCGCCTACTCCCCGGTTCCAATGTTGTGATTGGCGGACGCTTCGAACGCGGCAGCCTCCGCGCGGGCGACGACACCAGAATGAATGGTAGTTATAGCGACAGCTACACCTTCATCGCTGACCGGGGCGATTCCACGATTGTCGATTTGCGCTCGGGCGAGTTCGATACTTTCCTCACGGTTCGCGCCCCTAACGGCGAAGAATTCACCAACGACGATTATGAAGCAAGCTTCGATCGCTCATTAGTTTCTATTCCTAGGACAGAGACGGGAGTATACGAAGTAATTGTATCTAGTTATGCCGAGGCTGAAACTGGCGGCTACACACTAGAATTCACAACCGACGAAAGACCGCTGGAATCTCTTAACCGGCAAATTAACGGCGTGTTGGTCTTTGAGGACGACGCATTCACCGATGGCGAATATTATGACAGTTATGATTTTGAAGGCCGGCCCGGCCAATCCGTAACACTCGATCTACGCTCTGATGACTTCGATACTTATTTGATTCTCAGACAGCCAAATGGAGAAGCATTAGCCAATGATGATACTGATGGCTCGAATAGTCGAATCGAAGTTATCCTGTCGGAGGCGGGCAACTATGAAGTAGTCGTTAGCTCTTTCGCAGGCGGAGAAACCGGCGAATATCGGCTTAACATCGCGGAAATAACTGATCAATCGGGAGGCGCCAGTTCGGAAGTTGCTACGGTCAGCCTACGCCTTGGTGACTCGGTAACTGGAGATTTAGTTGACGGTGATCAAGTCTCCGAGAACGATGGGTTTCAAGATAGCTATTTCTTTACAGGCAATAGCGGCGAGACCATAGTAGTCGACCTTACCGCCACTGATTTCGATACTGTACTCAGTCTTCAGACACCTGCTGGCGAATTATTCGAGAACGATGATTATCAAGGCAGCACGGATCAGTCCCAATTGCAGCTAACTCTGCAGGAGTCAGGCCGCTATCGCATTCTCGTATCATCCTATAGTAGCGGCGAAACGGGCGGCTATCAGCTCGCCGTTCGCCCCGCCGATGCACCCCAGTCAGTGTCGACCACCGCTGCTATCGGATCGCAAGTCTATGGCATATTCGCCGGAATAGCCGACTACCCCGGCACAGGCAACGATCTCGATTTAACTGATCAGGACGCGATCCGAGCTCGCGATGCACTGATAGCTGGCGCCGGAATGAATCCAGACAATGCCTATACACTACTCAATGACAACGCCACCGGGGAAAATTTCCGAGCAGCCCTGGACAGCATCAATGCAGACATAGGCGCCGACGATACCCTAGTGATTTTCTATTCGGGACACGGCGACCGAGTGCCACGAGCAGACGGCCCAAACAGCTCCGATCCTGATGGCATGGATGAAACCATCGAACTCTACGATGGCCCGATGTTGGATGATGAGTTGGCCGCCCTGCTGGACAACAGCAATGCCGGCACAATTCTATTGGTGATGGATTCCTGTTTTAGCGGCGGCTTCTCCAAGGATATCATTTCCAGACCCGGTCGCATGGGCCTGTTCTCCTCCGAAGAAGACGTTACCTCACAGGTCGCATTCAAGTTTCAGGCAGGCGGCTATCTCTCCGTCTTCTTCGACGAGGCTATCCGGGAAGGCTATGCAGATAGAGATGAGAATGGCGAAGTGACAGCTATAGAGCTAAGCCAGTATTTGCACGGTCGCTATCGTGCCGATGTAAAATCTTTGGGCACAAGCAGTTATGTGCGCACTTCCGGACCGCAATCCGCCTACCAACACCTGGTTGTAGATCGCGGCGGCGTCGGACCCTATAGCGTATTATTTAACAGAAACTGATCAATAGAATCGGAAATGCGTTGCTATCGGACCAAGACCTTGAACACAGGGTAGTCGACGGCACTCGCGTTTTCTAACTCTCGTTGCAGATAGTCGTCAAACATATTCCAGTAAGCCAATCCGTCGTCAGCCTCTGGCTCTAATAAATAGAAAATTAGATTCGCAAGCCGATTATTCATAGCCACATAGTAGTCGCCTGCCGAGAAATCCTTGCTTTCAGGCTCGAACGCTCCCAGTAAGCGCGAGTTTCTGTGATTATTCTGAACGAAATTTTGCTTTTCTATCTCTGTAACCTTAAAACTCTCTCCACTGAATTGCTGATCCTGATCCAGCCTGCTGACTTCGATTCCGTGCTGGTCTAATTTCGCGGCAAGCGCTTCGAGTTCTGCCGGAAACACATAGGCCACAGGCACTGTAGCCGATTTTATTGCCTCGAAGGCATTGAAATTCTGCACTCCTTTTATCTCAACAATCTCCGACGTACGCACGAATTTCTTGCTGCCATCGTCAGCGGTATAGGGAATATATTTGTAACTCAGCAAGTCCAGCGGCTCTTCCAACGCCACCATTTCGAACTGAACGCCATTCTGATAGCTTCCTGCGTTTTGCTCTATTTTCTCCACGACTCGCGCATCGGCCTGACGATTTATTTCTCGAATCTCGCTAGCGTGCGTGTTCGAGTATTCGAGAATTTCATTGACGAAGGCGTTCGCCGCATGAACCCTTTTGTAGAATCGATCGTGTGCAAAAGTCTCACTCAATATTGCCATTCGATTTCTCAGACCCATATTATTTGTTAGGTAGCGCGGCGCATGATGGTAGGTTCGCAATTCAGTTGGCGGCCAATCTCGAAAATCGAATCCGCCATACCAATTGAAATCCAAGTTGAATTTCTCTTTAACAGACTGACGTATCGCAGGCAGCATGACGTCACTGGTGTAGTCTGATGGAGCGGCGTCCCCCGCCGTATGGTAAGAAGGCGCGTAGGTGAGCGAGTAGCCATGCCAGGTGCCGTTGGTTGTGTGTAGATCCACAAATAGATCCGGATCCCAGCGCTGGATTACGTTCTCATAGAGCGCTGCTGTCTCGATGGTATCGATAATCATGCCATCCCGATTGAGATCATAGCCATGCGCCGTGCGCTGCCCAGCAAGGAGTGGACTCATTTCTTGCGAGGGACGCGAGTCGTCACTCATCTGATCATTGCCGTCAGAGTTGTAGACTGGCAGGAATAGAACTATCTGGTTTTCTAGGAGATGTTGCTTGTCGCCGTGTAAAATTTCCCGCATCGCGATTAGGATAGCTTCCTTTCCCTCGACTTCTCCCCCATGAATATTGCCCTGGATGTAGACCACCAGCTTTCCTGAGCCTCTCGCGTCCTCAGGCGTTCGCACCATTGGATCGGCCAGCACCAATAACGGCACATTTTTGCCTTCCAAACTCGTTACTAGAATTTCTCGATGCACTAACGCGCTGCTCGCCTGCAGCGCATCGACGACCGACAAAACTTCGGCAAATGTGGAGGTTCGTTCGTAGTTACTCAATTCGGCGGCGGTAATCATCGCCTCTGAGAAACCACCATCTTGAGCGTTGACGGCGGTTTGACAGGTCAATCCGATTAGAAAGGGGAAAATAAATTGTTTCATGAGCGACTTCCAAACTGTTATGGAGTGAATTTCAGTAGCTGCAGAGCCCGTGAAGTACAGGATAAGCCATAGGAAAGCTAATCCAGCGATGTGGAGATAGCAAGACCAATTCTACGGCTGCGGGATGGCCGGTTCTTCAATCCTAATCGAAGCCATGCAGGCAACAATTGTCGATATTGTGACAGTGTGTAACTTCTACCGAGCAATCACTCGGAAGCACCGTATTCCGTGCCTTTGCGCGGGTCAGGGCAAGTCGCACTTGTTGCTTTTTATAGCGAAAACTATTAGCCTCGGTGGTAGCTATAATCGCAGTAAATAGGCATGCAAATTGTAAGGATTTGGCATGCACTCAATTACAACAAAAACGGAGCAATGTCAGTGAATTCCAAACTAACACGCAGACGTTTTATCAAGGGAGTTATCTTCTCAGGTGCCGCCGCTACAACCGGCACGGGAATTTACCTCGCAGCGAATGCCCAATCTGGACAATCTGCTGCTGAACGCTTGGTAACACTCAACATTAACGGTCGCGAACGACGCGTTGATGTACTTCCAGCGGAAACACTCGCCAATACCCTACGCTACAAGCTCAATATGACCGGCACCAAGATCGGTTGTAACCGCGGCGAATGCGGCGCTTGTACGGTATTGATCGATGGCGTCCCAAACTACGCATGCTCAGTGCTAACGCACAATGTGAAAGGCAAGCAAGTCGTATCCATCGAAGGCGTTAAGGCCACCGATGGCACATTGCATGCTGTGCAGCAGGCATTCATTGCAGAGAACGCTCCCCAGTGTGGATTTTGCACACCGGGTCAGGTGATGTCCGCAGTGGCCTTGCTCAACAGCAACCCACGCCCGACCAAATCCGAAGCCGCCGCAGCTATGTCAGGAAATCTCTGCCGCTGTGGTGCTTATGAACATTATCTTAATGGCGTGATGCGCGCCTCGGGGCAATTAGCATGAGTACTCACATAGGTAAAGATTTCACACCACCAGATGTAGCCGGCAAGGTAACTGGTGAGATTAAGTACGCCGAAGACTACAAGCGAGAAGGCATGGTCTTCGCCCGTTTACTAACCAGCCCTATGCCAAGTGGCCGAGTAGTAAGTATAGACACGTCCGAAGCACTGCGAATGGACGGCGTTATCGGTGTTTTCACCGCAGACGACTTACCACCAGTGCCTCCTCCCGGAAATCCGGCACTGGCATCGGAGTATGTAACTTACGTCGGCCAGCCAATTTTAGCTGTTGCGGCGATAACTGAAGAGATTGCCGAGTCGGCTATCGACAAGATTCGCATCGACTTCGAGCGCCGCGATTTCGTTGTAGATCCTATCGAGAGCCTTAGCCCAGGCGGCAGCAATGCCTACCCCGAGGGAAACGTGCTCGTCAGGACGCGTGAGGAAGGACCTGAGGGAGCGCCAATAGTGGGTGCTGAAATTCGCGACATCAAATGGCCTCAATCTGCTATCGACGCGATTAAGTCAGGCAATGAGCCAGTAGGTGGCGAGTTCACAACTGAGTGGGCTTTCGGCGACCTTGATGCAGGCTTCGCAGAAGCAGCAGAAATCATCGAAGAGCCATTCGTAACCATCGGTTACCCGCATCACTCCCTCGAAGCCAGAACAGGTATGGCTTACTGGGAAAATGGCAAATGCTATTTTCACGGTTCTTCACAGAGTCAGAGTGCAAACAACGCTGGCCTAGCAAGAATGTTAGGCATCGATTTGGCAGACCTGGTATTTATCAATGAAGCCACAGGTGGTGGATTTGGTTCCAAGATCGGTCCTTACCCGTTCATGGCCATTACCGGCAACTTCGCCCGTGTTCTAAATCGTCCAGTACAACTACGCATCACGCGTGAGCAAGAATTTTACATCGGCTCAGCGCGCTCCGGTATGCAAGGTTGGATCAAGATTGGCGTTAAGGAAAACGGCAAGGTATCTGCAGTCGACTTAGTTATCGTGAACGATGGCGGCGCCACCGGCGGCGGTAGCGGCAACTCATCGGCACAACACGTCACTGTAGCTTATCAGCCCGAAAACATGCGTTATCGCGGTATTTCCGTTTATACCAACACAACGCCTCGCGGTGCACAGCGCGGACCGGGTCAGAACGAAATGGCGGCCGTACTCGCGCCAATGACTGACAAGGCAGCCGCTGCTGTGAATATGGACAGAGTCGCGTTCCGCAAAGTTAACGTACTCGACAGCAATGGTTTTCAGGGCGGCAGTCAGGGCCCAGTGACCAGTGCATTCGTACGTGAGGCTCTAGATCAAGGTGCGCGCACCTTCGGCTGGAATGAGAAACTCGCCCTACCAAAAGTGAATGGCAGCAAGGTTCGTGGCATAGGCGTTGGCATCGGTTATCACGGTGCAGGCGGCAGAGGCTATGACGGACTCCTTCGCATTGCCCCAGACGGCAGGCTATTTATTCACAGTGGCGTCGGCAATCTGGGAACCTATTCCTATGCCGGTACCTGCCGTGCAGCAGCGGAAGCCTTGCAAGTGCCTTGGGAACGTTGCGAGATAGTCCACGGCAGATCAGACAAGCATTTGCCCCACAGCTCTGGTCAGGGTGGTTCTAATACCATCTTCACCCACACTCGAACTAACTGGGTAGCGGCACAGGACGCGATCACCAAGCTTAAGGAAATCGCAGCTGCAGACCTCGGTGGTTCAGCGGATGACTACGAGATCGGAGATGAGCGCGTGTATAGCAGAAGCGACTCCAGCATTGGGTTGACCTATGCACAGGCGGCACAACGAGCCATGGAGCTTGGTGGAAAG
>NVUL01000114.1 GCA_002401885.1 SAR86 cluster bacterium
AGATATACGTCTGGTCGGGCTACATGGGAAATCCAATCGGCCGAATCTGGAAGCAGTGGCCGATTCGAGCCGAACGAGATGGACGCGCGGTGATTCGCATTAATGGAGTGCGCTATGAGCGCCAACTGCAGCGTATACAGTCAGGCGATGTGCTCGATGGTTTGACTGAAACCATAACGGCGAAGTATCCGTCGGCCACGACTCGCGCGGCGGTAGAAGCGGGTGATGTGTGGGTTTTCGAAGCCGCGCCTCGGGGTTGAACTCAGAGTTAAACTAAGAATTAAACTCGGGAATAGAAAGGCGGCTAAGAAAGAAGCTAGGCGTAGAGTAGACGATTTTCTGAGGATTTAGTGCATGAAAAAGTTTTACATTTTTACCGCGGTCGCTGTAGCAGTTACAATTCTTGCCGTGCTGTTTGTACCCGGTGTTGATGATTATGTGGAGCGTACTTTTCAGATATATCTGGGTCGCGCCGCACGCTAGACACTATTATTTATGGAGGTAGGAGCTATGAAGATCAATTCAATTCTGCTCACACTGACTCCAACTAAGATTCTAAGCCAGCTAATTTTCACAGTGGCTTGTTGCAGTTCTGCTGTTGCTCAGTCTGAATGGACACCAAATATCCTCGCCGATGGGCAGCCTGATATCGGCGGCATGTGGAATAACGTCGGAGCCACCGCGACGCCTCTGGAACTGCCGGAACAATTTCAAGGGCGTGAACCAAGCCGGGAAGAAATTGAAAATCTAATAAGAACAAGAGACGAAGCGAGAAAGTCCGATACCTGGACAGGTTTTGAAAACAGTAGCGGTGTAGGTGCCTACGAAAATTACTGGTTCGATTGGTTTTGGTCCGATGCAGTTGCCGACGCTCCGGCACTGATTGTGGAGCCGCGTAATGGACGTCGTCCCGCCTTGACAGAAGAGGCGAAAGCTATTGTGGCCTTCAATGTGGAACACGAGCATGATTCTGCAGGTAATGTGGAATCAGGTGACCGCTGTCTCTCTCGTGGTGTATTCGGCATGATGATGCCTACCGCCTACAACAACGGAAAACTCATTGTTCAGGCGCCTGGCTACGTCGTTATCCATAGCGAGATGATTCACAACGCTCGCATCATTCCCATAGATGCCGGCCCACATCTCCATGAAAATATTTCTCAAATAGAAGGTGATCCGCGCGGTCACTGGCGTGGCAATACGCTGTACGTGGAATCTACAAACTTTGACTATGTGGGCAATATGCGCGCACCGGGCACGCCGGGTCCGGGCAATGCGCCACAGCATCCTGGGCGCAAGATGCTAGAGACATTTGCGATAGTGGATGAAAACACGCTGCGCTACACATTGACCGTAGACGACCCAGAAACCTATTCCGCACCCTGGACCGTAGCTTTTCCTTATGCACGCGACAGTGAATACACTCAATACGAGTATGCCTGCCACGAGGGAAACTATGCCATGGAGAGTCGCTTGAGTGGCGCGAGAGTGCAGGAAAGACGCTAGGCTCCCTAGTACTTCTTCGAGTCAATTGAGCTCACTTAAAACCACTATAATTTGTGGCGATTACCACTAGGTAATGGAAACAACAGCGAACACTCTGCAACCGCAAGCAAGCCCGCGACTTCTGAGCTCACTAATTGCGCTTCTGTTCATGATGCTTGGACAGGCGGTTCAGGCTGCCGAAGAAAGTTGCGAATCATTTCCCAATGCGGGTAGTGATGGCGATCTACTTGTGGCACTCGTAGTATCGGCGTCTGACGATAGTCTGTTGCAACTGAATCTGGACGACAACGAAGTTTGTACACTAAATAGAACGTCCACTGATCTCAGTGACCTTGCGTCGACGAGTTTCCATATAAATACCACTCTTGATGAATTTACTGTTCAGGTTACGGTCGAAGATTTTGACACATGGTTGCGGATCAACTTTAAAGTTTAGTCGTTCAATCCTTGTTCCGACCTCCACTCGAAATAGCTTAGATTCTCGTCTTCCTGATATTCGCTGTAACCCAATTTTCTATAGAAGTCAGTCGCAGGGTTAATCTTCATGGAACACAAGCGCAGAGCCGTTTGCTGCCCTGTAGCGAGTGATTGAATATGTCGCATTATCTTCTTGCCAATTCCGGTTCCTTGTAGAGCCGGTTTTACTAGAACCATCTCCAACCACAGGCCGTCGTCTTTTAGCTTTATACAATAGGCTGCTACATCCTTGTTGTTCTCGATCAAGATCTCGAAGTTGTCAGCCCCTAAATGTTCATCGAATCCTTTGGCCTGCATAGCTTCATTCCATCCCCAGGTTGCTTCAACATGTGGGCGCATGGTTTCGCAGTACAACGCGTAGAGCCATCGTCGATCAAGCTCGGTGCCGGTTCTATATTCAGCTTTCATTTTTCTAGCCTATTATCTGGCAGCGGCATCATATCCAATATGCGGCATGGCACAAAGGATAAGAGTTCTCTAGAGCATGGCGGTCAGTAGCGATATCCATATAATTCACAAGTATGATGCCATAAAGAGTCTGTCTGAGCTGTATTTCAGATTAACTGCTGTATTTTTGCCGCCACAGTATCTATTCTGTCGGTTCGTCAAATTACACATAACAAGAAGGAATATTACATGAGGCGCTTTTTTCTTACGCTTGTCGCATTGCCCAGTTTGGTCTTATCCATGTCAGCTATAGCTCAGCCGGAATACGTCGCGATCGAAATGGAGATCGATGTTGATAAATCAGCCGCAGAAGTCTGGTCAAAAGTAGGAGGCTACTGCGATATCAGCGAGTGGCTTGGCCTCCCATGCGAGATTACTTCAGGCGATGGCTCACTGGGTACAGTCCGTTCACTATTAGGGGGCAGAATTCTGGAGATTCTCGTCGCTGAGACTGAGCTGTCTTATGGCTACACACAGCCAGCACCGGAAGATGGATTCTACGATCACTACCATGGCTTCCTTGAAGCGCGACCTACAAGCGCGAGCAGCTCCAAGCTGTTGTATACGCTGATGTTGGATGTGTCGAATCTGGAGAATCAGGCAGCGAAAGATGAAAATGTCGCTGGAAGACGTAGCATGTTCGAAGGAGCGCTAGCCGCTATGAAGGAATTGGCTGAACAATAAGTTCTAGGTTTTCGAAGAAGAGGCGGAGGAGATAGTAATCTCTCTCCGCCTTTTTTTGTTCTACAGCTCTCTAATTGCCACTTTGCGGAAACGCAGAGCACCGCGGGCCCATTGCAAAGCTATCGGTCCGCTGGCCAGCAAATCATCATGCACATCTACGGTTCGCTTGCCGTTAAGCTCTACTACCAAGTGATCACCGTCTAAAGTAATAACGAACACATTCCAACTATTCCCTGCGGTTGGTCTAGGCTCATCTACTGGAGCAATGTGCACTATTGCGCCGGTGCCGAATGAGGGATCGCCGCGCTGATCGTATACATTCGCCTCGTAGCAGGTACGATCTGTGATCCGATTTTCATCCTCACAGCGCATATAGATGCCGCTATTGGAGTCATTGCTCGCCCAGAATTCAACGCGCAAAGAAAAATCGCTGTAACTCTCTTTGCTGACTAACCAGGAGGCACCGCTACCTTCAGTCGCCTGAATGGCATTGTCCTGTGCTGTCCAGTTCGCGTCGCCGACAATGTTGAAATTCTCCATACCCTCCGTGCCATCGATCAGGGTTACCCAATCGTTGTCTGCGGCAATAGCCGAGGAGAGGGCCACTGTCGCGGAGAAGCCCATCAGTACTAATATTATGATTCTTGAAATATTTACTAGTGATCGCATCTTGTCGGTTTCCTGGATTGCATAATGTAGAAGATTGTTACGCCTAGCGCAGTTGTCAAAACTATTGCAGTTCTCAACCGCCCCTTGTCACGCCACTATCAGCTTCCGATACAGATGCCAGGTTGCGTGGCCCAACACAGGCAACGTCACAGCAAGACCGATTAGAAAAACGGCGGCGCCTAGCGTCATTAACACAACGACAATTATTCCCCACACTGTTAGCACTAGAGTATTCGACATAAACGCACGAATTGACACGCTCACGGCTGTGAAGGACGTGACCGGTTTATCCAGGGTCAAGGGGAAGGCAACAATCGAGAGCGCCATGGCGGCGAATGCAAACAGTAGCCCGACAAAATTTCCATAGGCGATAAGCGCTCCACCGTGGCGAGTGTTGAATAGTTGGTTGATAAAATCAGCCATGGATTCGGGCATCGTCGACTCAAACAGGCTGAAGAAGATTAATTCGGCCATAAATAGCCAGCTCAAGTAGAGCAAGGTCATTAGCAGGGTCAAGGCCAAAATTGGTGCAAACGAGGACGTGTGAATAAAGTTGAAGGCGGCGCTCCAGCTTAGTTCCTGGCCTTGTTCTCGCCGCCTGCTCATCGCGAAAAATGCGATGGCAACAATCGGTCCGATCAAGGTAAACCCCGCTGCCACGGGAAAAATCAGATAGCGCAGGTCTTGCCCAAAGGCAAACAGCGTAAGTACCAGCGCGAATAGGGCGTAGAATAAAAACAGTAAAGGTACAGAGCTGGGCTTGGCGCCATAATCCGCATAACCCTCTCTTAAAGACTGAACAAGGTCTTTTAGCGTAATTTGGCGGACTTGAATGTCGCTTGAATGCAAGCAGATGTCTTCGAAAGTTGTTTCTTCGTCGCGATGCGTCAATTCAACCATAGTGATACAGTCTCCTTTTACCGAAGCCCGCAGATTGGAAGATTTCGTTTCTAAATCTCCGCTACTGCAGAGTGCGTTGAGAAAAGCCTATCCGTGTCGACAGTCTACTCCCCTGCCGTTTGACAATACAAGTAGCAGGGTAATCTAAGGTTTGAAAGGCGCGGTAGCGGCTAAACCCATGAGTTAAGTTATTCTTCTTCTAAAGAAAATTCCGGTTGTCGAGAAAGAAATGCTACTAGCGGTATTGCACAAGCACTCAGCCGCATGACTAACATTTGTAACATGACTGGCTCGAAGGGGCTCAGACACCATCTATTTTTCCATCACTTGCAGGCACCTATCCAGAGAGCTTTCTACTTCGGCAAGCGCTAATTCATCGTCGTTAGAGAAGCGCAACAGCTTGTAGTTTTGTAAGAAATCCTTGGTCGCATTAATCCAAGCTGAGGGCCACTCTTGGGGCAGGTTCTCCGCATAGGTGCTCGCTGTCCAAGATTCGTTCACAGGTAAATTCGCCGAACTCAGGAAGCGTTGCCAGACCTTCTGCCAGCGCACAGTACGGGAATCGAGCTTCTCCTTACGTCCTCGTATTCGGCGATATTCCCTTACGAATAGGAACAAGAGAATAAACACGCCGCCATAGCGAACGAGGTCCGCCATGAGTTCATTGGCGAGCACGGCATCGATTATTTTCTGCCACTGCCCAGCTAGGAGATGATACAAGACACTGACTGGGCTCGACTCATAGCCGCCAAAGAAACTTGTGATACTTGGCGGCGTAGGGTCGATAGTGTGCCAATAGCCTTCTGCGTCCTGCCACTCGACCCAACTGTGGGCATCGCGTTCGCGAACCAACCACATCTCCTCGGACAGCTGTTCATGAATAACATAGCCGCCGACTAAGCGTGCGGGAATGTCGTTCGCACGTAGTGCCAGAGCCGCGCCTGTCGCGAACCAGAAGCAGTAGGCGGGTTGTTCGTTCAGGAAGAAGTCGTGAAACGGTTGGTCTGGATTGAAATTTGTTTCCAGCGAGTAACTACGTGCGATGAAATGGTCCAGCACGTTGTAGACGGTCTGCTGATCGTCGCTGGCAAGAAAGCCTTCGCTCTTCTCCTGCAGGCCCGCGTCCCAGAACGAGGGCAACTGAAGGTTGATCTCACTGAATGTGTCAGGTATCGACTCGCTGCTAGTCTCTATCACCCAGCGTTTGTCGGCGCCGCGGTCGTAGACAGGGGACCAAACATCCGCCGCATTGCGAGTGAGTGCCTCGAAGCGCCCGATCAGATGACTAGTATTAGGGCTCATGAATACGAAGTTGTTGTTAGCAAGGCTTTGTATATCGATACGTTGCGGCGGGTTATTGCCGATTGAAAATTGATGGTTGTCCATCTCAAAGCGTAGCTGACCAGTTTCTTCGATAACCGCGTCCAGAAGTGTAAGGGCTGAAAGAGGCCGCTCTATAGGCAGCCACACTAAATCTTCATTTAATTCAACGAGTCGATTGCCTGCGAGGTACGAATTTGGACGATGCTCTGTGGTAGCACGCATAACGGCGCGGTTGGAAGGCTGCAGGAATGCCGAGGCGCGTAGCTGCTGCCTCGGGGAGAATCCTGTCGGCGTAAAACTGCTGCCTCTTGGAAATATGTCTCCCAGCGCGGCAATGACCGGCCCCTGCCCAATACCCAGGAGCAAGCCCAGCAGTGGCACAACTAAAAACAGCGGCAGCAACAAGAGGAGGCGCGAGAACAAATAGTCAGCACAGCGGTCTGCCATCAGAGTGAGGCTGGCAAGTAAGATTGCGGTGATGGTGAGTAGAGCAACGGGTACCCCAAACATTTGTACTATTGCCTGATCCGGAGGCGAGATTAGTAATATAAGGAGTAAGCCCAATACAAGAATCGTTTGCGAATTTCGATTCACTGCTAAATGAGTGCTGCTTTTTTCTCCGGATGCAAATAGCCACAGTTGGTATGTTAGTAAACTAAGTACTAGGCCCGCACCTAGACCGTTGGTCTGTGCCCAAGAACCTTCGAGTGCCCAGTCTTCTAGAACTTGGCTGCCGAGAAAGCCGCCGGTTGCAAGTAGAACAAAAGACAGACCCCAAGTAGGCCGTTCGACCTGTACTAACTTCAGCGCCCCAAGAACGCTTAGGCCCGCTCCCAACCAAATTACGAGTGTTAGTTCCATGGACAATCCCAGATGTAGAGACTCCAATGCCAGAAAAACTGCGAGGAAGACCTGTCCTAGAGGCATTAGCTGACCTCCTTCTTCGAAGGCATAGAAAACATGGCCTTCATCCGTTCTTTCATCTTTTTCTTTGAACCGGTAGCAGCTCGGGATGTGAGCGACGTCGGTACTTCGACAAAATGACTGCCCTCTGGGAGGCTGCTACCAGCATTGGTCGTTTCGTTGATAAGAAAGACCAGCACGAGGATGCCAGACTGCCGCCAGCGATCCACCAGTGCTGCTGCTTTCTTAGTCCAGCGTCCAAGAATCAGCACATGGATACCTTCATCCAATAGAGCCGAATCGGGGAGAGTATTGAGTTCTTCCGAGTAGCCACGCTCCGGCTTGCAAGTCGCTATGTGTTGGTAAAACTGATGCGAGTCTTCGAGAGTGTGCCAGCTAGCTCCAAGCGCCAGTGCCGCTAGGCTAAAGCCCTCGTTCTGAGCAGAGAGGCCAATTTCTACGGCCAGTGCCAGGCGCTCATCTAAGGGGTCCTCATCAAGTGGCCGACGCTGCCAGGCCTTAAAGTCGGCGAGGCTCAGATCCACGATGAGGTAGACCTTGTCGCGTCGTATCTGCTCTACGCCCTCGAATACCTTGCTCATCGGCTCGCCATGACGGCTGCTGGCACGATGATCTAGGCGGCGCATCGAGTCACCGGTCTGGTAGGGGCGTGAATACGTGTAGTCTAATGAGGGGCCTTTGCGAGTGCTTTCACTGCCGAGGGTTAGACGCTTGCTTGCCTGCTCAGCAATGTTGCGTAGTGATGGAATCGTAACCTTCAAGGTTTCAGGCAATACATAGACGTCTACGGATTCTTCTACTCTCGTGGTAAATCGAGTAAGGAAGAAAGGGAAGTACGTCTGCACGGCGAGGCCTGAGAGATTCAATATGCCGCGCCTTTGCGGCTCGCAGTGAACCGATAGCGTGGTGCTCTGACCCGCGGGAAGATTCTGTTGATGCGGACGAGACCATTCCTTGGGCCAGCGACCATAGGGTACGACCATCTCGCGCAGGGAGAAATTGTAGAGACTGAAGCTACCTTTGTTTATCACCTTTATCTTCGACGAGAGCGGCTGTCCGGCGACCGCGGTGTTCGGTGTTTCACGCTGCACCGATACCTTGGGTCTACAGATATAGCCCAACAGTGCGCTCCATAACAGTAGACCTACGCCGAAGGCGCTGGTGAATAGAAGGAAGCCACTACTCGCTCTATCGCTAAATAGGAAGATGAGAAGTGAACAGATGAGGATGATCTTGCCGGTACGGGTTAAGCCATCGTAATAGAGGCGACGAATTAAACGCAGTAGCAATTTTGCGCGATGCTCGGACCAGCGGGGAACGAGGCGCAAATTCGAGAACCAACGTATCAACCGCCACCAGTGAAGGAGGAGGATCTCGTCGGACACTCGTATAGGACGGTCGGCTAATTCACTCATGGATAGAACCTGGAGCTGACAAAGCCGGTGTCGTGAGAGCCGGGGTCAGAGTAAAAACTATTTATAGAGCTAGCAGTATTCATAACTTAGGCGAATAGTTTTTACTCTGACCCCATTTATGTCGCCCCCAGAATATTTCGGCTATCTAGGCACCGGAACACTTGCCACAATATTTTGCACTAATTCATGGGCGTGGGCGCTGTCGTTATCACGACCGTGCCTGGGAAGGAGGCGATGGTTCCACACAGGCGGAATGAGCTGCTGTATGTCTTCGGCGATTACCTGCTGCCTACCTTTAACTAAGGCATAGCCTTTGCAAGCTGCCGCCAAATGCATTGCGCCGCGAGGAGAGATGCCAAGCTTTATGTTCGGATCTTCACGCGTCGCTCTTGCGAGCGTCACGATGTAACGCGCTAGGTCGGCATGCAGATGCACCTCATCGCAGGCATCGCGCAGAGCGACGACTGAATCTTTATCCAAGATCGCCACCGGGTCGTGTTTTGTCGATTCGCCGTAGTCGCCCAACAGATGCAGCTCCGCATCAACGTCTGGGTAGCCTAGGCTGATGGAGGTCAGGAATCTGTCTAGCTGCGCCTCGGGTAGGGGATTGGTGCTATCGAAATCGATTGGGTTCTGCGTGGCGATCACGGTAAATAAGTTCGAGAGAGGTTGGTTCACTCCGTCGGCTGCCACATAGCCTTCTTCCATAGCCTGAAGGAATGCAGACTGACTCCGAGTCGGCGCACGATTGATTTCATCTGCCAACAAAAAGTCGGTGAAGATCGGGCCGGGTGAGAAGGTAAACTTGGCTTCATTGGCGTTATAGATGCTGCCACCTAATATGTCTGCCGGTAGGATGTCGTTGGTAAATTGTATGCGATTAAAATCTAACCCAAGTATCTGCGCCAGGCATTTAGCCAAAGTTGTCTTGCCGACACCCGGCACATCCACAACCAGCACATGGCCTCTGGCGATTATGCTGGCCAGTAGCACTTCAATTACGAAGTCATCTCCCAGCCAATGCTGAGCCAGAGATTGATGCGCCTGATCCAGTAGGGAGACCAGTTGGCTCAGGTCGTCTTGCTTGGGTTGTTCTATTGATTCCACTATTGATTCCACTCTTGCTTCCATATGGACTCCATCGGCGGATATTAGCAGCGGATGGGTCTATTTTCAGTAGAAGTTTGCTAATCTGAGCTTGCTGGAACCGAATTCAGCCAAAACTGTGCTCCAAGACGTGTTTAATAATAAAAAGGAATACAACATGCTAGTCCTCAGCCCTTTCAACCGCTGCCTATCGGCTGCTCAAAGCCTGGCAGCTGTGGCTCTACTGCTAAGCGCCCCCGCAACCATGGCCCAGCCACAGGCACTGCTGGACAACTACACACCTGTCACGCTGGAAGAGCTTGCCAATCCGCCGGCTAGCGACTGGCTGATGTGGCGGGGCACGCCGAATCACTGGGCCCACAGCCCATTGGATCAGATTAACAAAGACAACGTCGACAGCCTGCGTCTGGCCTGGTCCTGGACCATGGAACCGGGCAAACAGGAGACCACACCACTCGTGCACGATGGCATCATGTTCCTGCCGCAGGCCTGTGATTTCATCGAGGCAGTAGACGCTACAGATGGTACGCCGCTATGGGAATACAGAAGGGCAACCGTCGATCATGTGGCACCGCTTTCTTGCGCGAACCGCAACGGGACCCTATATAAGGACCAACTCATTATCGCTACGCGCGATGCCTTCATCGTTTCATTGAATGCCACCAGCGGCGAGGTAACTTGGGAGAGAGAGATTGGCGACTGGACGGTGGGTCAGCACTACTCCGGTGGACCACAGGTATTCAATGGCAAGGTGATAACCGGCATGTCCGGT
>NVUL01000115.1 GCA_002401885.1 SAR86 cluster bacterium
TCAGGCTCAGGCTCAGGCTCTAGTTCCAAGACTTCTTCAGGTTCTGGTTCTGGTTCCGGCTCAGGAGCAGTTTCTGGCTCTGGTTCCGGCTCAGGAGCAGTTTCTGGCTCTGGTTCCGGCTCAGGAGCAGCCTCTTCCTCAGCGCCGTCATCAATGGCCTCTTCCTCCGGCGCAGCCTCTAGGGCCTCGTCATCGGATTCATCTGAAATAATCCGGCGTATGGACGCCAGGATTTCTTCCATCGTTGGTTCGTCTTCGGATGCGTTATCGCTCATTAACCAGCCACTGTAAAAAATATACCTCACAAACTGGTACATTTTAGAGACTCGCCTGTCAATAATTCTTAAACAAACAAAGGCAGTTACGAAAGAAAATGTGCTTTTTGGGTATGCAAAGTTGCGAAAATAGAAAAAAGGAGCCTAAAGCATCCTTTTATAATCTATAAGTTCGAACAAGAAACCAGCCCATTATTTATATGAAATCACAAATACCATCGGCCTCACAACCTGCCGCTAGACTTTATTAGGTTTGATTTACATCTCAAGCCTACCCCCCCAGCCAAACCAGCCCCATGCAGCCCAGGTCGTATCCGATGATGCCAATTAAATCCGACAGAATCTATCGCCTCAGGCCAAGCGGTACGGAGGTAAAAAAAATGGGAAGCCGCAGCTTCCCAAATTCAAATTCTACTGTAAGGAAGGGGTTTAAGTCTATTCGACCGTCTTCGTCCCAAAACCAATCAATTGATTAGACCCAACTTCGTCGTAATATTTTTTCTCGTTATAAACAACCACACCGAGGTTCAAATCCCTTGCGGTAAGTTTGCCTGTGGCAGAGATAAGGCTGTAGGCTGCAACAAATTCGTCACGCTGAGCACGTACAAGAGACACACGGGAATTCAACAGTTCCTGCTCGGCATTCAACACATCAAGCGTGGTGCGGGAGCCAACATAGGCTTCTTGCTTCACGCCCTCAAGCGCGATTTCAAAGGCCCGCAATGCAGCTTTGGTAGAGGTAATTTGCCCGGCGGCTGCCCGGTAATTATCCCATGCGACAAAAACATTTTCCTGCGCCACCCGCTCTGCCTGATGGATTTCCATCATGCGCTGGCTACGAACTTGCTTCGCCCGGCGAACACCAGAATAACGCGCCCCACCCGCATAAAGCGGCACGGTAACCTGAATACCAACACTTGTGGATTTATTATTCTGCTCTTGGCTAAACCCTGTATTTCCACTAAATCCGGCTGAATTTATATTCGAATACGATACTTCGGCTCCAACAGATGGCAAGAGAGCGCCTTTGGCTGTTTTTACAGCATGGCGCGCAGCAGACTCATTATGACGCGCAACTTTAACACCGGGGCTTTGTTCCATCGCAATTTCGATGGCTAGATCAAGATTTGCTGGCAACTGTGGTTTTGCGCTAGGTGTTTCAAGCGATGCAGGCACACGCCCAATCACACGCAAATATTGCGCACGGCTAGAAGCCAAGCCTGCCTCAGCAGACAATACCTGAGATTTTGCATTTTCCAACCGCGCTTCAGATTGAGCAACATCAGTACGTGTTACTTCGCCCACACGGAATCTGTCTTGGCTGGCCTGCAACTGGCGCTCAAGAACTTTAATATTATTTTTATTCAGCGCAACAACAGACCCGTCACGCACTACATTCATATAGGCTGTCACAGCCTGAAGCAGAATATTCTGTTCAACAGATTGCAGATTTGCCCGGCCAGCTTTTACCGTACTTTTAGCTTGCAGTACGTTATTGCGGTCCTGAAAACCCCGAAAGAAATTCTGCCTAGCAGTTATGCTGTAGCCATCACTATCACGGGGAGACTCGAACGTATCACTACCAACAGGTGTAATATCCTGCTTGATATCACTATAGGACCAAGTTGCTGATAATTCTGGCAGAAAACCAGCTTTTGCAGCGGAAACACCTTCATCTGTTGCCCGAAGAGACGCGCGCTGCGCCATCAATTGGGGGTTAGACGAATAGGCCGCCGCAAGCGCTTCACTAAGCGTTTCAGCAGAAGCACTATAAGACACTGTTAACACTGTGGACATTGCCAACAGTGAAACAATTCCTCTCTTCATTCCTAACATACCTACTATCCTCAATATTATTTTGCTGCCGACAATATATGCCGTGTAATTTACTGGTGATTAACACACCTTTTGTTATGTAATTCCCCAATTTCGTAGCACAAACAAAATGGAAAAACTCAAAAAAAACCCTAGAAGCCCTTAAAAAACAAAACCAACATCATTCGCAAAGCCCGGCAATTGCTGCACGTTTGCATCAAACAAGTTGCGCCCGCTGGCCTTTCCATCAGTTATTTCAATGATATGGGCACGCCCAACACCTGTTTCAACCTTCACACAAACAAGGCGGCCGCCTTCTTTCAGTTGTTTAACAAGTTTTGCAGGTACAGCATCCACTGCACCCCCAAGGAAAATCACATCAAACGGGCCTTGTTTTGGCACACCTTTGCAAAGTTCGCCTTTTATAACAGCCACATTCATAATGTCCTGCGCTGAAAGTTTGCTTTCCGCCCTATCCGCCAGCAGTTCATTTTCTTCCAACGCAACAACGGCATCTGCAAGGCCTGCAATAACCGCAGATGAATAGCCAGAAGCACAGCCAATATCCAAGACCACATCGGTGCTTTTAATATCTGCTGCAACCAACATGCGGGCAAAAGTGACAGGCTCGACTAAATAGCGACCCTCGGCAATTTCCAAGTCTTCATCAACATAAGCAATTGCACGCTTGGCTTTTGGTAAAAACATTTCCCTCGGCACATCTGCAATGGCGGCAAGAATGCGTTCGTCATTCACGCCATTGGGGCGGAGTTGGCAATCTATCATATGGGTGCGTGCTGCTGCTGGATCGCTCACGGGATTTCACCTTCATTTTTTATTAAACCATAGTGTCCGTTTTATAGGGACGGAACCTGCTCGTTACAATGCGTTTTACGCTCATTCAGGCTAAAGCCTTCGCTTGTGGCTGTGGGCACCTGAAAACCGGGCGTTTCAGCCAAGCTGCCCACTGCGGAAAAATGATACTAAACATGCCTACTCCAAGGCTTTGGTTTAAAAAGCGGATAGAGGCCCCATCGAATCAGCCCATAAAACCACGGCGCACAGCGTTAGGGCCTTGCTTGCTAACACCACAACAAGCGGGGCATTCTTCAAGCTGGCCATAGCACCCGCCTCATAGATCTAACATTAGAGCGCATCCGTTTTTGTTAGTCGCACCCTCTGCCCAAGCCCCGCTCACCCTCTAGTCCCTACCATTAACCAAGATTTAGAACATACGTGGCAACCTGTGAAGGACGCGTAAAGGACATTCAGCGGATGGATAATAACCTGTACCTGCCATGGCCTCTGCCACGCCTGAATACCGGGGGCGGCAATAGAAGTGTGCAGGCCCTGAAAATATTGCTGGGGCTTTTTGCATTATTTGGGCTGCTGCTGGAAAACACAGCGGCAACTGTTGCAGCAGACAAAAGCCAGCCCAAACCCGTCCTTTCGCTCACAAGCTTGGAAGCCCCCCCTTTCATTAGCAATGACCTTAATGGAAAAGGCCCAATAGCCATTCTTGTTCAGGAAGCATTCCGGCGTTCAGGCTACCAGTCAAAAGTAACCATTGGTATCTGGGCAAGGACAATATCTGGGGCGGAAAGTGTTTTTTTTGATGTGCTTATCATCGGCATTAAAGCGCCAGAACGGGAAGAAATTTTTCACTATAGCGCCCCCTATATGAAACTGGAGATGGCCCTCTTCAAAAAAAAGTCTCTCATACTCGATTGGAAAAGCCTGAAGGATTTAGCGCCCTATCATTTTACAGCAGTACGTGGGGCTACTGTGTCAAAAGAATTTCAAGCCGCCAAATATTTAAGCGTACTATGGGTGAAAGATGCAAAATCAATGGTTCAACTGGTTATAAAGGGCCGGGCAAACTTGGCTGCATCTCCAAAAAGGTCAACTCAGAATATTCTGGAAAAGTATTTTCCGGCAGAAGTTCATAATTTTGACTTTGATATCACCCCCCTATCCACCCCAACAGTTCATATTCTGGTATCTAAAAAACACCCTAACGCCAAAAATTTGATTGATGCCTTCAACTCTGGCCTTAAATCCATGCGGCAGGACGGGACTTACCAAACCATGGTAGAACGCTATGGGCTTTTTGCTGTTAGCGGAGAGTAACGTCATCTCTTTTTTGGCGGGGATGTAGCGGGGATGTATGGATGGCACCCATATATATTTCAAAATATCCCACCAGAAAAACCTTACGCGGTGACCTAGAGCGTATCCGTTTTAGCAATACGAATATTCATTCATGGGGGGCAATCCGGCACCAATATCCAGATATTCTCTTTTCGGTAACTGCCAAAAGTCCATATACTCAGGACCAAAGCCAGCGACAGCGTCCTCTGCGTGCAGTATACTGCCTGCGCCGACAAAAAACCTCACATCACCTGCTGTATCAAGCAACGGCAACAGAACGGCTTTATAAAGCAAAGGCCTGCCATTTGTGCTTTGAAAAGAGTGTGTTGTCATGCCTGCGCACGGAGTGCCGCATAAATTACGATAAAATGCCAATTCTCCTGACAAGTGCGCCTTTGGCACCATCTCAAGAATATCGCGGTGGGTTAGGTCATGCCCAAGACCCTGATCAAGCTTGGTGCCTATCTGCAAAATCCGAAGGGTACCCTCATTCCCCCATTCAATGGTAAATACCTCCTGCATAAAGCTGGTGATACCCTTTACAGAGAAATTAGCCCGAGTAGGACACGTGGCACCCGCAGACGTGGGCAGGCTTGTCCAATAGTCAATAAGCCGTTGGGGCGTTTTTGAGAATTGAGGCATCGACAATATGGCGGCTTTCCTCCAAATGAATGCAACAGAAATGCGACGAGACAGCAAAGAAACAGCAAAGAAACAGCAATCCTTTTATCACATGCGCATCAACACCCCTACACTATCTTCACCAGCCGAAACGTTACCGGCATCACATTCCGAGTGATTTTACACGCAGTATTTTTATAGGGCATGGCTGCGCTGTGGCGATGGAAGCCGATCGCCCTAGCATTGCCGTATTATACTAAGTATTTAAAAAGATTCTTGACCCCTATGGGCAGGCTATATATACGGGTCCAACACCATGTGAGGCGCGATGGCGGAGTGGTGACGCAACGGATTGCAAATCCGTGTACACGAGTTCGATTCTCGTTCGCGCCTCCACTACTTTCCTTATATATTTCAGCCTATTAGATGATAATTAGAAACCTTCTGATATTCCTTGTTTCCAGTAAATTTGAAAATCATTTCCAGTTTCTTCTTTTGTTCTTAACCGCTTTTCGACTTTAGCTTGATGCAGCAGGCAATAATTTCTTCCTCATATTCCTTATTTAGGCGATGGGAAGAGATCATGAAGGTGTCTGGTTTCCAAAGTCCGCCTATGATCTAAATCACGGGCCGTAACGCCATAAGTGGGATACTTACCTATCTGATATGATAGAGCGCCTATTTTAACAGGCGTTGGGCTGGTTTGGTTACGGAGCGCAGCTTTAACTTAATCTATTTGAAAAGTGAGGAGAGGCCGCTTTGGAAATAGGATTAGTGAATCTAATATCCTTCTTATTATTCAAACTCAGCAGCCTTTATATTGGGCTGGCATTGGCATACATGGGCTATAAGCTATTCATGAATGGCATTTGGGGCCATGCAGGGGATGCAGAAGGCAGTTTTGGCAACAACAAGTTGGTCATTAAAAAAGCAGCCCCCGGCACTTTCTTTGCCATCTCGGGCTTGCTTGTTGTTTGTTTCACAATTCTGCAGGGTTTTGAGGCCAACACTTTAACAGAAGGGGGCGGATATGTTGCTGAAAAGCCTAGTCTTGATTAGCAGTGTCGCCCTGCCCAGTCCGCCTAGCGAAACAGACAAGCCAGCCCTGCCCTTGGACAACCTTTTAAAAAGCGGCATAGAGGCATATAAATCTAATGATTGTGGCACTGCAAATGTCAAGTTTATCAAATATCTACAAGGCAGCTTAAATCAGTCAATAGATGTAGAGAAGCTGCAAAAAATATTAAAAGCAATGGCTTGGTGCGTCGAATACCAAAACAAGGCAAATGTGCGGGAAAGAGTACAGGTTGCCGGCATAATCGGTGGTGGATTCCTCAGTGGATTTAGCGCAGCAAAAAGCGTTAAGTCTAACAGGGACAGTGGGGAGATACCCAACCAAACAATGCGCGAAATTGAAAGAGCAGTGCTTAAACAAAAGTCTCGAATTGCTAAATTTATTGCTAAATATCAAGCCAGAATGAAAAAGCAAGCCAGCAGGCTGCAAACTCTGGAAAACCAAAAACAAATTTTAGCCAAATTTTGCGATGTAGAAGCCCCTAATGATGCCAGATGCCCACGCCCAAAACCCTCGTTTGAAAAGTAAATTAGGGTCACAAAGCTAGGGCATCGTTGGCTATGGCCCTAAGGCTCATAGCGCGTCGTCTTGCCTAAATTTTCGGTTCCTGATAAGTACAGGTAAAAATATCTTCAGGGAATCTTTGTTTTTATGTCGGACACAGGTAAATACAAAAAAAGCGTTTTTGAACGTTTTTTACCGTTTGAACGACAATTACGGGGGTTTTTACAGCGGCGTTCCATGCATGTGGCCGATGCCGAAGATTTAACGCAGGAAGTTTTTCTGCGGGCGTTCAGAGCCTCTAAAAAACAAGAAATTGAAAACCCAAAAGCCTTTTTATTTGGCGTCGCACGCAACGTAATGCTGGCAGATTCTGCAAAAAAAACACGTTCTATCATTTCTTCTATTGAGGATTTGTCTTCCTCAAGTGACTTCAAAGAAGAGATATCAACGGAAGAGGATGTGGAGAGCAGGGAAAAATGGCGGATTTTTGCGGATGCAACAGCAGAATTGCCACCGCAATGCCAAAAGGTATTTGTGCTAAAAAAGGTTTATGGATTTGCGAATAAAGATATTGCCATCAAACTGGGCATATCAATAAGCACTGTTGAAAAGCATATTGCTTCCGGGCTTCGAAGAGTGCGGGAAACGATGCTGAAAAGCGGGACAGAAGAAAATAATAAGCAGGGAAATACTGTGGCTATCGCAGTGAAAAGCTCTCAAGGTAAAAACTGAAATAGAATATAAGATTGTTATGACAAAAAATGCCCATATAGAATCCGATAGTGTCGTGCACAGCGAGGCTTGCGCTTGGATCGCCCAGATGGAATCCGGGGATTTATCCCGTGCTGACAGACTGGCCTTGCAACAATGGATGCGAAAAAGCCCCGCCCATGAGGAAACCCTCAGGGAATATGCCGAACTTTGGAACGACATGGATTGTTTGGGTGTGATGCAGATGGCGCATGAAGAAGCGCTGCATGACGACAAAAAGAAATTCTTCAATCTAGAAATTTATGGCCGGGTAAAAACAGGCCTAAGGCGCTTCCTGACAGGAGGTGCCCTTGCTACAGCGGCTGCCCTCAGCATCTGGGTTGCTATTGGGCTTAATACTGTAGAACAAAAGCTTGCTATTGGCACACGGCTTGGTGAAGCAAAACAAGTGACGCTGGATGACGGCTCTCAGATCAGCATTAATACTGCCAGCAATGTTTTTGTCGATTTTGATAAAATTGAACGCACCATTTATTTAACCAATGGCGAAGCTGTCTTTTCTGTCGCCCACGAAAAAGGCCGCCCTTTCTTGGTTCATGCCGGGGCACACACTATCAAAGCAACAGGTACAGAGTTTGTGGTTCGGCTGGAAAATGGTGTGGTGGATGTTATCGTCACTGAGGGCCGTGTAGAAATTTTAGAGCGCCAGCAAACTGTTGCGAATGTGGGACCTGATACCCTTCCTGATATTAAAAGCACTGCATCTGCCAAATTACCAGATGCGGTTCTGGTGCAAGGGCAACGGGCGCGTGCAACACAGGCCGGTGTTAATTTAATTGAGCAAGTGAACCTAAAGCAAGTTGAACAACGTTTGTCTTGGCGGTCAGGCGTGCTCGATTTTTCTGGGGAAACTTTGCAATATGCCGTGAATGAATTTATGCGCTATACGCCGTATCACATTGAAATTGCAGATAAAGAAATTGCCACGCGTCGGGTGGGAGGCATATTCAAGCTTTCTGACGCTGATCAATTTGTGGATATTCTGAAAGAAAACTTTGGAATCGCCGCAGAATTTGATGGAAAAAACCGTGTTATTCTACGGCAAGCAAATGTGCAATCTCCTACTGAACCCCGTGAAAACCTTTAGCCTTTTTGCGGATGAGGTTTCGCTATATCATTTTCACTAAAGCATATTTTTACTTTTTTTTTCGTTTCCTATAGCGGATTCCCCCTCACCGCTGAACTACCTCCATGTGATGCCAAAGGGAAGGTGTTAACGGAAGTAGGTAACAATCGAGTAAAGCTTGTTAAAATTTATATAACTATTTTGCTTTTGAGTTTTGGGATGTTCGGGCCGGTGGAGGCAAGCCCGCGTCAACGCACAAACTATGCAATCGAAGCTGGCTTGGCAATTCATCAGTTATCAGAGTTGGCAAGGAAAGCAAAAGCCACCATTTTATTCGACTATGAATTGATTAAATCCGTTACTGTTAATCCTGTAATAGGGAACTACAACCTCAAGCAAGCCCTACAGCTTATGCTGAAAGGGACACCTTTAATTGGCACCATAAATCGGCATGGGATCGTCAAGATCTCATACAGGGAAAATGAACCAATTAAAGGTGAGGAAATGAACTTAAACAGATCAAGACGAGCAGTCTTGCTTGGCACTGCCACCAGCTTTCTTTTTGCTGGTAGTGCTGCGACTATCGCACAAGATAGCGCGACAGAAGACGAAAGCGTTTTTGAAGAAATCGTTGTTTCTGGCATACGCGCAAGTTTAAAAACTGCCAATGACCGCAAAAGAGGCGCTGCCAACTTCATTGATGGTATCGCAGCAGAGGATTTAGGTAAATTCCCAGATCAAAATGTTGCAGAGTCACTGCAAAGGGTAACAGGCGTTACAATCAACCGGGTTGCCGGCGAAGGCTCTGAAATTACTGTACGGGGATTTGGTCCGGAATTTAACATCGTTAGAATCAATGACCGCACACTGGCAACAGTGACTGAAGAGCGTAATTTTGACTTCCAGATATTACCTTCTGAGCTGATCATTGGTGCAGATGTTGCCAAAACACCGACAGCGAATATGTGGGGTGGCTCTATTGGTGCCAACATCAACCTACGCACAGCACGGCCTCTTGATAACCCCGGCTTCAATATGTCGCTTTCAGCGCAGGGCCGTTATCAGGATCTTGCAGAATCTTTTGATCCAAAATTTTCTGGCGTATTCAGCAATACATTTGCTGATGATACGTTCGGCGTTCTTTTGGGTATCGCATACGAAGACCGTCTAACACGCACAGACGAATCTCGTAACGGCGAAGGCAATGCAAACGGCTTTCTACTCTTTGATGCAGACTCGGCCAACTGTCAGGATGCCGATGCCACACCGGACCCAATATTTACCTCAACCATATATCAGGGATCCGTGGTAAGCCCAATCATAGATTTATCTTCCGACCCTTCGGTAATACTCTCGTTCGAGCACCAGAGCAGATGGTGCTGCAACGTAGCTTCTTTAACAGTAGAGGTTTCTGGTGATGGTGGAGCAACTTGGCCAACTTCCTTTCAAGTAGAATCTTCTACCATTGTCAATGGTCAGTTCAATGGAGTATTTGAAGAAA
>NVUL01000116.1 GCA_002401885.1 SAR86 cluster bacterium
CTGCCACAATAGATGCCGGCACCGGAAAGAATTCGTTGTTGAACCGTTCGCGCAAGAACCTGCGCCGAGATGTTGGGCGCGCGATCGCTGACTACAACATGATAGAAGAGGGTGACTTGATCATGGTCTGCCTTTCTGGCGGGAAAGATTCCTATGCGATGTTGGACATCCTGTTAAGTTTGCAGAAGCATGCACCTATTGAGTTCAAGCTACATGTCGTAAATCTCGACCAGAAGCAGCCAGATTTTCCAGAACATGTTCTGCCAGCCTATCTTGATGGTCTGAAGGTGGACTACACAATTATCGAGAAAGACACTTACTCCATTGTTACCGATAAGGTGGAAGAGGGGAAAACCTATTGCGGTCTTTGCTCACGGCTGCGCAGAGGGATTCTGTACAACCATGCGCAATCGATAGGCGCTAGCAAGATCGCGCTCGGCCACCACCGGGACGATATTGTGGAAACGTTATTTTTGAATATGTTCTATGGCGGCAAATTAAAGGCGATGCCACCGAAGCTGCTGAGCGATGATAAGAGAAACATCGTTATTAGACCTCTCGCTTATTGCAAAGAGAAGGAAATCTCTCGCTACGCTGAGCTTAGCAATTTTCCCATCATTCCCTGCAATCTCTGTGGCACGCAGGACAATATGCAGCGACAGGCAATTAAGGGAATGCTACAGCAATGGGATAAGAGTCATCCGGGTCGGATTGAGACTATATTTCGTAGCATCGCTAATGTTTCATTGTCGCAGTTAGCCGACACGAAGAATTTTCCCTTTGCCGAGTTGCAAACACTTTCTCCAGGCGGTGAAGAGTTAAATGTAGTTGAGCTAGTTTAGATTCATACTATGAAATATTTACTGACATCGAAAAGTAACACCCTGTAAGCGCTGCGCTATGAATATTCCTTTTCAAGAATTAGAGGCTGAAACTCTAACGGCAATTATCGAAGAGTTCATAAGCCGAGAAGGCACCGACTATGGTGTTCATGAGCTTAGTCTTGAGCAGAAAGTGCAGCAGGTAATGAATCAACTGCAGCATGGCGAGATAGTGGTCACTTTTGATCCAGAAAGTCAGAGTTGTGATTTGCAAGTAGCTGCTGATCGTTAACTAATAAGACAGCGAAGAACCGTTATGTCCAATTCAAAAAATCAATCAGATATCGAAGACAGGGGTGCGGGAGAGGCCTTCGAATTAGATGCCTCTGGCTTGTTCTGTCCAGAACCGGTGATGCTTTTGCATAATAAGATTCGTGATATTGAAGCAGGGCAGCTACTGAAGTTAATTGCTACAGACCCTTCGACTAGTCGCGATGTGCCTAAGTTCTGTCATTTCCTCGGGCATGAATTGCTCGAATCGATCGAAAAAGACGGGAGCTTTGCGTATCTAATTCGTAAGGTCGAATCATAGTGGTGTTTGCAACCATCCATGGCCCTGCTTAGAGAGTGCCTGATATGAGCGAACAGAATAGCACCTATTACCTGATCGATGGTTCAATCTACATATTCCAGTCGCATTTTTCTCCCCATGTGGAATGCTTCGATGTTGATGGCAACGATCTCAGTGCTGTTTACGGCTTTACCCAATTCCTATTGCAGTTCCTAAGACGCGTTAAACCCGATCGAATTGCGGTGGCGCTAGATGAGAGTCTTTTTAGCGGCTTTCGGCACGATCTCTGCCCGAACTACAAATCGAATAGGGAGCTGCCGGACGAAAACCTTGCAATGCAGCTAAAAGGCTGTAGAGAGATTTGTTCCATTCTTGGCATGGCATCCTATGCAAGTAAGAAGTACGAGGCCGACGATATCATTGGTACTCTCTCAGTCAGGATGTCGGAGTTACTGCCGGGAGATCCGGCATTGTGTATTGTGACTAGAGATAAAGACCTTTCACAGTTGCTGAGAACAGATAAGGACTATATGTGGGACTACAGCGGCAATCGAAAACGTTACAGGGCTGACATCAAGGAAGAATTCGGTGTAAGTCCGGAGCAATTTGCCGACTATCTAGGCCTCGTAGGCGACTCGGTCGATTGCATCACAGGGGTTCCTGGGGTGGGGCCAGTCAAAGCCAAAGAATTGCTACGAAACTTTGCAAGCCTGGATGGTATTTATGAAAACCTTGATGCAGTAGCAGGTCTGTCCCTTCGTGGAGCAGCCGGTTTGGCGTCAAAGCTAGAGTCACATCAGGCCGAGGCAAGATTGAGTCGCGAGCTAGCTACCATTATCTGCAATGCCAGTGATCGACATGAGGGGTTCGCGCATGCGCTACCGAGTTCGTTAGAAGTGACGGATATCGATGTTCCTTCATTCGAAAAATTTCTTTCGAACTATAAGTTTACAAAAAATGATGGTGCCCATCTCCTTTCAGTTGCCGAACGATTCTCAAGCCAATAGCCTTGTTCCTGTGATACAAATATGAAGATTTTTGCAGATAAGAACATCCTAGCTGTCCAGAGCAATTTTAGTCGGCACGGCGAACTTCATTTCTTTGATGGTCGTAGCGTGAGCCGGGCAGATCTTATCGACGCGGACGCACTTCTTGTTCGCTCTATTACACCTATTAACGAGTCTCTGCTAGACGGGACAAAGATTCGTTTTGTCGGCACCGCGACGAGCGGTATCGACCATGTCGATACGGCCTATCTGCTCGATGCTGGCATACATTTCGTAGATGCGAAGGGTAGCAATGCTAACGCGGTGGTTGACTACTGCTTTACGGCCTTGGCCTTCGCTGCGCTGCATAGAAATTTCTCTCTTCCTGGTAGTAGGATAGGTATTGTCGGTGCTGGCGCGGTCGGTGGTTTATTCGCAACTAAGCTCGAGAAGTTAGGCATTGAAGTTCGTTGCCATGATCCCTTTCTGGCCCTTAGAGGCGAGGGCAATCGCGTGTATTATTCGTTGCAGGAAGTGCTCGATTGCGATGTAGTTTCTCTGCATGTGCCGCTTACAACAGATGGTCCGCATCCGACACGAAATCTGCTAGGCGCTGAAGAACTCACTGCACTAAGGAAAAATGCGATCCTGATCAACGCATGTCGCGGATGCGTAGTGGATGAATTAGCTCTAAAGCCGCTACTTTCGAAGCGTGACGATATCATGACTGTATTTGACGTCTGGGCATACGAGCCAACCATCGATTCCTCTCTGGCTCAGACTGTTGATATCGCGACACCACACATTGCAGGTTACAGTAAGGAAGCAAAATCCAACGCGACGAAGATTCTAGCGCGGGCGTTCGAAGAGCATTTCAGACTTAGCGCTGCCGAGGAGGAAGAGGCTGGCGAGGGAAATGCCGATGTTGTCGCGGTGGAGAATGCACCGGAAAAGTTGGCGCAGTGGAGCACCTTGCTAACAGCGTTTCCGCTAGACAAACTCAGTGAACAGTTTAAGCAGGCGTTGAACGACGGAGTGGGGCCTGAGGCGTTCGATTCGTTTCGACAGAAGCTTCTGCAGAGGCGAGAGTTTACAAGCAGGCCGCTTGGAAGGGATATTTATTCTTTGAATCAGCAGGAGCAACTTATCGTTCTTGGCTTTCGCTTCGAGTAACTATTTGCGGTATTTCTTAAGCACTCTTTCGATACCCGCTACGGCGGGTTCCAGTTCATCTACCCGGGGAAGGAATACCAGACGCAGGTGTTGCGTGTCTTCGATATTGAAGGCGCTGCCTTGTACCAGAAGAATGTGTTCCTGTTCAAGGATGTCCATTACCAAGGCGACGTCATCGTCAACCTTATAGATTGCTGGATCAAGTTTGGGGAACATGTAAATCGCGCCGCGCGGCTTTACACAACTTACACCAGGAATCTGAGTGAGCAACTCCCAGGCAATATCGCGCTGCTGTTTTAAGCGACCACCCGGCAAGATAAGATCATTGATACTCTGATAACCGCCTAGCGCCGTTTGCACGGCGAATTGTGCTGGGACATTTGCGCATAGCCGCATATTGGTCAGAATTTCCAGCCCTTCTATATAGCTGCTCGCATCCTCCTTGGGGCCACTAAGAACCATCCAGCCAGAGCGAAACCCTGCGAGGCGGTAGGATTTGGAGAGACCGTTGAAGCTGATTATAAAGACATCATCACACAGTGATGCGACTGGAGTATGTACGGCATCGTCATAGATGATCTTGCTGTAAATCTCATCTGCAAAAAGAATGAGCTCATGCTTGCGACATAGCTCGATCAGCTGCAGTAACATGTCCTTGCTATATACTGCTCCAGTTGGATTATTCGGATTAATAATGACCAGCGCGCGAGTGCTGTTGTTGATTTTAGATTCCATGTCGGCGATATCGGGAAACCAGTCGGCTTGCTCGTCGCACACATAGTGAACTGCCGTGCCACCGCTTAGGCTTACGGCAGCAGTCCACAAAGGATAATCGGGCGCAGGAACGAGCACCTCGTCGCCGTTATTTAAAAGTGCCTGCATCGCCATGGTAATAAGCTCGCTAACACCGTTTCCTAAATAGATATCGTCGATTTCTATATTGCGTACATTCAAGCGCTGGCATTCCTGCATGATCGCTTTACGGGCAGAGAACAGCCCCTTAGAATCGCAATAGCCCTGAGCGGCTGATAGGTTGTGGATCACGTCATGCAGAATCTCATCGGGCGCATTGAAGCCAAAAGGGGCTGGGTTGCCAATATTGAGCTTCAATATCTGTTGGCCTTCCTCTTCTAGTCGCTTGGCTTCCTCTAGCACGGGGCCACGGATGTCGTAACAGACGTTGCCGAGTTTGTCGGACTGATAAACCTTAGTCATTCTTTTAGCTCTCTACTGCTCTCAAATTTAGTTAATCCCTACTCATTCATCGGCAGCTATCGGGTTTGAATAACTACATTATTGCCAATACTGGCCACGATCCTTGCCGCTAGTGCTTAGTGTCGTGGATCCTATGGCTAGACAGGCCCTCAACCAATTTCTGGTGTATTATTTAGGTCAGAAATGCCTAAGGAGTAAAGTAGTGAGCGATCCAGAAAAGATTGAGAAGACGGAAGAACAGTGGAAGCAGGAGCTCGATAGCGAGACTTACCGTGTCACCCGGCAGGCTGGAACTGAGGCTGCATTTACTGGCAAGTACTGTGACCTCAAGGACAAGGGAATATATAACTGCGCAGCCTGTGGCGAGCCACTGTTTTCCTCCGAGGCTAAATACGATTCTGGCTCAGGTTGGCCAAGCTTCTATGCGCCAGCTGATTCAGAAGTGGTGGCACAGCACGATGACCATTCTCACGGCATGATCAGAACTGAGGTGGTGTGTAACAAGTGCGACTCACATCTGGGGCATGTTTTTCCCGATGGTCCTCCAGAAACTGGACTAAGGTACTGCATTAATTCAGCATCACTGGATTTTCAAGAAGACAAATCCTAGGGAAAAGAAAACCAAAAGGGCGGGTAGCTGTTTGCGGGTTATTCTTCTAGCTGAGCATTGATCAACTAATTGGCAACAAAAAAGGGAAGGCTTTAAGCCTCCCCTTTTTTGTTTTACGCTTCTAGATTTTAACGCTCTATTGTATAGAGTCCGTCAACTTGATTGAGCAGGTTCATTTCGTCAATCAGATCGAAGCCGCCGACAAATGCTTCGGCACCTGTGCCGGTAAACACACCGCCAAGATTCGCATTGATAGAATTACTGATGAGCCCGCCCGGATCGGAGAGCGTTCCGCCGATCGAATTGAGATCTACCATGCCATTACCGATAGAGCCGGCGAAGTCGATTTCCCAAGCCTGAGAGCCCCCAACCTCAATCTGCAGACGGCCATTGGAAATCATGCCTGTATTGAAATCCACATCTAAACCAGCGACTACCTGAGTGACGTCACCGGCACTGCCGGCACCGATAAACGATGAGGCTGCTGTGCTGCCATAACTGCCTGATCCCGTCAGACTAGCTACCGGTGTCGCGTCTATTGTTACAAGATGGTTGCTGGTTTGTAGTTCTGTCAAACCATCTACATCAGGTGTAACGATTACCCAGTTGTCTTCTAATGGGTTGTTCCACGTTCCCCAGTCGATGTTGTGAGCGTCAACCGTCGGTTCTGGTAGAGAGAAAGTAACTATTTCATCATCGTCAAGAGCAACGGTTCCGACCAGAACCTGAGGGCCGCCGTCTGCCGTTATGTTGTTTAAGTTAAAACCTAAGACAATGCCATCGATAGCCGATGCGCCTACGAGATAGCCATCTATATTTCCACCGATTGCACCATTCAAATCTGTTGTTCCGCTAGTGACATCACTAAGGGTGGAGCTGAAAGTGTTAGTAGAGTCCATTGCATCAATGGTCGCTTCCAGGAAAGCACCAGTTGCTGTCCCGCTGAAGTAGGCATCCCATTCGACATCGATGGGGCCAATGTTGCCAGTAGCGGCAATTGTCGCATTGGCAACGATATGACCGTCAGTGATTGCTGCTGAACCAAAATCCAGATCAAAAGTAAAAATATCAATTGAGCTTATTGCCCCCTCTTTGTAGAGAAGGGTTGCGTGCTGGTTCGCCTCACCTTGAAAATCGAGAATATCGTTATAAGTAAACTTTCCGGTTGTGGGTAAAGTTGCTTTGGACGGTTCAGCCAAAAACCAATAAGCGCTCTGGTCAAACGCTATATTAGTGGTGGATGCATTTTTCTTCCTGAATGTCGAACTAGTGCCAAGCCAGCTACCCCATTGAATACTTGAACTGCTACCCGGAAGAATAATAGTCTCAAAGTTGCTGGTAGTGGAGTCGTCAGCAGTAATGATGGATTGACTGCCGACGTCGTAGTCATCGCCAAAAGTTGACGTGTCAAACGCGGTAGCGGCAAATGTAGGTTCGCCAGCGCCTGAAGGAATTGCTACTCCACCAAACCGAGCTGCTAATGAGTTATTTCCACCGGATAAAGAAGAGCCGGTAAATAGCATGCCCGTACTAGTAAAATCGTCCAATTCGTCAGCACTAATAAAATTATTTTCCTGAAGCTGGAACGCGCCTTGGGTATGAATTGACGGGTCACTCACATCTCGCAGGGCAAAGCCGCCGGTAAATCCATTTATACCTGTAGTGGTAAGCTCTGATGAGAAAATGCCCGCCAGTTCTCCGGTTGGAGTGCCTATCAGCATATTGTCGAAATATATGGTGCTACCAGAATCTATGCTAAATGTGTCGAGGTAGGTATAGTTTTCACCGACCACAGAGCCATTGCCGAAGACGTTGGCATTGCCGCTAAAGTTAATTTTCCATTCCTGCACGAAAAGACTGTCGTCCTTGAATGAAAACTCTAGGTAGCCATCCGTTAGTGCTCCACCCGTGGTCATATCTATAGTGGTGTCGAAATAACCAATGAATTTTTCAACTCCACCAAACGAACCGTTGGAAAAGCCAATAATAGAGCCATCGAGATTAGCCCCGGAGCCGCCAATAAATGTACGAGTCGAACCAGTTAATTTGGAAACATCTAAGGGCAGCAGCGCAACCGTCACCAATTTGTTGTTGATCTCAGTGAAAACCGAGTCGTCACTAAAATCTGAGAATAATTTATGCTTATTGCCACCACCGGTGTCGTAGATTCCCCAGTGCACGTCATACTCGGTAGCGCCAGCCGGATGCTGAGGAGATAGCAGTTCAGAACCAGAAGGGCTTACAAAAAAGTCTGGCTCGTCATCGAAGAACCCGCTGAATGATCCGCTACCGTCAAAGCTGATTAGGTTTTGCAGAGGGAAGGAGTCGTTATAGATAGCGTTGCCGTAGATCGATTGCGGGCTGTCGGCTGAGTCTATGAACAGTGAAAATCCCACCGCATTGAAATCTGTTTTGGTAAACGCTACCGGCATGACCGGTGGAACAGATTCTGTAAAAAGGGCTGCCCCAACAGTACTTCCAAAATCTACATTACCGTCGAAGTTAAATCCTAAAACAAAGCCCTTATCCCCGTCGTCATTCTTTTCTATGGCGAAACCATTAATGAATCCGGTAAAGCTACCCCCTTCGCCGCCATCGTTAATGGAGCCAGACACAGCGGTTTCATCGAGGATGCCTTTCCCGCTAGCAGCAAAGAGATTTAGAGTTGGCCCGGCGCCAATATCGACAGCCCAGTTATGATCTCCTTCATCGTCACAATTACTAGTACTGCCGCCATAACATACTACTAAGGACGCTAGGCTTAGATCTCCAGTTGCAAAATCCAAACCGAAGCTGCCGGACACATAATCCAGTGCTTCAAAAGACCCATCATCATCACGGCCACCGATATAATCAACGACCAAATCGAAATTAGCTGTGCCTGTTAGTAAACCGCCAGAGGAAGTATATGCAGGAGGTGCGGATACAAGGAGGTGTAGCCCACCAATATCGATATCATCTATATCGTTGAGCAGGCTTGCTTCATCGAATACTTTTTGTTGATCACTATCGCCCGCCCAGATTCCCCATAACAAATCGAAGTCACCTACGCCCTCGAAAGAGTTCTCCTCGCTATTCGATGCAAGGTATTCAATGCCGACATCGAAACCGCCTTCGCCCACATCCGGGTCAAAATTTTCAGCACCAATCAATAAAGTAGACACAGCCGAATTACCGTCTGTTATCAATAGAACATCGCTGTCATCACCATCGGCCGAGCTCCAACCCCAGATTAGCTCATCGGATAAGTCAGTATTGAAGAACACGCTCTTGCTAATAGCAAAACCAAAGGCGTCGTTGTTTGTAACTTCGTCTAGCTGGTTTTGGGTTAGATTCTCCAATGCATCAAATAGGATTAAACCAGAAACGAAATCATTGGTATTGCCACCACCTTCTCCGCCAATGGTGAAACCCGCGGAAATTGCCTCGCCGTCAGCTCCCACGAAATACCCTTGAAAAATGCCATTGAAGAATTGGGTAGTGTTTGTGCCGTTGGGATCTTGGGTGACGGTACCACTAAGATTTGTCCTAAAACCTCGAGTAGCTATGCTTCCGAAATCATGGAGGCCAATGGTGGCGTTCCACTTTTGCTTAAAATTTGTGCCAATACAATCAATATCGCAGACGAAAATTTCGAGATCGCCATACGAATAGCCAGAATCCAGATAAATCTCAAAATCTGCCGAAAATTCGAAATGTGTCCAACTGGAGTCGCTAGATTCAAATTCGAAGCGGTTGTTCAGGTGTGTCGCTTCGAAGCGTTTGTGAGCGGTAAGAGCTGTAAAATACTCTATATCGGTGGTGCCACCCACTGAGAACCAGGCGTTATTGCTATCCAAGTTTTCCTGAATACCGTCGCTGCCCTGTCCGGCGCTGCGAAGAAACAAGGGGTCATTTGGATCGCCGCCTTCACCCTGAGAGAGCCATAGCCCCCAATTTAGTCCATCATATTCACCCACATCCAGCCAATCCGACTCTTGGCGCAAATCGGCGTTTCGGCCGCGAAGCAAGTGGTAGTAGTCGCCAGAGTTACTTGTATCAACTAGAGAAGTTGGGTCAGCAGAGTCGTTTTCTATAACTACTGGATAGTCGCTATCGATATAAGTAGCCGAACCGTATATGCCGCGATAGCCATTTCGAAAATCTGGATCGCCGGGGAAAATCCCGAAGCCAATTTGAGTAGCGGCTGCGGATTCTGCAACACCCAGTTGAGGCGAGGTGGTGAACAGAGCTGCACCATTTAGTTGCTTGGTTCCCGGGGTGTTTTCAACAAAGCGAAAGCCGGCTAGCAGACCGTCCACAGTACCGATCTCCTGATCGTCACTTGTACCGGAAATGAAAC
>NVUL01000117.1 GCA_002401885.1 SAR86 cluster bacterium
CGCATCATAGATGCGCCCTACCTTTCTCTTGGGAACCGCGGGGAAATCAGTCTCTCAATCCCATTCAATTAGATTCGCAGCTACAAACTCCAGAGCATCGAACCTGCAACACCTGAGGCAATCTCAGGTTCGCATTGAACTTGCAGTCCAATCAACACTATAGAGTGTTGACAGAATCCTTAAGTGCCTTGCCTGCTTTAAAGCTAGGTACACGAGCCGCCTTAATTTGAATTGGCTCACCAGTTTGGGGGTTACGACCAGTTCTAGCCGCTCTGTGCTTAGTGGCAAAAGTTCCAAAACCTACTAACACAACCGGGTCTTCTTTCTTTAAAGAATCCGTAATTGCGTCAATCATTGCATCGATTGCACGACCAGCAGCAGCTTTAGGTAGGTCCGCACTAGCGGCAACAGCATCTATTAATTCTGATTTATTCACGTTATCCCCTTTTTTTTAAATTTTAAGTGATTTTCTAATCTATAAACGCCTAAAAAATGCTGGTGTATTTAACGCAACACTACTGCTCAAAATACACAAATTCTAAGCGCTGGCTTAATCTAATTCTTTTCCCAAAAATACGACATAAACCCAGCGTAATACCTAGTCTTTATACCAATTGCGTGAAAGCCGTGTCAACAGGAAACATGCGGTATCAATGGGTATTTATGTGCTTTTCATCACTACTTTTATCATTATCTTCCTGCTTTGCTTCTTTATCTGACAATGCTTTTTTGTCATCGCTTAAAGGCGTCGGTTGATACTGAAGTGCGTGTTCTAAAACTTGATCGATCCAGCGAACAGGAATGATGTCCAGATCGGCTTTAATATTGTCTGGAATTTCTTTAAGGTCTCTTTCGTTATCGGCAGGAATCACCACAGTTTTAATATTACCGCGGTGTGCGGCCAGCAATTTTTCCTTCAATCCACCGATCTTCAGCACCTGCCCTCGCAATGTAATTTCTCCGGTCATGGCCACATCGGCACGGACCGGGATAGAAGTCAGTACTGATACTAGAGCCGTGCACATGCCAACGCCGGCGCTGGGGCCATCTTTGGGAGTCGCCCCTTCAGGCACGTGTATGTGAAGATCAGTTTTTTCATGGAAATTGATGGGCAGGCCAAGCGACTCCGCTCGCCCCCTAACCACGGTAAAAGCAGCCTGAATCGACTCCTGCATCACGTCACCGAGAGAGCCCGTCATGGTGGTTTTACCCTTGCCATTAACAGCAGCCGCCTCTATAGTCAGCAGCTCGCCACCTACAGAGGTCCAAGCCAAGCCGTTAACCTGACCGATCAGGTTTTCTTCTTCCGCCTTACCGTAGTCATATTTACGGACACCAGAATAGTCTTCTAATTCCACGGAAGTCAGGTTGACCGTCTCGGCATCGCCCTCCAAAGAATTCTGCTTAACTACCTTGCGGCAAATTTTGGCAATTTCTCGTTCCAGACCACGGACTCCAGCCTCACGTGTGTAATAACGAACCAGATCACTAATAGGCTCTGTAGTGAAGGTCAATTCTTGATCTTTAACGCCATTGTTTTTCTTTTGCTTCGGAATCAGATAGCGCTCGGCGATGTTTATCTTTTCTTCCTCGGTATATCCGGGAATCCGAATCACCTCCATACGATCCAGAAGCGCCTCAGGAATGTTCATGCTATTGGAGGTGCACACGAACATAACCTCCGACAGATCGTAGTCGACCTCAAGATAGTGATCATTGAAGCTATGGTTTTGCTCTGGGTCTAACACCTCCAGCAAGGCAGAAGCGGGATCGCCGCGATTATCCATCCCCATCTTGTCGATTTCGTCTAACAAAAACAGTGGGTTCTTAACGCCTACCTTGGATAGTTTCTGCACCAATTTGCCAGGTAAGGAGCCTATATAGGTTTTTCTATGACCTCTGATCTCTGCCTCATCACGAACGCCACCAAGCGCCATGCGCACAAATTTCCTATTCGTCGCCCTGGCGATCGACTCTCCCAGGGAGGTCTTACCTACACCGGGCGGTCCCACCAAACAGAGTATCGGGCCTTTCAATTTTTTTACGCGCTTCTGCACGGCGAGATATTCGAGAATTCGTTCCTTAACTTCCTTGAGGCCGTAGTGATCTGTCTCGAGAATCTCCTCCGCCTTTACCAGATCCATGCGAACCTTGGAACGCTTCTTCCAGGGAATGCTAACCATCCAATCGAGATAGGTGCGCACAACAGAAGCTTCCGATGACATGGGTGACATCTGCTTCAACTTATTTAATTCCGAAACCGCCTTCTCTTTTGCCTCTTTAGGCATACCAGCGTCATCGATGCGGGTTTTAAGTTCCTCTGCCTCGTTCGGCACATCATCCATTTCACCCATTTCTTTCTGGATGGCCTTCATCTGCTCATTTAGATAGTACTCACGCTGACTTTTTTCCATCTGCTTCTTAACGCGTCCACGGATGCGCTTCTCGACTTGAAACAGATCGATTTCTGACTCGATCAACGCCATGAGGTGTTCGATTCTTGCCTGCAGGCTAACCAACTCAAGCAGGTTCTGCTTCTCCGCGAGTTGCAAAGTCATGTGATTCGCGATGGTATCGACTAGGCGCCCTGGCTCATCGATGCTGGAGATAGAGGTCATTACCTCTGGCGGTATCTTCTTGCTGAGCTGCACATACTGCTCAAACTGTGAAAGCAGAGAACGAATCAATAGTTCAGACTCTTTCTCGGGAACTGGATCTGTGTTGAGAACGAGAATCTCGGCACGAAAGTGATCCGCATCGAAGCTGACGTTGCGCAATTGAGCTCTATCTAGACCCTCTACGAGCACCTTAACCGTACCGTCGGGCAAGCGAATTAGTTGCAGGATCGTCGCGACCGTACCGATCTGATAGAGATCATCGGCGGCAGGCTCATCATCGGAGGCATTCTTCTGCGCCACCAACAAGACCTGTTTATTGTTTGCCATGGCTATTTCCAGGGCTTTGATGGATTTGGGCCTGCCAACGAATAACGGCTGAACGATTTGCGGATAGACCACTACATCCCGTAGTGGCAGTAAAGGGAATTGTGTGTTGCTGGGATCGTCCGGGGATATACTCATATACTACTCTATGAATTTGTGGACACGCCTAACTGATGCGCACTAAAAGTGATTCGGTGGCCTTAGAGCCTACATCCAAAGGTGGTGCCAGAGCCTGAAATATCAAGGCTTTGGCAGAACTTTATCAGCTCTTTTCATCTGCAGCAGATATGCTCTGCTGCTCGACATTCTCGTACATCAACAAGGGTTCTGATTCGCCTTCGATCACTGCGGCATCGATAATGACCTTGCTGACCTTGTCCAGTGAAGGAATCTTGTACATGGAATCTAATAACACTATTTCCATGATAGAGCGCAGTCCACGAGCACCCGTCTTGCGCTCTTTCGCCTTTCTCGCGATAGCTCGAAGCGCATCATCGCGGAATTGAATCTCAACTCCTTCCATTTCGAACAACTGAGCATACTGCTTAGTTAATGAGTTCTTCGGCTCTCGGATGATTCGCACCATCGCGTCCAGATCCAACTCATCGAGAGTAGCAATCATTGGTAAGCGACCGACGAATTCCGGTATAAGACCGTACTTCACTAAGTCTTCGGGCTCCACGCCGCGCAGCGTCTCCCCGACTTTGTTCTCTTCTTCCTTAGATCTCACCTCTGCAGAGAAACCGATACCACTCTTATCGGAACGATCTCGAATGATCCGGTCCAATCCAGCGAAGGCACCACCACAGATGAACAAAATATTTGTCGTATCAACCTGCAGAAACTCTTGCTGTGGATGCTTGCGACCGCCTTGAGGTGGAACGGAGGCAACAGTGCCCTCAATTAGCTTCAGCAAAGCTTGCTGCACACCCTCGCCTGAAACGTCTCGAGTGATTGATGGGTTGTCTGATTTACGCGAAATCTTGTCGATTTCATCAATATAGACAATGCCTATTTGGGCCTTCTCTACATCGTAGTCGCATTTTTGCAACAGCTTCTGAATGATGTTCTCGACATCCTCGCCTACGTAACCCGCCTCGGTGAGCGTTGTCGCATCGGCGATAGTAAAGGGAACATCCAGCAGGCGTGCCAAGGTTTCTGCCAGCAGAGTCTTACCCGTGCCGGTAGGACCAACCATCAAGATATTGCTCTTGCTTAGCTCGACTTCCCCATTGGATTTGGCATAGTTCAGACGTTTATAGTGGTTATAAACCGCTACGGCGAGCACCTTCTTGGCACTTTCCTGTCCAATGACATACTCATCCAGAGTGTTTTTGATTTCTTCGGGAATTGGGAGCTTGCGCGCGCTGGTTTCGGTGTCCTTTTCCTGAATCTCTTCGCGGATGATATCGTTACACAAATCAACGCACTCATCACACACGAACACCGATGGGCCCGCAATTAGCTTGCGAACCTCATGCTGACTCTTACCGCAGAACGAGCAATACAGCAATTTGCCGTTATCGTCGCCCTTATTAAAATTATCGTCTGACATCTAAACTACAACCTGAAATCTAAAACTTTGGCTAGAGTCCTAAATAGCGGACCTCTAGGTATTAACCGGGGTTTCTATCCAATCCAACCCCGGAACTTGAATGCGAATCTGTGACAGGTGAAAACTTGGCTTGTTTCATTGCCTTCTAAAATGGCGACATCCGCATGGAAATGCAACCCCGCAGGGCCATTTTAAACGCTTTCTATACTCTTACTATCTACTCTTCGCTGAATTACTTTATCCACCAATCCATATTCCTGTGCTTCGTCGGCACTCATGAAATTGTCTCGTTCCGTGTCCTTCGCGATAGTCTCCACAGTTTGTCCGGTATGATCCGCAAGTAAAACATTAAGACTATGTCGTAACTTAATGATTTCATTAGCTTGTATTTCAATATCTGATGCCTGACCTTGGGCGCCGCCACTGGGCTGATGAATCATCATACGTGAATGAGGCAGCGCTAAGCGTTTGCCCTTCGCACCGCCAGCCAGCAACATAGCCCCCATGCTAGCCGCCTGCCCAATGCACATTGTGCTCACATCTGGCTTAATAAACTGCATCGTATCGTAAACCGATAATCCGGCCGTAACCGACCCACCAGGAGAATTGATATATAAGTGTATGTCTTTATCTGGGTTTTCAGATTCTAAAAACAACATCTGCGCGACAATCAAGTTGGCCATGTGGTCTTCCACCTGGCCCGTCATGAATATCACTCGATCCTTTAACAATCTGGAATAAATGTCGTAGGAGCGCTCACCGCGGGCCGTTTGCTCGACAACCATAGGCACGAGAGCCGCTGTGGGTTGAATAATATTTGACATGAATTCCTGTCCTTTTAATATCGGTCAATAATGCCGACGAGGTAAGTAACGGTTAAATTACGTTTTTGAAAACAGCCTGCTAGGCATCCGATTCTGCATCTTCGCCTGACTGCTCGCCTGCCGCCTTCGGATCAGGCTGAATTACTTCTTGATAGCCCACCAGTTTATCGGTCACAGCTGATTGATCAATGACATAGTCAAAAACCTGATCTTCAAGGACGCCCGACTCAATCGTAGCCAATTGCTCTTGATTGCCGTAATACCAATTGATGACTTCGTCTGGCGACTCATAAGTTGACGCGAGTTCCTCAATCGATTCACGCACCTTCGTTGGGTCTGCCTTCAATTCCTGCTGCTGAATCACTTCGCCTAACACTAGGCCTAACAACACTCGCCGAACGGCCTGCTCTTTAAACAAATCATCTGGCAGCATATTTGCGTCGATCTTTTGCCCACCACCAAATTGTTGCATCGCCTGTTGTCTTAGCTGCTCGATCTCACCACTGACTAATGCATCGGGAACCTCTGCGTCGACCGCGTCTACAAGACTGTCCATAATCTTGTTCTTGAGCTTATTGCGGCTTGCCGTCTTCAGCTCACGGCGCATGTTATTTGTCACTTCTTCACGAAAAGCGTCATTTCCACCCTCTTCGACGCCGAAACTCTTGTAAAACTCTTCGTCTATTGCAGGCATAACCTGCTCACTCACAGAATTCAGTGTGATCTCGAAAGCGACCTCTTTACCAGCCAATTCCGTATTGTGGTATTCCTCCGGGAAGCTTAAATCCAGAGTAAACGCATCGCCTGCGGACTTGCCTTCTATTCCAGATTCGAACCCCGGAATCATCCGCTCAGACCCGAGAACTAAGTTCGTTCCCTGCGCGCTGCCACCCTCAAAGTCTTCACCATCACGACGACCCACATAGTCAATGTTGACCATATCCTCCGTAGCAGCGGCTCTCTCCGACACCTCCCAACTCTGTCGCTGCTTGCGCAGGGTCTCTATCATCTCATCGATATCAGTCTCAGAGATTTCTGCTCCTAGGCGCTCTGCCTTGATCGTGGAGAAATCCGGCAATGTAATTTCTGGATAAACCTGAAATGTCGCTACAAATTCTAAATCTTGCCCCTCGTCCAGATTCTTCGGGGCAATATTCGGCTGGCCCGCCGGCTTCAAACTTTCCTGATCGATAGCCTCGTAATAAGACTGGTTCATCAGTTCACCAACCACTTCCTGCCGCACGCCAGCTCCAAACTTGCTTTTGATTACCTTGTAGGGAACCTTGCCTTTTCGAAAGCCATTTAGCTTTACGTTTCTAGCGGCCTCCTGTAGCCGCGTGTTAACAGCGCTATCGACTTTCTCGCTGGGAACAGCGACTGTCATTTTCCTTTCTAAACCCTGGGTAGTTTCAACGGAAACCTGCATGTGTAAACCTCATCATTTCCAAGCGAAAGACTCGGAATTTTTAATATCAAACAGTATCGAGATATTTTACTGAATTAATCTGGATAGTGGTTAGCGATAGCTGGATAGCCTGATTGGGCAAGCTATTGATTTTAGGACTTTTCAAGAAGCCACGCGGACTATCACCAGCCCGCAAAGTGCGGGATTTTCCCACATCGAAAACTCAGATTCAATGAGAGAATATGGGCCCGAGGCTGGTAAAATCAACGAGCAATTTCATAATCCGAGTAAGTCGTGCAATATTCTCGGTCTTCAACTCCCTATTGGCTCTAACCATGATAAGCAAGTCTGAAATAGGCGGCGTGATTTTAGCAGGTGGCAAGGCCTCGCGAATGGACTTCCGTGACAAGGCTCTGGTGCCCCTGCACGGAAAGCCATTACTTGATTACGTTGTAAGCAAGGCGGCGGCTCAGGTCAAGAAGTTGGTATTGAGCGTCAACCATAATATCGAGCGCTATCAAGTATTTGAGCTACCAATTGTAAGCGATCGCGATGCAAGCTATGCCGGTCCATTGCTGGGCATCCTGAGCGCGATGCACTGGTTTCGGAATGCGCAGGCAAACAAAGGGATACACTACCTCGCTTGCTTCCCAGGAGACGTTCCTGAATTCCCGCACGATGTTGTGGGCCAATTGGCACAGGAATTGAACAAACAATCTGCCGCAGTTGCCTATGTCTACCACCGAGATCAGATCCAGCCCCTCTTCTCTCTTTGGCATCTTGACCTAATCGAGCAAATCGAAGCAGCCGTTGCTGCCGGCTTATATGGGCCCAAATTACTATTCGGCTCTCTCAAGGCTGTTGCGGTGAATTGCGACGACAACTCTCCCGGCACCTTCTGTAATATCAATAGTGCAGAAGACTTGAATGCAGCTGCGGCGCTCATCGCTCGTAAATAGTCGACCCTGAAAAACGAATCTCTATAGGAATTTCAATCACTTAGCTTCAACTGTCGTTAAAGTTCCGATCAGAAAACTGCAGCTTCAAGCAGTTGATCTGGTCGATAAGCATTGCGCAGGGATGTGTCGCCCTTGCCTGTTAGGGCTAATGCGAGTGATCCAAAAGCAAGTGAAATGACACTTTGGCGCACGATGTCTGAAAAAATCATGGATGACTTTTCCTATACCAACTAAATAGCCTGCTTTGCTGCTCGAAATTTGTTCAATCGAATTATTTTCCCTGTTTAGAAGAGCGTTGTATCTCATTGTTTATTCTTGATAAAGCAGGCGCATTGATTTCTCAAAACATTTCGTATCTTATTGTTTTTAATGAATTTATTGAATTATTTGTGACGCAGGATCTAGCTTCGGCGCAGATGTAAATGGCATATTATTTGCGCCCTAGTAAATATTTAAAACTGTGATTATCGTGTAGTTACTCGCTGGCTCGGGGTTGCCTGCCGGCAGTCAGACCGGTGCCGATTTTCGAATGGGCTGCAACCCCGAGCTAGCGGAGACCAAGACAAATTACTCTTTTCATCTGTCCAGTGAGATGGTTATACTCGTTCAAAATAATTATAAGAGAAACCCTTCGCACAATGTCTGACAACCGACGCAAAGACAATTCCCATAAGCCTGCTCCTGATCGCCGCGAAAGGGTATTTAGCGAGCAAGATCTTTGGTATTTCAGAATCCGAGAGGGTGATGAAGTAGGCCCATTTCGATACCGTAGTGAAGCGCAAAGCAATCTCGAAAGCTTCATGGAACAACTCAAAGCTCAGCTGAAGTAACACATCCTCAAACACGCTTGACCGCCCGCTCAAGCCTAGCTCGTAACTGTCGCATATCCAGCCGCCGTGCGTTACACTCCGCCTAGCATGTTTGCATGGCAATAACTCTAATGAATTCATCCACTAGTACGCAGCGAACCATAACAATAGGTTATGGTCCTGGCTATGCCAAAAGCGAAATCTGGAATGATTTAAAGTCGAAACTAATCATTCCTACGGAAATTGTTTCTATAGCGGCGGCACAGCGATACAACCCCGCCCTAATTCTGCTGGACCATCATCTGGTTCGCGAAATAGATCACGCTAAATGGGTAGAAGAATTTCCGGACGCGATCTTTCTGTGCACCGATGCTATGGATTTGGACGCCGATCTAATCCTCACGAAAAATCTTCCCTATCGACAAACTTGCAAGTTATTAGAAATGGCTTGCTACCACTGGGTACTGAAGAGCGAAAAAGCTGAACGCGCAAACATGCGCGACACGAGTTTCCGTTACCTTAACAAACTAGCCGACATCAGCATCTCGCTATCATCTGAAGATGATCTGATGACACTGCTACGCAAAATTTTGAATGAAGGGCAAAATATTGCTTGCTGCGATGCCGCATCGCTTTTTCTAATCAATGAAATAAATGACCATGAGCGCGACCTCGTATTCAAACTCACGCAGAATGACTCAATGGAATTTCCGTTTGAGGAGTTACGCTTCCCCTTAGATGAATCTTCGATAGCGGGCTACGTTGCACACACCGACTCCGAACTCAATATTCTCGATGCCTATCAGCTACCTCGGGATGTACCCTACAAGTTCAATAGATCATTCGATCAGAAAACCGGCTATCGAACTAAGTCTATATTGGCCATACCACTAGCGAACAAACAGAATGACGTCATCGGCGTGCTGCAGTTTATCAACCGCAAGAAAGCGCGTTCGCTGAAGGTGTCCGATGAGAAATCGGCACTCGCCT
>NVUL01000118.1 GCA_002401885.1 SAR86 cluster bacterium
GACTGACCGTATCGCTGCCGGGGAATTACCGCCAGCACCGCCACGGCCCCAGGGGCTGGAACGTAACGTGGTAATTACGCAATGGGACTGGGCTGATCCTACTGCCTATCTGCACGACCTAGTCAGCACCGACCGTCGTGATCCGACGGTGAATGCCTATGGCAAGATTTATGGAGCCTTGGAGAATAGCGCTGACTATTTGCCAGTACTGGATCCAGCCGCCCACAGTACTGATCAGATTGTAGTATTCCCGGAAGATCCCAATTACGGCGGGGCTCCTCAGCCTGCTATGGCTACGTCTCCCTACTGGGGCGACGAAGAGATTTGGGATGCGGCCACTACAGTGCACAACCCGATGATGGACAGCGACGGCCGGGTCTGGATTACCTCCCGGGCTCGTGACCCGGGCAATGTGCCGGCGTTTTGCCAAGAAGGTTCTGATCACCCTTCTGCTCAGGCGTTTCCGCTGGGCCGTTCCGGTCGCCATCTTGGCGTCTATGATCCGAGCACCGACACCTACACTCCAATCAACACCTGCTTCGGTACCCACCACCTGATGTTCGCCGAAGATGCAGACAATACTCTGTGGACCAGCGGCGGCGGCACAGCAGTGGGCTGGCTCAATACCCGCGAGTTTCTGGAAACTGGCGACGCCGTCGCGGCTCAGGGCTGGACACCCTTCATTCTCGATACCAACGGCAACGGCCGCCGCGATGACTACGTGGAACCGGATGCACCCCTAGACCCGAGTCTCGACAAACGCATTAACTCAGGCCTGTATGCCGTCGCGCCTGCAGCGGATGGTTCGGTGTGGGGTTCCAATCTCAGTTATCCCGGAGCCGTCGTGCGGGTCATGCCCGGGGCCGACCCCAGCACCACGGCATTGACCGAGTACTACGAATTGCCGCTGGATGAAAATGGCAACGCCATCGAGGGTTTCTCGCCCAGAGGAATGGATATCGATCGCAATGGGGTTGCCTGGGTTGCACTGGCCAGCGGGCACATGGGCCGCTTCGACCGTAGTCTTTGTCGCGGGCCACTGAATGGACCAACAGCCACGGGCCAGCACTGCCCTGAGGGTTGGAGCTTTTTTGCCGAACCGCTCCCCCAGTTCAAGAACATTCAGCAATCAGGCAGCTCCGAGGGCAGCTATTACACCTGGGTAGATCAGTTCGATACGCTCGGACTGGGATCCAATACCCCCATCAGCACCGGCAATCAGTCCGGTAGCCTGCTGGTGCTCAACGACGGTGAATGGGTGCGCCTAACCGTGCCCTATCCATTAGGTTTTTACACGAAGTGGCTGGACGGACGCATCGATGATCCCGATAGCGGCTGGCAAGGCCGGGGGCTGTGGGCCACCATCTCTAGTCGAGCACCTTTTCACATGGAATCTGGTGCCGGCACTACTAGCAAGGTCTATCATTTTCAGATGCGACCTGACCCCTTGTCTAATTAGCCGACACACGAGGTCAGAATCAAAGGGGTCAGAGTAGTTTGGTGTTAACAAAGAGAGATCGGATAAAAGCGAATTAACTCTCCGAAAATTAAAGCTGCTCCCTATCTAGCGCAAAAGCTTACAATTAGAAAATCGGAAGTGATCCTTACCCTTGAAAGAATGTAATCAGTGCGGAAAATGTTGTACGAAGTACGGTGGCGACGGCTTGTCTGTATCGGATGACGAAATAGAACTGTGGGAAACCTTTAGACCTGATCTATACGAATATGTGCAGGATGGGGGTATCTGGATCGACCCGGCCACTGGCAAGCAATTGGAGCGTTGCCCGTGGTTAAGAAAAGCACCCAATCAAGAAATCTACACCTGCGACATATATTTAGACCGCCCCGACGACTGCAAATTCTATCCGGTGACCATCGATCAGATGGTGGAAGATAAATGCGAAATGTTGGAGGTACAGGATTTAACGAACCCGAAGCGGGCGCAGGATAAGCTGAACAAGATTATGGTGGATAGCCGTCCTCCCTATGAATTGAAATAAAGAGATTCGTCACGCTTGTCACTAGGCAAGTTGGTAACGCAGAGGGCACGTTTCACGATTTCGGGTAGCGCCAGAATCAATCGCTTCAACACAGTTCGAGCAGCTCCCCCAGTTCACTATTCAGGAAGAACCTCTGTATTTTTATTCTGGCCTCATTTCTTAGAGCATCATCTACTACTCACCTGCATGTTTCCCTTGGATTCATTTTAATAGCAGCTAGCATTTTTCTGGCAATAGCTAAGTCCTGAAAATCTCCGCCAGATGCTGTGGCAGTTAACTCCTCTGATACACTCGCTAGGAGGTAACGATCTGGTGCTACCGGCGTACCTCCCTCGTCCTCTTGTCGGAAGGTGCTCAGCATGCCTGTAGTGGCTGGACTGCACTCATCCTCTGCAATTTCAGCTGTAGCCACAATGCTAACATCCAGTTCCTGCAGGCCCGAATCGAGATCGACATCTGGTGTGTTGACGTTAATTTCCCCAGCGTTACCCGAATCTGCGTCGGCATTGATGATGCTCTGGGAGTCGATGACAAAGGCTTGTCCGGAGCCAGCAATCACCAAATCAATTCCGCCGCCTTCGCCATCAGCGGCCCGCGATAAAATCCCAGCGTATTGCATAAATACATTACCAGCATTGACAGTAATCTTCCCTCCATTGTCGGTACCGGCACCGACGGTCGCACCGATGATGCCATTCTGCATTTTTAGCTCACCCCCAACCGTTACAGCGATATTTCCACCCTTTGAGATTTGGGCATCTGTTGTTATCTTGCTTTCAGCAGCTGAATTACCGAGAATTGACAGCTTGTCCTCGACAGCTATAGTGATATTTCCTGCCGCGCCTGTGCTACTAGCTTCAGAGGAAATAAGAGAGCCATTCAGGAGACTTAGAGACCCAGCTTGAATTTCGATTCCTTTCCCATTTCCGGCTCCCAAACTCGCTGCCTGAATCGTTGAATGATCCAGCGTGAGAATAGTTCCTGTATTACCCGAATCCCCCGCGTTTATTTTTATAAAACCGGCGTCGCTTGTTCCAGACGTTGTACTTTCCACATTGGAATCGAACAACTGTAGATTCCCTCTTATCGCCCGAAGTGTGACAGAAGGATGGAATCCAACCCGATCGCTCACAGATGTGATTCTAATTTCGCTGTTGGCAATTACGATGGAATTGGCACTAATTTCGAAATGCGCAGGAATTCCATCTTTACTACTACTTTCGCCCGATATTTCCACTCTTTTAGCGTCTTCGAGAGGTCGCCTATTGGGTGAAGTGTTGAGTAAAAGTTCGCCAGTTTTAATAACCAAAGTGCCACCTTGACCCGAAGCATTCGACTCTAATTTAATACGTGCTCCATTGGAAATACGTATTTGTGAATCGTTTCCGGGCCTAATGCCAAGAAAAGGAGACACTTCACCTGCCTGGAGCATTATCGAACCCGCATGCCCATCAGCACTTGCCGACGCACTTAAAGTGCTGTCGTCTATTGAAATCAGTTCGTTAGCATCAATTGTTATCTCCCCCCCCTTAGAACCTCCTTCGGTATCCACTGAGATCGTTGTAAGTCCTGAGACAGTCACCGTATTCGCCTCTTCAATCGAAATATCGCCTCCCGCGCCTGTACTCTCTGTGCCTGTAACCTCCGTTGACGCCAACAGATGTGTACCATCCAGTAATGAGACATCATCTCCCATAATGATGATGTCCGGGCCATCGACGGCAGTCTCAGTTAGCGTATAAATCTTCGAATCGATTAGACTTATCTGCCCACCAGTAATCTTAATATCACCCTGGATGTTCTTGCCCGGGCCAGAGGCAATCACTAGGCCTTTTAAGGAAACGTCTCTGCCAGCGAGCCACAGACCCTTATATCGATTGTTATCCTCAGCTGCGCTGCTGGCGCTTAGTTCTATACTCAGCGGATCATCAAGCGGCCCGAAATACAGTTCTCCAACTCCACCCCCGGCTTCGAGGAAGCCAAATTCTGTCGGGCTTGAAACTGTTAGGCTGATCGATTCATCGATTGCTGTAAATTCTATGTCATCAGTGAATGACAGGTAGTCGGCGGCGCCTATATTTAGGCTTCCGCCGATGTCAAAAGTAGCATTGGGCCCAACCATTATCCCTGCCGGATTGATCATCCAAAAATTTGCACCATCCGGCCCGCCGTCGATATTTAGCGGACCATCAATGATACTGCCGTTGCCCCCAGTCACTCTGGAGATGACGTTTGTTATGCTGGGCCCAACTGTAAAGCTTGCCGATTCGGCTGGATTGATATTGAACTCTGCAAAACTGTGAAAAAGATTGCTGCCTTGTGTGCGGCCATAGCTTTGTAGAATTTTGTAATCGGGGCCCCCGAAGCCGGAGGAAGGGAGTGTGCCCACTGACCCATCGAATGTTATTTGAGCAGAGGCAATAGGGACGCAAATCATTGCAAGGAATGCAGCGAATATTTTCGACACAAGGGGAACCTTCAGCATACGGTGCTTGGAACGAGGTTTAACAGGTCGCAGCTCCTTCCAGCTCACTATTTAAAAAGAACCCCGTGTATGCTGACTCGGGCCACATCTCTTACTGCTGCCCCGACTGCCCCAAAGCCTCCAATCTACGCCAGCCGCCCAATATCCCAGCCATGGAATAGTTGCCCTCATGGCAGGCATATTCATAGATTGGCTCTTCTGATCGGCGCATAGGGAACATCACAGTCCACGGTGCTTCCCAGGTTGTGGGATCGCTAATGGTGAATTCATAACCCAAGGTATCAGCATCAATCATCCAGAACTTCTCTATCAGATGCATGGTTGCGCTGGAATTTCCGAAGGCTGTTTCTCTGGCGAAGTTGCTGGTCTCAATGATGAGTGTATCTCCTTCCCAATGCCCGATGGAATCGCCTTCCCATTTGCGCGGCACTTCAAGGTGATTGCTCGCATTCATTTTTACAGGACGGATGTTATGCACCATCTCGTTGTGAATGAGAACGAAGTCATCGGTTTGGACTAGTTGTACATTGTTGTTGTAGGCGCTGGGGATCATCGGAGGGCCGGAATTGAATCCCATGATGCAACGCTCGGACAGGGGCCTGACTTCTACACCCGCGGCCTCTCTGGCAGCCTCTCTCCTCAGCTCATTCCTGTTGCTAGCGGCATCGGTGAGTGCAGGGATGCGGCCGTTGGCAGGATCGACTATTAGGGAGGTGCGGCCATCATCGAGAATCTCGGTGCCGCGGTCGTACCAGAATTGATTGTAGTCCCCAGTGGTGGAAGTATCGGTGAAATTGTCCCGATCTCGGCGCACGTTCTCAGCATCCTCGAAGGCAGCAGCCTCCGCTTCGGTCAGCACCTCTTTATCGGCCAGATTTTCCGGGCGCTGGAAAGGTGTAATCGTGCGAAAGTCCCAGGTGCCCTGGATATCGGGCCGCCCGTTGGCGAGCCTTGGGATTTCATCGTTGGTAGACTGCGCGCGAATTGCCGAAGGAACTGCAAGCACACTGAGTAGAAGAAATAAACCTGCCGCTTGAGCACTAGATTTTTGAATAGTCATTCAAACCTCCATTATCAACTAGCTTGTACACGGTATAGCCGATTAGATTGGCCTGCAAATTCTAAACCCAGAATGTATAATTATTTACCCGGCCACAATCGCCCTCTTGACCAGGTTATCAATCATTGGAACTTTGTACTGATTGTGCGCTAACACCCTGGCGCCATTGCTGGCCAAATTGCCAACTGATGCCGCGGTAATTTCATCGCGGGACCCGCCCCTGACTGCATTCTCAACATCGATCAGGCGCCGCGGCTTGCACTCCACAGCGCCGGCAACAAAACGTGCATCCTCGATAGTATCGCCATTCATCTTCATCGCCACTGCCATGCTTACCAGCGCAAAATCCCAGACATTCCTGTCGGCAACTTTTTCGAAATAGAAGTTCGCGTTTGCCCAGGTGGTTGGAATTCTCACCGAGGTCAGGATCTCACCGCTGCGCAATGCCGTAGTATTCTGAATATCATTGGCAGGGCCGACAAAATAGTCCTCGGCCAGCAGTATGCGCTCGCCGTCGACACTGTTAATCACCATGCTGGCTTCCAACGCTACCAGAGCGGGCGCCGTGTCGGATGGATTGACCGCGACGCAGCGACTGGCACCAAAGATGGCGTGTTCGCGATTCATGCCTTCTGGCGTATCGGCGTAGCAGAGATTGCCTCCGGCGCGATAACAGTCTAGCCCACGGCGGTAATACCAACAGCGGACATCCTGGCTGACGTTTCCACCCAGAGTACCGGCATTGCGAATTTGCGGGCTGGCTACTCTGCCTGCCGCTAAAGACAGCAGACCGTAACGTTCCTTAATCAGTGCATTGTTCGCCACGTCGGTAAGAGTCGTTAATGCGCCTATTTCGATGCCATCGGCTGTCTCGCGAATACCTCGAAGCGACTCTATACCATTCAGATCGATCAGCGCCTCCGCTGTTTTAGCGCGGTCTTTCAACCAGCCATAGGTATCCTGGCCGCCGCCTAGTAACCAGCCGCTGTCACCGAGGCGATCGGCGAGAGCTAGGGCGTCGTCAATCTGCAACGGCTGGAACAGGTCCATATCCGGCATAACATCATGTGATGGCATAGCAGTAACCTCAGAATGTATTCAGTTTAAGCGATCGGGGACCGTAGGAATTATCCGCGACATGGTTCACGATCATATCAGCCGTTACCGGAATCCGGTTAAACAGATGGCCGTCTAGGGCATCCGCAATAGCGCTGGTCATCGCAGCCACGGCACAACCCTGTGAGGGCTCGCCGATGCCGCGCCCACCCATTGGATTAAACGGATCGGGAATATCTGCCGCCGCACAGGCCATAGTCGCAGGCACATCCAACATAGAAGGCAGCTTACTCTGGTACAGGCCGACATTCGCAGGCAACCCATTCTGTGGATCATAAACGTGTCGCTCATAGGCGGCCATGCCTATGCCCCAGACTCCGCCGCCATTCATTTGCTGCGAGAAACCCTGCGGATGCATGATGGTGCCGCAATCGGCCACAGCCACGTAGTCCGTCACTTCGATCTTGCCGGTATCAGCATCGATCTCTATTTCCATAAAACCGATAATCTCTCCAGGCGGCGTGCCCTTGCGTTCCAGATTATCTTTGGCAGCACCGATCAGCCCGGTTCCTGCTAGTGAAGTAACTGCTCTTTGGGTAATTGGATTCAGATCCTCGGGGAAAACTTGCCCGCTGTACTTGCCGCCCAAATCGATTGCCCGCTGTGCCGCCTCACCGTAGCTCATGCCTTTGCTGGAATCATCGGTTCTGAATACACGCTCATCGCCAATGCTGTATTCCTCTACTGTGCCGCCGAAGTCGGCGGCCGCAATCTCTTTCAGCTTGTTTAGCGCATCCATCGCCGCTACATAGTTCGAACGGCTATGGGTGAAGATGGTATTGCTACCCCCTTGCACGGAACTGTGTGGCAAATGCTTATCGGTGCGCGCATGCACAATCTCGCAACTGTCCCAGCTACACTGCAACACTTCGGCGACTGTTCGCGAGGTCGCCGCATAGGAATACGTGCCCAGGTTGCCGACGCCACTGTGAATATCGATCTTGCCCGATGGGTGAATTCTTACCAGGCCATCGTAGCCATAACCCCCTGCTCCGTGATAACCCTGACCCACGCCTACACCGACTAACTTGTTGCCGCGCCGACGCGGCTGATTAGCCTTAGCCTGCCAGTCGAACATTTCGCTGCCCTTGTCGATGGCCTCCGCCATGAAGGCACTGGTGACCGGTGTTTGATCGGCATAAATTCCGGAGTCACTATTGGCTGCGTTTAGGCGCCTGAAAGCCACCCTGTCCATGCCAAGCTGATTCGCCGCCTTATCCATGATTGGCGCCAACACCGCCGCCATTTCATTCTGTCCAGGACCACGCTGCGCGCCTCTTGGCGTGGTATTGGTAAATATTGGTATGTTTCTGAGGCGCATCGCTGTGGGTTGGAACAGTACCGATATATGCCCTGCTGATGACGATGCGCTGTTCTGCCCGGTAGGGCCGCCATCGCTAATGATAATCAGATCAACGGCGGCAACTTTACCATCGGCCGTTAGCCCGGTTTTAATCCAGCCCTGCATGCCGGGACGACCAATACCGATATAAAACTCTTCTTCGCGTGTAATGCGCAGCTGGACCGGCCGATTCAGCAACCTGGACAGATTGCCCGAGATGCCCATTGTGGGATAACTGGTACCTTTAGAGCCAAAACCACCACCGGTATTTTCATTTATTACAACCAGATCTTCAGGAGGGATTCCCAACATTGCCGCCAAGCCATTGTTCACCGCGCTTTGGCTTTGCGTGGAGGCGTGAAAGTAACACTTGCCGTTTTCCCAATACACCATGCTGGTGCGTGGCTCCATGCATTGATGGGGCGTGCCGGCTGTAACAAACGATTCTTCTACGATGACATCGCATTTAGCGAACTCGCCTGCTAGATCTCCGTATTCCCATCCTGCGGTAAAGGTGCCATCGGGCTCTTCGCCGCGACGCAGCTTTTCGATTTCCTCAGGCCGCCATTTTACCGGCTTGATGACACCTACCAGAGCGGTGTTCTCATCTCCTTCCGGAGCTGTTAATACCATTGCATTTCCTTCGGGATAGGCATCCGGGCCGCCTTCGGCCAAGCTATCCAGCGGATCTACCACGAAGTCTCTGCGTTCAAATTCGACCTTGATCAGGTCTAGGGCATTTTCGGCAATATGCTCGGAAGTAGCAGCGATCGCTAGAATCGGCTGGCCTACATAAGTCACATACTCGCTCGCCAGTATCGGATTGGCAGGTGGCATGGTAGGTGGCAGGTCGTCTGCCGTCAGGATACCAATCACGCCATCCATTCTCAGAGCTGCCGATGCATCGATGCTGGCTATGCGAGCGCTTGGCATTGGACTGGTGAGCAGTCTGGCGAACACCATGCCTTCTCGGCGGAAGTCTTCAGCATATTTTGCGTCGCCGGTAACCTTGCCTTCGACATCGGGTGGAACAAAGTCTTTTCCAATATGCATAAAAGTCATGAGATTAACTCCGCTGCGCGCATGACGCCGTTAAGGTAATGATCATAGGCTCCACAGCGGCACAGGTTTCCGGACAGGCCCTGTCTCGCTTCCTCTCTACTGGGATTTGGGTTGGCGATTAATAAAGCTGCAGCAGAGACCACCTGCCCCGGCGTACAGAAACCACACTGTGGCGCGAGCTCTTCGATGAATGCCTGCTGTACTGGGTGCAATGTGCCATCTTCTGAGCGCAGCCCTTCCACCGTGGTGATCTCCCTGTCTTTTATCTGGTGGGTCAGGAGCGAGCAGGAGTAGTTGGCAATATTATCCAGCATCACCGTACAAGCGCCGCATTCGCCTCGATTACAGGCCAACTTGGTACCAGTCAAATTAAGGCGATAGCGCAATGTGT
>NVUL01000119.1 GCA_002401885.1 SAR86 cluster bacterium
TGATGTTTCTGGGAATGATGTACGGGCCGCAGGCGGCTTTCTTTACCGAGCTGTTTAGTACAGAGGTTCGTTACTCGGGAGCGTCACTGGGTTACCAGATGGGAGCGATCCTAGGTGGTGCATTTGCCCCTACCATAGCAACTATTCTATGGGTGGAATACTCGATAATCTGGGTGTCCGTTTACATAGCCTTTGCATCGGTACTCTCTTTGATCTCTGTGATGATGCTAACTGAAACCTACAAGACCAGTTTGCACGACACTATCTAGTCGATACTGAAAAAGTCATCCCTGACTTTTTCAGTATGTCGTGCGCCAAAAGCTGGCGTAAAAGTGTCATTTCACTTGCTTTTGGCGCACTCGCATTGCCCTAAGTGGGCAATGGTTGCACATCCCTGTGCAACTTAGTCGACCAGAAAGCTGCTCTCAACGTGGCAGCCTCTCCCTCTTAAGCTGCGTTATTATGCCGGACTATCGAATTGATAGTTTGGCGTTGACGCGGCGATCTCGCTCTCCTCTGCATTCATCTCTGTATCGATTCCCTCAAACAGAGGCGTAGTTAGGTAGCGCTCGCCAGTATCTGGCAGCATGCAAAGGATATTGCTATCCGGATCGGCCTGTTCTGCAATCTTCAATGCGCCAGTAAATGTGGCGCCGCCGGTAATCCCGGTAAAGATGCCCTCCTTTTGTGCGAGAAGTCTGGAGTTACGAATCGCGTCTTCTCCCGAGATCGCTAGTAGCTGGTCGATGTGCTTTCGGCTTACAGCCTGATCTAGCAGAGGGGAAATGAAGTCGGGCGTCCAGCCCTGCATTGGATGCGGTGTGAACGCAGGGTGGCTGGGAGCGAGTCCGGTAGCTGGCGCTTCAGGCTGAGGCGTCCCGCTGCCAAGCAGCTGCGCATTGTCAGGCTCGCAGCAAACTATTCTAGTTTCTGGTCTTTTCTCTTTGAGGACATTCGCGACGCCATTGAGTGTTCCGCCAGTTCCGAAGCCTGTTACCCAATAGTCCAGACGCTCGTCCTCGAAGTCCCTAAGAATTTCTACTGCAGTAGTGCGCTCATGCATGCGAGCATTCGATTCATTCTCAAACTGACGAGTCAAAAACCAACCGTGATTGTCGGCCAGCTCTTTCGCCTTCGCGACCATGCCGCTTCCCTTCAAAGGGGCAGGGGTGAGGATTACTTTGGCGCCGAGAAATCGCATGAGTTTGCGCCGCTCTACGCTGAAGCTCTCCGCCATCACAATTACTAGAGGGTACCCCTTCTGTGCACATACCATCGCGAGGCCAATACCTGTATTTCCACTCGTTGCCTCCACCACTGTCTGGCCTGGCTGCAAGTCTCCGCTAGCCTCGGCATCCTCAATAATGCCGAGGGCAAGTCTATCTTTTACCGAGCCTGCCGGATTGAATGCCTCCAGCTTCACGAACAGGTTTACATGATCTGGTGCGAGTTTATTGATGCGCACGACAGGAGTGTTGCCGATAGTCGCTAATATGTCTTGATGTTTGTTTTTCACAATGGGTGTCCTTGCCGGTTTTCTCGAAGAAGCTGATCGCTCCATTCTAGCCCCATAGTGGAACGGCTGTCACCGGCAGATCGCGGACCGCATAGCCAGTTTATCTTTGACATTGCTACCGATATGGCTTGCAATGGGAGTCAGACTTTCGCACTGCCTAGATAGCTAGCTACCTATAGGAAAGATTATGAATAGAAAACCCACTCTGCTGCTCCTCTGTATGCTTACGTTGAGTACAGCGAGTCTGGCAGCGCCTGATGGTGGTCTCGAGAGGGGCAGTCCTGAAGATCTGGGCTTTTCTACTCCGAGGCTCGCACTAGTGCACCAGATGCTGACGCAGCATGTAGAAGATGGACGAGTGGCAGGTCTAGTCGCTGGTGTGGCGCGCCACGGGAAAATTGTGTATCTGGAAAGCATGGGATGGAACCAGATCGAACAAGACAACTCGATGCTGGAAGATTCACTCTTTCAGATCCGCTCGATGAGCAAGCCTATTACCGCCGTAGCTGCAATGCAGCTGGTCGAGCAGGGCAAGATGAAACTTGACGATCCAGTCTCTAAATACATTCCCAGCTTCGCTAAAATGCAGGTCTTCCTTGATCCAACCGACGCTGACTTTACTCAGACTCGGACTAGCGACCGCGAGATGACAATCGAAGACCTGCTGCTGAACACAGCCGGCCTCAGCCATCGTTTCGGCGCGCTGTATAGACAGAACGAAGTTCGATCTCGCAGGGATACCTTGAAGGAGCTTGTAGAGAAGGTCGCGACGGTACCGCTAATAGGCGATCCGGGTGAGCAATGGGTATACAGCATCTCGATAACAGTACTGGGACGAGTCATCGAATTGGTGTCTGGGCAGAATTTCGATGACTACCTCAATGAACATGTCTATGGTCCGCTTAAGATGATGGATACGGCATTTTTCGTTCCCGACGAGAAAGTAGAGCGCCTAGCGCGTGCCTATCGTGTGTCGTCCGCAGACAGAAGCCTGAGCCTATTGCCACAGATGGCTATCCCTATTACTCAAGACCCTCCACTACTAGAAGGTGCCGCGGGCATTGTTAGCACCGTTCCCGACTATCTTCGCTTCCTACAGGCGCTGCTCAATGGCGGAGAGCTCGATGGAGAACGAATTTTACAGACCGGCACTGTAGAGGCTATGACCCAGAATCATATACCCGAGGAGCTTATGCCCTTTGGCACGAATCCGAATAGTCCGATGCTAGATCGGGGTTGGGGCTATGGCATGGCAGTTGTGCTGGATGAAACCCTGAGCGCCTATGGCACCAATAACGGTGAATTTGGTTGGAGTGGTTCGCTGGGTACATTCTCCTGGGCAGATCCTGTGTCGGGAACCAGTGTCGTTATCATGCTGCAGATCCAGCCTTCTGGTGCTTACAATATTGCCTCGAAGTTCAAGGCGATGGTTTATCAGAGCATGATCGACTAGTGTGTAGTCCTATCGAAAGCTCTAACTATGGAAGTAAAAACTTGTATGATTGGAAGAAGCAAATCCGTCCGCACTTCAATTCCGCAAACCCTCTCGGCATGAAGCCTCGTCATCACGACACAAATACTGAATTAGATACTGCGGAGTCTGAACCATGTGGCTAGCTACAAGCTGTGACTTCGAATTTGAGATTTCAGTGCCAACGCCGTTCATATTAATGCTGCGCCCCCGTAGTGGTGCACAGCAGTGGATTAGTCGCGAGGAATACAAACTCACCCCCAGCGTTCCCGTAGTGGAGTTTACCGACACCTATGGCAATCTATGTCAGCGACTGGTGGCGCCTCCCGGACGTTTTACCATACACACTGCGGCTCAGGTGATGACCAGCGATAATGTGGATAGGGCGCCTGGCGCTCCCTTTGTCGATATACATATGCTACCCGATGAAGTTTTGAGCTTTCTCTTACCTAGCAGATATTGCGAGTCGGAGAGCTTCAATCAGATGGCTGTCGAGGTCACGACAGGTCAGCTGCTAGGCTATGACCAGGTAGAAGCTATAGAAACTTGGCTGCGCGAGACGATTAGCTACATTCCTGGAAGCAGCGACGATCCTATATCGGCGATAGACGTGAACAAGAAGCAGTCTGGTGTTTGCCGAGATCTTGCACACCTGGGTATCGCGCTCTGTCGTGCCATTAGTATTCCGGCCAGGCTGGTAGTTGGCTACAACTATGGCCTCGTACCCATGGACATGCACGCCTGGTTCGAGGCTTATGTTGGTGGGCGTTGGTATGCCTTCGATGCAACGCAGGAAGAAATGACAGCGGGTTACGTGGCCATAGGCTATGGTCGAGATGCAGCCGATGTGGCGGTGTACAATCAGTTCGGTCCTGCTGTCTATCCTATTTCGCAGGATGTAAGCGTGGAGCTTTTAGAGATGGAAGACTAAGGCTGTTTAATTGCGCCTGCCAGTGAATAGGTCCTTGATCTTGTCGTCGACGGCCTCATATTTGAGGTCGCTAAATTTCCCGGCACCTAGGAAACTCCGATTACAGTAATCTGTAATTTCACGGTGGCCGGTGTTAGGGCATTCTCCTAGCACAGCGGTCTCAGACAGGAACCATCATGCAATTTATCGTTCTTAAGTACCTTGTTACAGCAGGTATCGTAGCTCTAGTTTCCTAAGTCGCCAAGAATCTCGACAAGGCGGGGGTGCTTATCGCCGCGCTGCGGCTAGATGCTCGCCGTTACTTCTTTATCCAAGAACTAGATGCATCCTGCAGATACTGTCCGGCTGGCGTTGCTTCGACCGCCTTTTCAAAGGCTAGGGCGCCCACCTGTTCTACGCTGATGCCATTCTGCCTCGCGATCTGTTGATATAACTCGCGGCGCTGGTTGTTTACATCACGTGCCAAGGCCACTACCTCAGCAGGAGCGGATTCCACTACTAGGCCAACATAGCCATTTCTTAGTTCGCCTACTAGTCCCTCGCTCTTTGCCTCCTGCAGGGTTAGAGCGAAGCTCGTAGGAACCAAGAACAACATGCAGGCTAATAACAGCGTTCTAGAAATTGCATTCTTCATAGTGTGTATTCCCATCAGAACAAACCGCTGTCTAAGGTAAAAATTCCATCCAATTCTTCTTCAACCTTAACTCGAATCTCGTGCTCGATCCTGACATTGAGGTTAATAGTTATTGGTTCATTCGGCACCGCAATTTGAATCGTGGGCGTGCAAGCCGCGAGTGCTAATAGCGCAAAGCTACTTCCTGCGCGTAGCGATCTAAGAGACTTATTGCTCTGCATTTTTTCTGTCCAATTTAATTATTTCGAGTCTTGATCCCAGTATATCGGCCAAACATGAATCTTTGCTTAAGATTTGGCGCTTGTGCCTATTAGACCGCGAATTTTACATTTAGTTACGGCTGGCTGACAAAGCGCTCTAATTCGTCTGTTATGACCCGACTCGCCTGCAGACTCTTAAGTAGCGAGGGAATATTGTCAGTGATATTTACATTAAGGTTTATTGCCTGTCCGTTGTTCATATCCGGGTTGCTGCCCTGAAGCTGCACGTTTAGCAACAACTCTCCATCCTCAGAGTAGAAAACTTCTGTATTCATGGTTTGATACTGATAATTGGAAAGCGCATCGTTGACTAATTGCAGGCTCTGGTTGCTGCTTGGTGTTGAGGTGGCTGGCGTGTAGCGAATACTGCCTCCTGGCTTTAGCGCTCCGATTAAGCCCTTCTCAATGCTGATGGTATCGCCCTCGATAATGAAGGGGAGATAGCCGCTAAGTAGGCCATCGGCCTCGAGCCCGGGATATTCCGCTAGGTTTACCAGCGAATCCACCCTCAGATCGGCGAGCACCACGTCTACCTGCTGGCGATCTCCGGCTGGATTGTAACGGGCAGAGGGGATGCTCAGATTGCCGCCCAGCAGAGCGGTGTCGAAGTCGATGATTTGTATCTCGCCGGTTAGCGTATCGATACGATACTGCCAAGAAAGCTCCTCGAGAGGCAGGCCTATATCGATGCGGCTTAGGGAGGCGCTGGCCGGATTCGTAACCTGTATTCCAAGTGGCGTGGTGGCTTCAGCGAATAAGTCAGTATTCAGGCCGACGAAGAAATAGTCTGCGTAGTAGCCGCTTAGCTGGTCGATCTTGAGGGCTATCGGTCCACCGAAACGCCATGAGTCATCTAGCTGTTTGCTCCACGAGATATTTGCCAATCCTTCGATCTGACCCGCGACAACATCAGCTTCTAGTTGCTTCGGGGTTATCAATGCAGAGAGGGGCTCCCCCTCTGTGAATTCAATTGCAGCCAGTTGCAGGACGACATCGCCAGTGTCGCGTAGAAAGAAGTGTTGCAGGCCAATGCCAAGGCGAAGGCGCTGATCTATGTCGATCTCTACTATCCCCGTTAGGATGTCGTCCTCAAGCTGTAGCTTGCCGGAATAGGCTGGGTTACTAATGTCGGCGATGCTGTTGTCCAGGCGAAACTCGCTGCTGCTGAAGTTGAATCCACCGCTGATCACATCGCCCACACGAAATTCCATCTCATCCAGCTGGAAATTTGTTACTAGTTCTGAAATCGCAGATTCGGAGGAGGTCCTAACCGAAGGCACGAGAATTTGTACTAAGTCCGCTGCCAAGCGCATCTCATTGTTGGAATAGTTGAATCGCAGTGGGGCGGTCACGCTGGTATTTTCCCCAAGATATTCGCCGTAGCGCCAACTGATGAGATTGCTTTGCCAATCGCTTTGCATATCGCAACTCGTGAAAGATGTGCAGTGTAGCTGTGTATCCCTGAAAGTGTGTTCGCTTTGAGACGTCGCGTCTTCGAGGGCCCAGCCCCCGCTGCCATAAATCTCGCTGAGCGCGAGCCGCATTTCGCCTGTTGAAGTCGCAATGTCGCCCTGTAGGCTTATGGGTAGGCGCAGCTGCATAGCATTGCTGCCGAGGTCTGATTCCTGACTAATCTGAAGCCATGAGCTTGGGCTGTCGAGGACGAGGCTTAGTTGGGCGATAGAAGTGTTGCCGAATAGCTCCTGCACTTCGAAATTGCTCTGCAGCGTGAGTCTATCGTTCAAAATAGCTGTTGTTGCAGGTAGTAAATTCTCGAATTGCGCTTGTAGGGGCTCGATAAATAACGAGCTAGTAGCAGTCACGGTGATTGCGTTCTCAGCGACATTCAATTCGAATTCGGATTCCGAGACTAGAGCCCCTGCTAGCAATGTTCTGGCTTCAACAGTCAGATTTTTTGAGTTGGTACGTTGGATATCAAATTCGATGACTGTGTCTTGCACCGCTTCGAATTGTGCATCGCCTGCTATGTGTAGGGGCGGGCTCTGTAGCCCCAAGCCTATTCTGTAGCTGCTGTCATGGCTAAGTAATTCAATATTTGGAAGAGTTATCTCGCTCACAGGTATTGCATCGAATGAGTCCAACAGGGAGCTTAGAGAGGTGGAGGCCTCTTCATTCGGCGAGTCTGGACTCGACAGCGATCGCAATTCGATCTTGCCTATCGAGATGGATTGCAGCGTGCCCGCTAGCAACTGGGAGAGGGAGTATTGCGCATGTATTCTGCTTAGGACGACGCGCTGGTCTTCGCTGTGCAGAATTATTTGGTCTAGCGCCGTTGAATTGATTCCTAGATGGATAACTTCCAGCGATGAAATTTCGAAGCCGAGCTCGGATAGAGCAGATTTAGCCAGAGTGTTAAGAACTAGATTGGGTCGTAAAAGAACAATTCCAATGGGAGTGCTAATGAGTATTAGCAGCACAATCACTACTTTTCTAGTACGGGACATGGGGTGAGTCGTCCTACTGCATGAGCGCCTAGTTTCTCGCTTCGCTCTGCTCAGTGCAAGCAACTATGTGATCTCGGTTTTTGACGCAGTCAAAAAAGGGGTTAGAGCTTTCGGCCCAACCCCTTTTTCGCAATCCCTGTCTTTTATTGGGGAGAGGACATGATCATATTGTGTTGCATGTTCATGGCTTCGCGTGCGCGGTTTCTCTCAGACTGCATGAGTTCTCCAATTGCGGGGCCGCCCTGGTTGTAAATTCCGCCTCGAAGTGCGAATAGCAGATAGTCCATCGATTCGGCGTTGTTGGTGTCTTTGCCGGTAAAGTAAGTGATGGCCTGATCCATTAACTCATCGCGATTCTCTGCGTTCGGGAAGGCGAGGATGTCGGCGATGACAGTCTCGAGAAGATTCAGGTTGTCTAAGATAATCGCCGCTTCCGGAGATTGGCTGTAAAGGTCTGGCGCAATAGCTGGTGCCATAGGCAGCTCGCTAGGCGCAGGGAACATAGTCATGCCACCGGATGAGCCAACCTTGTTCCAGAAGCGTTCGAGAGCCACATCGACCCCGCCATTGAACTGACTGTCCAGTCCCTGCAGTATCACGGCCTCAAGTGCAGCAAGTTGCAACCATTGGTGAGTCCACATGAAGCCCCGTAGAAGTGGGAATGCGGTCTTAAGTCCATTGGCTTGATCGTGGCTTAGCAGGTAGTCGCTCTGTTTAGGCGCGGTGGCTACAGAGTGCTGATCGTCGCTAAGATAGTTAGCAATCGCATCGGCAACGGCCGCGAGTTTGTCATCTACTTCGTCATCGATATAGAGGGTAAACAGTGCTTCTTCGAAATTTCGTCCGCGCTTAAACACCTCGGCTGTGTGACGACTGATGGCCGAACTGTTCTCAAAGGCGGTCTCGGCTGCATCGTTGCTATACTTGCCGCGCATTACGTCTAAAAGGCGCATTCGTGCAGCAACTTCCAGATCGTGATGAGGGCCGCCGGCCATGCCCATTTCCATAGGGCCATCATGGGTCATCATGCCGGCTGCCATCAGCTCGCTCATGGTCATGCTGGCGCGCATTTTCATATTCATCTGCAATTCATTCCGCGCCTGCTGTGTAGCAGGGTCGGCGTTGATCGCAGCAATTTCTTCGAGTGCTTTTGCCTGCGTGACGTCGAAGGCATTAAACAGATCGGCTACTTCTGGATATTGTTGTTGTATCTCGGAAGTATCTTGCGCGAACAGGCTCGAGCTGAGAAAGCTACCCACGACTATCGATGAGATGATTAGTGTTCGTTTTAGGACTGGCTGCTGCCAGCTAACTATTCTTTCTATCATGTTCCATTTCCCGATTGGTTTTACGTTCACTAGCCAGCTCTAAAGAAGGCATGCTAGTTAGATGGGCTTACTATTTCGGCTAATGAAATATCTTACTTCTAGTTGAGCCCCGAAGTTAAGGAAGCAAACCCAGTATAAACGCTTCGCTCAGTCTGCGCCAACGCACTCCACTAGTTCGCCGGCCTTTAGCTTGCGGGGAATTGCTCCGCGGTATTTTGAGGCGCGACTGTTTGAATCGAGATGGCGCTGGACCGAACGGTTTTCGCAGCTTTCAGGCGTGGCCCGCGATCTATCGGGCGATAGGAGTCGTTCTGGGGGTTTAATTTCAACAAAGGCTACGGGGTCAGATAGGGCGGTTAACTTATCTTTTTTAAATTTCGAAATGGCTGCTTTTTCGTC
>NVUL01000120.1 GCA_002401885.1 SAR86 cluster bacterium
CCCCGTGGTTTGATAAGTCGACTCTATCTATCTCCCAACTCGCCAAGAGAACCGGCCACAATTACCGACCCGCATCGATCGGCTGGTGGCTGGATAGGGCGTTTAGGTGCACCGATGGGCCTGCCCGATTGGCTGCGTCAGGAAGACTTGGACTACGTCGTCTCACAATTCGAAAATGCCGGTTTTCGCGGCGGTATAAACTACTATCGTAACTTTCATCGCAACTGGGAAATCACAGAACATCTACAGGGTGCCACCATCAAGATTCCCGTACTATTTATCGCCGGCTCGCGCGATATTGTTATTGCGGGCGCAGATAAGGAAGGGCTAACGGCAACGATATCGCGAGCGACGGAAAATTTGGTTGACGTGGTGTTGATCCCTGAGATTGGTCATTGGGTGCAGCAGGAAGCACCTACTGAAACCAACGCGGCCATGATGGAATTTCTCAACGCGCTCTAAATAGCTTGGGCTTATTCTGCTCTTACCGGCAAGAGCAGATCGCTGCCGGCTGGTCGCTGCACGTCAAAGGCTTTTAGGGTGATCGCGACGAAGCTGTAGTAGCCAATTAGGCCGGTCAGATCCATCACGCCTTCCTCGCCAAAGATGTCGATAGCGCGAGCAAAGGTTTCCGAACTCACTCTTTCCTCACTGATTACCTCGCGCGCAAATTTAACAATTACCTGTTCCGTTTCGCCGAAGCCTGCTATGGCTTGATTGTCTTCGATAGACCTTCTGAAGCGTACGATATCGATAATGTCCTGTTCTAATCCCGCTGCTATCGCTAATGGCTCATGCGCCGTGTATTCATATTGATTGTTAATCTCACGTGCCGTAGCGATGATTGCCAGCTCTGTTAGACGCTGATCGCGGTCGGATTCATAGCGGACTCTTTGGCGTACGTCGAACATTGCCTGGGCTAATTCCGGGCTATTCATCCAAGCGCCTATCGGCCCACGCAGTCCAGATCCGTACCCCGTGCCTGGACTAACGTAGGTGTCGAAGGCTTCTCTGCCTACAGCATTCAGCTCTGCTCTGTGAACCTGTGGCAGCCTGGCCAAGGAATCCATATGAATGTCGTCAGGAAAGTCACTAGCGCTTAGGGAGGCTGGCAGCGTGAAACCTGCGTCGGCAGCGCCAAGGGAGGTTAGAGGCGCGATAGAAGCCGCGATAATGGTTAGTAGCAGGAGGCTCAAAGATTTTCGACTCATAGGAGTAGGCCTTGATTGTCAGCGTGATGGAGAGAGTAAGAGAGGAAGCATAGCCTATGTGTGTGGTCAGTCGCGACAGCAATTGTGCCAATTTCCTGCAATAGGGCTGCTTTCGAACGGGCGCTAATTGAGGCGATGTCAAAGTTCTGAAATTGACTCGCGAGCTTACGCGTTAAAACCCCTTTCATTCGGGGAGCGGGTCTATTAATCTCTGTCGAAGAATACAGGATTACGCATTGCTCACGCACTGCAGTGGAATCAACTTTTATGCTGTCGCTTAACTCTCGCACCTTACCCTTCAAAATTTCAAAGAAAGCAGCTCGGCTCGCTCTTTCATTGGCCGTGATACTCCCAGCATTCGTCATTAGTCACTCCGCTCAGTCTGCGGATGAAGCTCTGAAGAGCGACATTGACGCTTATTACGAATCCCACCTTGCTGATTTATTCCTCTGGTTTCATCAGAACCCTGAGCTGGGATTTCTGGAGCAGGAGACGGCGGCTCGGCTTGCTGCTGAACTGCGAGGCTTGGGTATCGAGGTGACAGAGGGAGTAGGGGGTACTGGTCTGGTTGGCATGATTCGCAATGGGTCGGGGCCTCTGGTATTGGTGCGGGCCGACATGGATGGCCTGCCTATCTTAGAAGATAGTGGTCTTCGCTATGCTTCGCGAAACCGGCAGATAAATTTGAGCGGCGAAGATGTGCCTGTCATGCACGCCTGCGGGCACGATATGCACATGACCAGCCTAGTCGGCACAGCAAAGATGCTGATGGATAACACGGACAAGTGGAGCGGGACCGTGATGTTAGTCGGACAGCCTGCTGAGGAAATCATCAATGGCGCGAAGGCGATGCTGGACGATGGTCTTTATCAGCGATTCGGCGTGCCTGATTATGCGATCGGTTTACATGTAAGCTCAGGTGCGCCTTCCGGCCTAGTCACAGTACGTGAAGGCATCGTGCAGTCCAGTTCAGACAGTGTGGATATCAAGGTGAGAGGCATCGGTGGTCACGGAGCCTATCCTCATCAGACCGTCGATCCGATCTATGTATCCTCGCAGTTAGTGATCGCCTTGCAGGGCATAATTAGTCGCCAGATCAATCCGCTCGCTCCGGCAGTAATTACCGTAGGCTCGTTTCAGGGTGGCAGCAAGCACAATATTATTTCCAATGAGGTGGATCTGCAATTGACTGTGCGCGCAGATTCAGAGGAAACCAGAAATGAGGTGCTTGCAAGAATTCGCGATACGGCGGCTAATATAGGGAGGCTCAATGGTCTGCCCGATGATTTGCTGCCTGTGGTAAGAATGGGATTCGAAAGCACCCCGACGAATGTCAATAACAGCGATGCAGTAAATAAGGTGCTGCCGGCGTGGGAAGAGCAGCTGGGTTACGATCCACTCTTGACGTCGCAGCGACCTGGCATGGGAGCTGAGGACTTTGCCTATTTCACTCAGACCGAACATAAAGTGCCTGGTGTCTTCTTTTCTGTTGGTGGTACGCCGCCTGAGTTGATGCGTGAGATTGCGGCAGGCAGAACTAATGCGCCACCACATCATTCTGCCTTCTTTCGAATCGATCCGAATTCAATCAAGGCTGGCGTCGAAGCGATGTACACGGCAGCGGTGGAGTTGCTGAACAATCCCTGAGAGATTTTGTTAGTTTCAATTAGAAAATGGCGCTCACGTAAGGCTTAAAGGAATAAAAATGAAAACAATAAATTCCAATTCCAGAATCGGGCTCGTCGCTGGGATGTTGTTTTCTGTTTTCTTCTCTCCGATTGGATTTGCAGCCGATGCGCCGGCGTCTAGCACCTTTACTGCGGCGCAGTTCGATAGGGGGGCGGCCTTGTATCAACAACGATGTTCGCTCTGTCATGGCCTGGAGCTGGATAGTGCGGCGGCCCCTGAATTGGTCGGTGCGACCTTTCGTAAGAGTTGGTCTCGCCTAGGGGCTAGTGTTGGCGAGCTATTTAACCTCATTGTCACATCCATGCCTCCAAGCCAGCCAGGCAGTCTGAGCGACCCCGAGGGCCTGGACGTACTCGCCTTTATTCTCGGTAGTAATAATGTGCTGCAGGGGAGTGAAGAGTTAAAAACTGACTACGCTTATTTAAGTGCCATACCGTTTTCAAGGGGCGATGAAGTACTAGACAGCGCAGCGACTTTTATCGAAGGCGTGTACGGAATCGAGCCTAGTGGCACAGGTCCATCGTTCGATGAATTGCTGGCGGCTGCGGATAACTCGCAGGACTGGCTGTATCACAATCAGAATTATCAGGGTACGCGCTATTCCGAATTAGTTGAAATCGACACGTCCAATGCAAATAATCTACAGCAGATTTGCGCCTATCAACTGAATACCAATGCAACAATGCAAAACGGTCCCATCGTCTATCGGGGCACTATGTATGTGACCAATGCGACCCATACTGCGGCAATTAACGCCGCTACCTGTCAGAAGATCTGGTCCTACGATTGGGAGCCCAAGGATCGCATGGTATGGGGAAACAATCGGGGCGTCGCGATCAGAGATGGCTATGTGGTGCGGGGCACGGCGGATGGATATCTGCTGGCTCTCGATTCGGCCAATGGGAATCTTCTGTGGGCGCGACAGATCGCCGATCCTTGGTTGGGCGAGACGTTCACCATGCCGCCTATGATCTATGAAGACATGATACTGATTGGGCCGGCAGGTAGCGAGAATGCGATCTCGGGTTGGGTCGGTGCTTTCTCAATTCACGATGGCGAGGAACTTTGGAAATTCCTAACCGTACCGGAGGCAGCTGCGGGCGGTGGGGAGACTTGGGGAAATCCGGAGAATATTCCGCTCGGTGGTGGTGCGGTGTGGACACCTCTAAGCATGGATTTGGAGTTAGGCGAGTTGTATGCGGCGGTCACTAATCCGGCGCCGGATCTGCCTGCCTATCTGCGTCCAGGAGAAAACCTCTACACCAACAACATCATTGCGCTCGATGTGCACACGGGCGAGCTTAACTGGCACAAGGCACTCGTGCCGAACGACGATCACGACTGGGACTTGACGCAAGTAAGCCCGGTATTGAAAGCTGGTATCAACAACGTTTCTCGTGACTTCGTGGCGACAGTAGGTAAGGACGGCATACTACGCGGCTTGGACAAGCAGACGCACGAAATTCTGTATGAGACACCTGTCACCACCATATTGAATGCCGAAGTACCAGTAACCCAAGAAGGCGTCTTCGCCTGTCCTGGTGTGTACGGCGGTGTGCTTTGGAGCGGACCTGCGTATCACCCGGCAGAGAAATTATTAATTACACCATCGATCGACTACTGTGCTCAGTTCACTGCAGCAACGGACGTCGAGTACATTCCTGGCCAGCTTTATATGGGCGGAGCAGTGCGCCCAGACGAAGAGGCGCAGACTGGATGGCTCACTGCCATAGACGTAGAGTCAGGAGAGGTTAAGTGGCGTTATCATTCGCCTACTCCTATGGTATCGGGTGTAACGACAACGGCTGGCGGCTTGGTGATAAGTGGCGAGCTTACTGGCAATCTTCTGCTAATGGATGCCAGCTCGGGAGATATTCTGCATAGCGTCAATACCGGCGCACCGGTAGGTGGTGGCATCGTGACTTACGAGGTTGAGGGGAGGCAGTACATAGCCACGAATTCTGGCAATGCGATGCTGACCTTTCGAACCGGCACCGAGACGCAACGCACTGGCAGCATTATTGTCTATGCCTTGCCGGAAGAGTAACTAAATACAAAAATCGGGAAATCTAGCTAAAGCAGCGATTCGGCTGTACACAGATGTCCTGTTTGTACTCAGTATCCCTTGCGCAGCTCGCCGCTTTTTATGCCGTCTACTGTGCCTTGACCAAGCCACTGTACAGTCGAGTTGAATAGAATCTCATGGTTTATCTCCCACATTGCGTTATGAGAAGAGCACGCTAGATCCAGTAGTATTTTTTCTTCCGCCCCGAGATCCTCGTACAAATTCCTAACACTCGATGGCGGCACCTGCGCATCGTGACTAGGTGAGACAATAAGCATTGGCGTTTGTGTCTTCGCCACAACATCCTTATTCCAGCCCCAAACTGTTGTACGGGGCGCTCTGCGAACCCCCGTGCTCCAAGTCGCACCGACCGGGTCGGAATCCAGCATAGCTTGCCAAACGGCATCACTCACGGCGGCGTCATATTGATTCACACAGCCTACTTGCCGGCCCCAGTTGTTGCTGAAATCCTGTCGTGACTGTTTCGTAAAGGCAGCGCCCGGAGCAGGAATGCTATCCGGTGGGTTCAGAGAGCGATCTCGGCCATAGGCAGGGGCAAGCAATACGATTCGATCTACTTTTTCTGGATGTTGCGCCGCATAACCGGCGGCTCGTGGTCCGCCCAATGACCAGGCCACCATATGTACTTTCTCCACTCCGCGGATTTCTCTGAGGTAGTCGACAACTGCATCGATGTCATCCCAGTCGGATTCGATCGTTGTCGCCGCGAACGGATAGCTCGGCTCGCAGGTCTCCTCGAGTAGTGTCGGAATAAACGATGCTTGCTGTGACTGCGATAGATTGCAGATGTCATTCATCACTGCGGGGCGAGTAGAACGGCCGTAGCCCGTAGTATCCATAGAGAATGCGTCATAGCCTGCTTTCGCCATGTAGGCCATCCAACTGAACCCCTCAACGGGCACATCGAATGCGACCTCAGCAGGCGTGCCTGCGCCGTGGATGAACAGTACCACCCGGCCATCGAGATTATCACTGCGCAAAGCCGTAGCTGCCTGAGTTCGCTCACGCACGTAAATCTGTGCTACCTGACCCTGCATGGAGGGCGCCTTGGAGACATTCGCCACATAGTGATCGAGGCTCAATACTTCCTTCTGTGCGAACCCGAGCTGCGCCACAAACAGGAAAAGTAGAGTAGTGGCTGAAGTTATTTTTCTCATTAGGTTTTCCACGTTTAATTTTTTGAAGTTAGACGACTCGCTTCTCTCTCAGTTCTGCGATCTCAGTTTCGCTATAGCCCAGCTCCTGCATGATTTCGTCGGTGTGTTCGCCGAGAGTAGGCGGGCGCGTACGGATTTCGCCTGGCGTTTCCGATAGCTCGACAGGTGTCTTCATCAGCGGGGCAGGCTTGTTTAGACCAGGATACTCCACGAGTTGAAATAGCCCCTTCGCTGCAACATGTGGATCATCCAGCACTTCTTGAGGTGAGAGTACTGGGCCTGCTGGCAATCTCGCTGCTTCCATTTCGGCGAGCACCTCCTTCGATGTCCTCTCTGCACACCAAGCAGCAGTTCTTTCGCTGATCAATTCACCGTTGTCACCTCGGGAAATATCATCCTTAAAACGTGGATCAGCTAGCCAATGGTCTTCGCCCATTAGATCGGTCCAGCGTTTAAACAGGGGACCACCAACAGACTGCACTAATACCCAGCCATCTTTCGTCTTGAAAGTGTCGGCAGGTCCTGAGGTCTGAGATCGGTTGAGTGTGGCCACACGATTGCGCTGAATGGCATTCTGCTCGATGGCGGTGCCGTTCATCATTGTCAGTGCGGTGTTAAATAGAGAGCCTTCTACCATCTGGCCTCTGCCGGTCTTCTGTCTCTCGAACAAGGCGGCCATAGTGCCGAATGCCGATAGGCTGGCAGTGCCGAAATCGATATACGGGGGGTAGGCTTTGACCGGTTGATCTGGGGTGCCTGACATATACATGGCGCCCGACATAGCCTGACCTAGGCCGTCGAAGCCAACGCGGTTCGCATAGGGCCCGCCGCGGCCGAAAGCAGAAACAGTAGTGAGGATAATATCTGGCTTGATAGCCTTGAGGCTTTCATAATCAAGGCCCATCGCCTTAAGTGTGTCCGGTGGAAGGTTGGCTATGACCACATCGGCGGTCTTGACCAGCTTTTTGACGATCTCGCGTCCCTCGGGCTTCATCGGATTGAGTGTCAGACACTTCTTATTGCGTGCCAGTTGCATGAATAGGCTGCCGTCGCCCTTATCGCTGATCGGAGAGAGGAATCGATCCTCACTGCCGTCGATCTTCTCGATTCGTATGACCTCGGCTCCCATATCCCCTAGCAGCGTGCCACAGTAGGGTCCAGCGATGTAACGACCAAAATCTAGAACCCGAATCCCTTTTAAAACCTGAGTCATACTTTACTTCCATTATGTGAGAATGTTCTTAAACGTGAGTCGAAATACTAGCATAAGCAAGGAGCCTCTGATCAGGTCTATAGCTACTCTGAGAGAGTCTGACGGGTGCTGTTGGAAGGCTCAATTGCCGGTAAGGGTAGCCGTCGCCCCTGGCCAGCTCGCGCACGGCAGCGCTACGCGATAAGCCCCGTCTGGCGGGGCTTTCAGCCAATTTTTCTAGTCTTTCGAAAGGTCGACACCTTCCTTCAAAAGCGCGCTTTGCCAGCAGAATTGACTGCAAGCCAGAGTGACTATTGACCTGATCAGAGGCTCCCCAAAATGTAGAGATATTTTACCTGTAGATAAATTTTACACCCATCGCGATTTTTGTGAGGTGGTTAACGTATTTCGCCTTAGCACTTCTGCATACTCTCTATCAAATGAGATGCCAATCACATTGACACTAAAATGTTCTAAAGATTTTAGTAACACGGCTACACGAGACTACACCGCAGGAGAATTTACGTGATGACTTTGGCTGAGAATAAGAACGTACCGAAACAAGCTCTAAATGAACTTACCTCTATTTTGAAGAGGCCCTATCAAGATGCCTGTAATGTCTGCAAAGGCGCCGGCAAGATCACTGACAGCAGCATTTGCCCCAAGTGCAAAGGCAGCGGGCAGAGGCTGTTAAAGCTACTCTAAAGATCACCTAACCGATTGCATACTCAAGCCCGGGAGCTTTTCACAAGTTCGCCGGGCTTCTTGTGCGCCTCACAACGCTGATTTACAATCCCATCACTCCCCGCTCTGCGGACATTCGCCTGTTTCTGAGCCTAGTCGGCTCATTACGGTAAAATACAAAGGTCAGCCCATGATTTCAGCCAGACAGTTACGACTCGGCATACTGCCTATTCTCGCCTCTAGCCTGCTCTACATAGTCCCTGCACAGGCGGCCGAGTTTCCTGGGTACGTAGAAGCTCCAGAGCGCAGAACGACGGGCATAGGCAAGTTCTATATGGGGCGTGAGATTTCTTTTGTGATGGGGCATCAGGCTGCGGCTTGGCTGAACCGCCCGGGCCGTATTCAGGAAGAGATGCCTGACGAGGTAGTCGCAAATATGGGCTTGGATCCGGATCACGTGGTTGCCGATATCGGGGCAGGTTCAGGCTATTTTTCTTTTAGGATCGCGAAACTGGTGCCGGATGGTAAGGTGCTGGCGGTTGATATTCAGCCGGAGATGTTGGCAATCGTAGAACAGCGTAAAGTTACTGATGGCGTTAGCAATATTGAAGGCGTTCTGGGCAAGGTAGACGATCCTAATTTGCCGCCTAATTCTATCGATGCCGCGATCATGGTCGATGCCTATCACGAGTTCGATCACCCCTTCGAGATGATAGATGGGATCAACAACGCGCTTAAAGTTGGAGGGCGCATATTCCTGCTCGAATACCGCGGTGAAGACGATTCCGTACCTATTCGGCCGTTGCACAAGATGACCGAAGAACAGGTAGTAAAAGAAATGGGCGTTTTTGGCCTGGAATGGACGGAGACTCTAGATTTTCTGCCCTGGCAGCACATGATGATATTTACCAAGGTTAGCGCGAATTAACTAGTACCTCGTA
>NVUL01000121.1 GCA_002401885.1 SAR86 cluster bacterium
GCACTGTCCTTTTATCCACTCCTGCACAGCAACAGATTCTTGCATAGCCTATCGCGTTCCGTTCAATCGAACATAGAGGTTCGAGAGTGGGCAAACCTGCTAGCTGAATTGGCCGTTCGAACGCGCGCGTCTGAAAATAAGAATCTCAATACTCCTTGGAGTAACTCTTCCCTAGAAGAGTTAGCCGAGTGTTCACGATACTTTGCGAGCGCATCGCAGTTTGAGCAAAGCCGAATCGCAATCCTCACTGCCGTGCAGCAGTCTGACTATCCCGATCACTATGTACAAAGCCGACAAGCTCTTGGTGCGCTCGCGTTGCTGCGCCCGTTTCTGAAACAACGCATTCTTGCCTTGCACGCCGATGAGCGAAGATGGTTTTTAGAAGAAGAATCTTTCACGCACAGTAATAGCTATAAGATTGACGTCGTCCAGAATTCGGAGACAACTAGTAGGGTTGTCGATTGGATGCAAGCGGCCTACACAAACAACGAACTATCTTTACCGCTACTACGGGAATCGCAACTCGATGCACTCTTTGTGGAACACGCGCCTAGCCTTCAGGTCGAATACGAGGAAGACAACGACAGGATCGGTACTCCAGAAAGGAAAGGTGACCAAGTCCGGATTATTACCAGTAGCCCTGCTGCCTATACGCTGCCCTCTATGACGCGATTCGAAGGCAGGAACCTCCTACAGCTCAACTATGTGTACTGGTTTCCCGAGCGCCGACCCAATACCCTGATCGACCTCTATTCCGGAAATGTGGATAGCATCATTTGGCGCGTGACCCTGGACGAGGATGGACAGGTTCTACTGTACGACAGCATCCATAGTTGTGGCTGCTACCACAAATTTTTTATCGCGTCGGATAGCCTCGGTGTGAGGGAGCGGCCTGACTCGAAGGAGCCGGCCAATATCTTCAGGCTAAATAGTACCGCGATCCCGGAAGACTTGGTTCTGTCTATAACTGCCAATGAGCATTACATCGTGGGTGTTGATTCGAAATCGTTGAATGCTCAGCCGGAGCCACTGTTCTATGATCTTAGACCCTACGACTCGCTGTACAACCTAGAGAGTAGTGGCGGGAATACAAGTCTGTTCGATGATAAAGGTCTGATTGTCGGCACCGAGCGGCTCGAGCGATTCACACTCTGGTCAACGGGGATTCTCTCCGTTGGTGCGATGCGCCAGTGGGGTAGCCATGCGACAGGCTTTATTGATAATCAGCACTTCGACGATGCAGATTTGTTGCACAAGTATTTCGAAACTGTGCCTTAAAGATTCTTCAGGACGCTCCTAGTCCAATCGCTTGCTGAACCGCAAGATCGCCAGGGTGAGTGCCACCGCCGCGAAGATTGCCAGCGCCAGCAGCTCATCCAGCATCGAGGTGATGTCGGCTCCTCGCAGAATGATGCCGCGGATCAGCCGATTGAAATGCGTGAGCGGTAGAAACTCCGCGATATTCTGAGCGGCAGCAGGCATTCCATCGAAAGGAAACATAAATCCCGAGATGAGAATAGAGGGAAGAAAAAAGAAGAAGGTCATCTGCATCGCCTGAAACTGCGTTGTTGCGACAGTTGAGACCAAGAGCCCCAGGGACAAATTCGCCGCGATAAAAACTAACGCTGCAGCTAACACATGCACGAGGCTGCCGTGAATTGGGACCTGGAAAAAATACCAGCCCAGCGTCAAGATAAGCGTTAACTGAATCAGGCCGATCAAAATGTAGGGGAAGATCTTTCCTAGCATCAGCTCCGGGGTCTTAATGGGCGTATTGATCAGCAGTTCCAGATTGCCGCGTTCCTTTTCGCGTACGATCGCGACCGCTGTAAACAACACCATCGTCATGGTCAAAATGACGCCAATCAGGCCCGGCACGATGTTCACTGCTGAGCGGCGTTCTGGATTGTAGTAGTTTCGCACTTCCAAGAGTGCCGCCTGCTGTGGCCGCCTCCTCTGTGAATCGAATCGAATAGGCATCGCGATGAGTTGCTGCGCCACGCCAACGATTATCGGATCGGCTCCATCGACCAATAACTGGGCCGCCTGACGATCTCGCTCCAGAATACGTCGATCGAAATCGTCAGGTATCGCGATACCGATAGAGATAGAGCCAGCATCCAGCAACTGTTCCAGCTCATAGACACTGGCAACTCGCTGCTTCATTACGATGACCTGCGAAGCGGTAATGTCTGCGATGAACTCCCGCGATATATGAGTATCGGATTCGTCGACATAGGCAGCGGACAGATTGCGCACATCGGTATTGATGGCGTAACCGAACATGAGCAATTGGATGAGTGGGATGCCTACGATCATGCCGAAGGTGAGTCGGTCGCGACTCATCTGCAGAAACTCTTTTCGCATAACAGCGAATATACGAATGAATGATTTCATGAGCCCTGGCCTTCGCGCCGCTGCTGTGTGACAGAGACGAAAATATCTTCCAGATCAGGAAACACCTGTTCGGTCTTCGCCTGAATATTTGCCTTGTGTAGATTGCCATTCACTAACAGCAAAGGGTCATTGACAGTCTTAGGAATCATTACCCGTAGTTTGATACCAAGTTGGGTAATGCTGTTGATCTCTTCACTCTTCATCAGGCTTAGGCGCGCACTGCTCGGATCCTCGGCTTCTATCTCGACGACATGAGATGATATTGATTCACCCAGCTGTCGCGGCGAGCCGTCGGCGACCTTTACCCCTTCATCTAGAATGGCGAGCCTATGACAACGCGCTGCCTCGTCCATGTAGTGAGTAGAAACCAGAATCGTTGTGCCCTGTTCCGCCAGCTCGAAAAGTGTTTCCCAGAAGTCGCGCCGATTCTGTGGATCGACAGCGCTGGTGGGCTCATCTAGGAACAGGACCTCTGGCTTATGCAGAGTGGCGGCGGCTAGGGCGAGGCGTTGCTTCTGACCGCCACTCAACGTGCCCGAGCGCTGCTTCGCTCTATCGTTTAGGCTGAATGAGTCCAATAGTTCAGCCACTCGATGCTTGCGTTGCCTTCTCGGGACCGCATATATCTCGCTCACGAACTGTAGGTTTTCCCTGACGCTTAGATCTTCATACAGAGAGAAGCGTTGCGTCATGTAACCAATTTTCTGTTTCAGCGATTCCGATTCCTTCTTAGAATCCATGCCCATCACGGTCGCCGAACCCGAACTCGGCGTGAGCAGTCCGCATAACATTCTTATTGTGGTCGATTTCCCCGAACCGTTTGGCCCAAGAAACCCATAGATGGAGCCCTTCTCGATTTCTAGATCCACATTATCGACGGCCACTAGGGAGCCGAACCGCATGGTCAGACCGCTCGCTGTAATTGCTATCTGCTTCTGATTCATGATTGCCACGCTCGTCTAGAAGACTGCCTGCACAGGGATACCATCAGGTAACCTCTGCGGTAGTGTAGGCAAGCTCACTTCCGCAACATAAGACAGCCGAGTGCGATCTCTCTCATTCAGCGCAAAATACGGGGTGAACGAGGCCTCAGATTCTATGCGCCTGACCGTGCCTGTTAGTGTGCCGGGCAAGCCATCTATTGCTATCTGCAGTTGCGAACCCGGCCTAATCTGCACCCGCATCGGTTCTGGAATATAGAGGCGCGCGTAGGGCTGATCGCCACTCAACAATACGGCCACCACGTCCCCAGTTCTTGGTCGCTCGCCCAACTCGAATAGTAACGAGTCCACAATGCCCCCAGTTGTAGATGTAATAACTAGTCGCTGCTTATCGAGTTGCAAGCTAGCCAGCTGCGCGCGTACCTGCGCTAGCTGGCCATTGGTCTGTTCAATCTGCTCAGCTCGCGTACCCGCTTCCAGCTCGGCCAGCTGCGCAGCCGCAAGTTCGATTCTTGCTTCTGCCGCCTTTAAAAAATTCTCGGCCGAATCGACCGATTCGACCGAAGTCAGGTTTCGATCCCGCAATCCTGCGAGGCGATCAAGCTCATTTGCACGATAGTCGTATTCGATCTGTGCAGCATTCAAATTCGCCATAGACGCATCGATCGTTTCCTTGCGCGGGCCGCTCATCTGTTCGGCGAGGATCGCCTCGACACGTCTGATGTTCGCCTGCGCTTCCACAATCCTAAGATCAATACGCGCTGTATCTTGCTGTAGAACAATAGCGCCTACGCCTATACTGTCACCCTCGATCACATCTATAGAGGTGATAATTTCCGAGTACTCAGCAACTAGTTCGATACGGTCTGATTCCAACTGACCGACCGCCTGAAGTGGTAACTCCTCACAACTTGCGAGCAGCAGGAGCGCCGGTAGAGCGAGTAGCCTGAACCTGATCATGATGCAGATTCTCCTGTATTGTGTTGTTTGTGATTCACGACCCCGTTCATAAAGAGATCGACGTTATGTGCTGCAATCTTGTTGGCCATGGATTCATCGAGTGTCATACCGAAGACGCGTTCAATCATCGGCGCGGCTAGAAAGGGAAAGATAGTCATTCCTAAAAGAGACATAATAGTTAGCTCGGGATTTAAGTCTCTACGGTAGCTTCCATTTTCGACTTCCTCACCAATGGCGTGCAATAGTTTTGGTGCGATCATCTTGCTGAACCTCTGCAACACTTCTTCCTTGGTTTCTCCCTCGCTGAATAGGATTTCTCGCGCCACGAAATTTGGCCACCAAGGGTTTTCCGCCAACAACAGACAATAACTCCGACTAAAGTCGGCGATCGAGAATTTCGAGTTATCGCTCAAGCTCGCCATCTTCGAATCAAGAGACTCGAAAAGCTCATCCACCATCGCCAGATACAGGCCCTTCTTTCCGCCGAAGTAGTAGTTCACCATAGCGCCATTCACTCCCGCGCTGCTCGCTATCTGGCGCAGCGATACTGCCTTGAAGTCTCTCTTCAGAAAGTGGTCGCGGGCGGCCTCCAGCAAATCCCTACGGACTTTTTCCGAGTCCCTTCCTGTTGGCCTGCCTAGCACTGCTCCTTTTTTAGTCGGCTGCTTCATTTTTTCATCTCGTGCTGTTGCCATAATTAATTAAATGATTAATTAATTATTTTGTCAACCCCTTTCTGCCCCTCGATAAGTAGCCAGGAATAGGTTCTAAACAGGTCCATGCGTACCGGAACTTCTCCCACCTACGCTCTCCTTCAAGCAAAGAAAGCCGTGCTACACTTGCCCGATCTAGTTGAGGTAAGACATGGCTGTATTAGTTCTCGGATTAATCTTGTTCTTTGCCCCGCATTTGTTGCGGGAGTTTGGTCTGCGGCAGCCATTGAAGGATGCGCTACCCTCCGAAGGCGCCTACATGGGTCTCTATAGCCTTGTTTCTCTGGCGGGTCTCGCGCTAATCATATGGGGTAAATCACTCTCGCCCTTTCAGATGATCTGGCAGCCAATTTACGAATGGCGTTCGCTGAGCCTAATGCTGATGATCCCCGCCTTGATCTGCGTCGTAGCTGGCAACGTGCCCCTATCCTACCTGCGCAAGTTACTGCGCAATCCTATGCTGGTCGGCATTCTTCTCTGGAGTCTTTCCCATCTCTGGTCTAATGGCGATCTCGCGTCGATGCTCTTGTTTGGCAGCTTCGCAATCTGGTCGAGTGTAAAAATCTTCACTCTGCGCTGCGTGGTCAACGTCGAATCGAAATCGCCCGAGTTTATCTGGGACATTATTTCGCTCCTTGCCGGTCTTGGTTTGTATGTCGTGATAGGCCTGTATCACGGAGAACTTTTTGGAGTTGGAATCAGCCTTGCTTAAATACTATTTTCTCAGATTTTTCACCCTAGCCTCTGCCATTTTTTTACTCGCGAATGCGAACGCGCTGGAAGATCTATCGGCGCACTGGGATGGTATTTGGGTTGTAGAAGGCACGCTATTCAGCATCGCCGTCGCAATAGAAAATGAAGAATTTAGGGTGCGGCAGGTAGAATCGCTCGGCTTCGAATGGACCAGTAAGAATGGCAAGATCGACGGTAACATCGTAACTGTAGAGATCGAATATGCGGGTGTGGCAGGTACTATTCAGGCTGAGCTTGTGGACCCGAATACTGCAGTCGCCTTTGCGGCGACCTGCCTACCTGAGTTCATGGTGGTATGCATGCTTTCTAAAGACCGCCAGGCGGTCTTTAGAAAAGTCACAGAGAATGCCGATAACTAATCTGCCTCTGATAAATTCAGAGTTACTCTAAGCATTATATTTCAGCTACTGATTTTACGATCTTACTCACGATTCCGTAGTCGATTGCTTCCGCTGCACTCATCCAAAAATCCCGATCAGTGTCTTGCGCTACTCGCTCGAGTGACTGACCTGTCTCATCAGCAATTAGCTGATTGATGCGTGCACGCATCTTAATAATCTCTTGGGCCTGAATAGCGATATCCGTTGCATCTCCGCGCGAGCCACCGGATGGCTGATGGACTAGGAATCGTGTATTCGGTAACGAGAAACGATTTTCCTTAGCCGCGGCTAAATAGATAGTCGTCGCCGCACTTGCAACCCAGCCCGTACCGATAACCTTCACAGTTGGCTTGATGAATTTGATCATGTCGTAGACTACGTCGCCAGATTCTACGTGCCCGCCGGGCGAACTGATGTAGATTGAGATCGGCTCGTCATTCTCTGCCGCTAGCGCAAGCAGCCTCTCGGCGACGCTTTGAGCGAGCTTGTCATTGATCTCGCCAAAGATTGTGATGGCCCGTGACTTGAATAGCTTCTCGTCAATGAATCCCGACTTTCCGGATGATTTATCTTGCTTCTTGTCTGCTTCGGGAGAATTCACTTCCATTAAAAACCTCGTTTGGCCATTGGGTAATAGATCGAAATACATCAATTTAGTTGATCAGAGTGTTACGAAGAATAGATTCTAACAGGCTTGTTGGTTGCTGCGTAGGTAGGCGATCACTTTCCAGAGATCGTCATCACCCTCGGGGAAATTTGATCCGAAGCCCACCATGCGCGTACCGATTACGCCATTGGTGACTGTATTGAAGATATCTTGATCCGTGGAGCCGTGATTCCATTGGCAATCGAAGAGAAACGAAGCGTCGAGCTCCGCCTCAGTCTCCATGGTATGGCAGAAGCTGGCACAGGAGCCTGCGAATATAGCCTGCCCTCTTGCGAGTGCGGAGGCGTCGGCCATGAATGCTTGCACCTCTGCAGTATCCGCCGATTCAGGTTCGACCGGCTGTCTGCTACAGGCGATCAGGGTCATTACCCAGGCCAAATAAATCAGTACACGAACCACTAACAGTCCTCAAATTTCTGGGAGTTGGCTTATTCTAGCAAGAGCTGTGAATCAGTCTGTCGCCATGCTCACACTTTCGCCACAAATTAGCAAAACTAGGGTTGCGGCGACCCTTCTGTCACGGCAGTTGTTTCGGGGCCCAAGGGCTTGAAGGTCGCGAGCAGCTGCGGCAGCAAGGTGAGTGAGCCAACTAGCGCAACCAGCATGGCGAGACTAGTCAACAGACCGAACACGATGGTTGGAATGAAATTGGACAGCGCAAGAATCGAGAATCCCGCCACGATCGTCATGGACGTGAAATACATCGCACGACCGATGCTGTTGTGGCAGAAGTACATCGTGTCGCGGTAGTTTCCAATGCGAGAAAATTCGCGCTTGAAGCGATGCATGTAATGGATCGTGTTGTCGACACCAATGCCAACTGATATCGATGCAATGGTAATCGTCATAATATCTAGAGGAATACCGACCCAACCCATTATACCCAGCACGAAGGCCGCGGCGATCGCATTAGGGATAATACAGATCAGCGCGATCATGAAGGATCTAAACAAGACCAGAAACATCATCATAATCGCCAGCATTACTACACCGAGTGTTAGTATTTGCGATTGAAAAAGACTCTGCAGCACATTGTTGTACATGACGAGTATGCCAGTCAGTTGAACGTCTTCATCGGCAAATCCAAATTCCGACTCTATACCCGCTTCGATACGTTTCAATAATTCATTTCGATTCAAATTTTCCGCAGATTCGATTACTCGTACGTTAAATCGAATCTGGTTATCGTCGATCGATATGAACGGATTCAGCACCGTATCCTTTAAGGTTTCCGGAATGCGATTGTAGAGCACCGCCCATAGCAATCCATCTATGGGTTGATCGTCGTTCAGTTGTTCGGCAAGTTCTATGACTGCTCCGAAGGAAAGCACCTTGCCCGTCTGCGGATCGTTGTCCAGGTATTGATGGATGGCCTTAACCTGCTCCATCTTCGGTGCAGTAAACCAATAGGCATCATCGTTGCTGCCGCCATTGGCGCTATCGCCGAATCCGAAGCCGTCGTCAAAACCCCCATCGAA
>NVUL01000122.1 GCA_002401885.1 SAR86 cluster bacterium
GAAGGAGTCTGGTTAGGATTAAATGCTGTTTGGATGAAGTCGGGCTGAGGTTAATCTGCGGTTAAGGTGAGGATTGGATGGATGGCTTGGCAGACGCGGAACAGTCCTGGGCGCGGCTGGCGCTATTCATCACCAAACAAGCTCTTCAATTCGGCAAGGGCCTTGTCTGCTTCAGCAGTTGGTGACGTCCCAGCCTCGGTGTCTACCTCTGTCTCTTCTCCGAATAGTTCAGCTAGACCGGCCTTGGCTGCTGTTGCCGCCGCACCGTCCTTCTTGTTATAAGGCTTTGGGTTCACTTTGAAGAAGTCGCAAAAGTTGGCCTTCTCGTTGTCCTGCACAAATTCGGCGCGATCTTCGCTGCAACTATCTGAAAGCGCAGGCGCATAGTTTTTGCAGGAGATACAGGCATGGAGATCCGCATTGCAGGTGCTGCATTCTTCATATCGGGAGAAAGGCAGGAGCAAATTGCGAAGAGTGGTTCCGCACCTCCAGCACTGAATAGTTATGCAACGACTCGCCATGGTATTTACACCTGCTTAATCGATACTGAATAAGTCATCCATGAATTTTTCAGACTATCGTGCGCCAAAAGCTGGCGTATAGTGTCATTTCACTCGCATTGCCCTTAATAGGCAATGGTTGCACATCCCTGTGCAACTTAGTCGACCAGAAAAATGCTTGGAGCGGCAGTTTTCTATTGGCGTCTGTAATGACATCTGAGGCTAAGTGAATGAAATCCATATCGAGATGCATTTTCCAGAACCGACTAACTGTTTATCCATTTACCATTCTTGAAAAAAGGACTGAATGTCGGCTTCACACAACTGTTTAGTGCCGCCATCGACCGTTCCTATGTAAAGAAACCCAATAATTTTTTCTTCGTTGCTTAGTCCGAGACCGTTCTTAACGATGGGGTCGTAGGCTAACGAGCCTGTTCTCCACATCGCACCTAGGCCCTGAGCGAAAGCCGCTAACAACATATTTTGCGTGGCGGCGCCTGCGGACAAATCTTGCTCGATCTCAGGTACCTTGGGATGAGGCTTGAAGCTAGATATACAAACTAAGACTAGGGGAGCGCGCAGTGGCTTGCAGCGTAGCTTTTCTATCGCAGTCGGCTCCAGAGATGCGTCGTTTGCTACGCCGGCCTTGGCGAAGAGTTTGCCGAGCCTTTTTCGAGAGTCCCCCTTAACGACCAAAAAACGCCAGGGTCTGAGTACCGCATGGTCTGCTGCGCTGAATGCGGCTTTGTAGATGTTTTCAAGCATCTCCGGGGAGGGAGCTGGGCCGCTCAGCTTGGGGACGGAACTTCTCAGGTGTAGAGCGTCTAATGCATCCATAGCGTGCGTGTTTCCATTTCGGTAGATTGTGTTTGATAAGCCCGTGTTCGTAGGGCTCCAGGGCACGTCTGAATAATTCAGAGTTACCCTAGGCAAAGCATAAAGCAAACCTTCAGTACTGGAAACCGCGGCTAAGACAAAACGCCATTAACCACATGTTTTTCAGGGCTTTGTGTGCCCTGCATCTCATGATTATTATGCTGGATACTGGTATACTTTAGCGCCATTCAGTCGATAGCAAATGTGTGAAAGCTGTATGTTGTAGTCGGTAAGCTTAGTCTTACTATTTGTGTGTGTCGGCACATCGAAATGAGCACTCAGGATTAAGCTATGAATTCCAAGGTAGATGTTATAGCGGTTGGCAATGATCGGCCGGTGTATCCACAGGATAAGTCGCGCTGGTTCGGCAGCGTAAAGAAAAAAACGTTGCGACTTGCTTTCTCCTTCTATTCTCCAGATGGCAATGAGATAGCGATGCCAATCGCGAGCATGTCGGCCTATCTAAAGCGTGATTTTCCGAATGTTGAAGTCCTGCTCGAGCCTGTGCTAATTCTGCGTGATGCCGAGAAATATTCCCCCGAAAACTATGCGCGCATGATTCAGGACTTGAATGCGGATGTCATCGCTTTCTCGATCATGAGCCCGCATTGGTATCCGATGGAGCCTTACTTCGCGGAAATCAAAAAATTGATGCCGGACCTGCCACTTGTGATTGGTGGCTACCAAGCCATGCTCTCGCAGGAGCAAACAATAGAGAGCCCCGATGTAGATTACATCTGCGTAGGAGACGGCGAGCACGCAATCGGCAATCTTGTGCAGCATTTGCAGGGAACGAAACATGGCCCAGCCGATGGCATGTGGGAAAAATTAATCGACGGATCTGTTTATGAAACAGAAGCGCATCAGATCGGCGACTTGGCCTCGCTGCCTTTTCCTGACTACGATGTCTTTGAAAAGGAGGACGGTTTTAAAGATGTGAATTCCTCTATTTTCGGACCAAAGGGAGTACTTGTCCTACCTGTGATGACCGGGCGAGGCTGTCCATACCGTTGCACTTACTGCTGCAACACGCCAATTTTAGAAGGCTGGAAAACCAAGAAGACATTCCTTAGGAAGTATGATCCGCAAGATATGGTAGATGAACTTATTCGTCTGCGAGATAAGTACGGTGTGGGCTATTTCGAATTTTGGGATGAGCTGTTCCTCTCCAATCTAAAATTCGTGAGAGCGTTCTTCCCACTCTATGGGGAACAGATTGGTCTTCCTTTCTCGATTAATTCGCGTGTAGAGGTGATGAACGAAGCATTCTGTAAGACGGCGGCCGAGGCAGGCTGCCACACGATCTGGTTTGGCATAGAAAGTGGTGACGAAGAGTTTAGAGCAAAGATGCTCGGTCGCAAGATGACGAACAAGCAGGTTATCGAGGCCGCCGCCAACTGCAAGAAGGCGGGCATCAATCGACTCACGTTTAATATCGTAGGCGCGCCGCTGGAAACTGCTGAGAATATGCGCAAGACCCTTGAGCTAAACCAAACTATCGCGCCAGAGCATTTCTTCTTTTTTCCTTATATTCCGCTGCGTGGAACACCGCTTTATAACATCGCGAAGGAAGAAGGCTTGCTGCTAAGTACGAAGCGGGAGTTACACTACCTTTCGGCAGCGAACGATCAGCAGTTTATAATGAATATGAAGGAGCAGCCCGAGTTGCTCACGCAGGAAGACTACAACGAGTTATGTATGGAGATGCTGGCCTTTCAGCAGGCTAACAACCGACTGAGCTACGACGATGAGCCAGGCAGCGCGACAGTTGAGGACAAGAGTTTCAGTCTCGTGGAGCCAGCTAGTGAAGCGGAGACTGATGCACTGGTGCCTCCGCCTGCCGCTGCCTCGTTACTGGACGGTGTGAAAAACTTGTTTCGCAGCTAGGCACGTCAATTTCAGTGGGTAGTGTAAATCAAACGAGTTAGAAGTGGAGTGCTGGTCTGTTCTCAAGTCCAGCGCTCAGTGACCTCGGCAGTATTCTCGGCAGAATCCCCGTGAGTCGCCCGTTCCTCTGAAATTGCCTTATTGAATGACCGCAATGATATTGCGGCCATTAAGAGATTCCCGCAGAAAGCGCCTCCGAAGAATCCTACTAACCCAAACCATTGGCTTCCCACATAGGCAAGGGGCACGTAGAACACAAAGAATCGTGCTGAGCTTAGATACAGGGCAGACATAGGCCGATGCAGTGCATTCAATGATGAGTTCGTCAGGATGATGATGCCCTGCATGCCGTAGCCCAGCGGCAGAATCCAGAGAAATAGTTTTATAGTCTCAATCACTTCGGGGTCGTCGGAGAATGTTGAGGCGATTACGCCTGCACCTAGGGCAAGCCCTACGTAGACCAGCATCTGCCATCCGAGAATAAATTTGATTGAGAGTCGATAGGCTTCCTCAACTCGATCGATCTTGCCTGCGCCAAAATTCTGGCTGATGAGCGGGGGTAGGGAAGAGGACATCGCTAAGACGATCAGGGTGCCCATGGGTTCGAGCCGGGCTCCTACGCCGAAGGCGGCAACTGCCTCGTCTCCGAAGCTCGCTGCGATTGCCGTCATGATGCCCGCCGCCAGAGGCGTCATCATATTTGCCCCCGCGGCTGGAACGCCAATGCGCAGCATCTCGCGCCCGGACGAAACCATGACCGGGCGACTGGGTAGCGAGCCGCTCACCAGTTGTTTTTGAATGATGAGGATATACATCAAATAGAAATAGCCGATTCCCCACGCAATAACCGTCGCCCAGGCTGCGCCCTGAATGCCGAGAGCGGGTATGGGGCCGAGGCCGAATATGAAGATGGGGTCGAGGATGGCGTTGATGAGGCCCGCGCCAGCCATCAATATGCTGGGTGTCTTGGTGTCGCCACAAGCCCGCAGTATGCTATTGCCCGTCATGATGCAGACGACCATGATGCTGCCTGGAAACCAAACGACCATGTACTCCCTGATTGCGGGCATTAACGATTCGCGGGCACCCATCAGCTGAAATATGCTGTCCATGAAGAACCAGCAGATGGCCACGACAATGGCGGCGAGTATCAAGGAAATGTAGTTAATTACCGTGGAGGCTTCTTTTGCTTTCTCGTATTCAGACCGCCCTAGATACTTGCCGACGACAGCTGAGGCGCCGATGCCGAGACCGATAGCGAGACTCATGATGGTAAAGGTGACGGGAAACGTAAAGCTAATTGCGGTAAGCGCTTCGGTGCCAAGGAAGCTGATGAATAATGTGTCTACGAGGCTAAATGTGAATAGCATGAGCATGCCGATGATCATCGGAGTCGTCATGCGGATGAGGGATTTTTGAATGGAGCCTTCTGACAGATTGTAGCTGTGCTTATTGCTAGTCGAAGACATAGTTAATTAATAGCCCAATGGGAAATGCCAAATCAATGTCAGTTCTGATGATCAGTGCTGATCGTCAGTGTTGATCAATATACCCTACTTTTGAAACCATGCTCCCCTTGACACAGAAAGTTGCAAAGCCTAGGTAGCGAGTCCTTTCCGTAGCATGCTTATTTGCTTATATATCTTCGGATTGCCGAACAGCAATTCCTTCGCATCAGTCAGATTGGGGTTTCCGCTTTCGCTGCCCAGTAGTCCGCCCGCTTCTTGCAGGATGAGCTTGGCCGCAGCCAAGGTCAGCATGTTTTCGTTCGCCGAACAGCCACCCTGCAGTCGGTCTGCCGCAATTTGCACCATATCCAAAGCAGTGCAGCCGGAGATCCTCGGGCTGGCGCCCGCGTTCATGAATTCTGTTTGCAGTCCCAGAGCGACATCTTGTGGCATGCCCTCGGGATTGAGACCGATAAGGCTTCCCTGAATCTCCGTGCGCTTGCCTACGCGAATGCGATGCGAGTTGAGTCGAGCGCCGGCACCTCTGGTCGCAATGAATTCTTCGCGCAGAAGAGGGCAGACGAGGATTGCATGCTGAACCACGCCGTCAATTTGACAGGCCAGTGATACACCAAACTGCGTATAGCCAGTGGCGAAATTCCTATTGCCTAAAAGAGGGTCGATAAGCCAAACAGTATCCTTGTTCTCTCCCTGTTTGAGGCCGGATACGCGGGAGTGAAAACTGTGTTCGGGGTGGGCCTTTTCTAAGTGGTAGAAGATTGTTTTCTCGGCTTCCAAGTCCATCGACGTGAGGAAATGAGCAGGGTCGTCATTGATGATTTTAATTCTATCGAGACGGTCGCTGCTATGTGCTATTGCCTCGGCCGCGTCTCTGGCGGCTTGAAGCGCGATATTTAACAAGGGATGCATTGCTGACTTCCTGAGGGTGCTAACAGGTGTCGGCCTGTTAGGGAACAATTTTGGGCGTCTATCGAGTTGGTCGAGCCTATTTGTCGCGGGTCTGTAGGGGGGTTCTTGGGGAACTACTTCCGCGCATGAACTGCGCTACAGCCTCCGATTTTCGGGGCTATGATAGCAAATAAAAGAAAGCAGAAGGAAACTATTACAATTTGGGGTGCCTCTTGCCTGAATTTACCCGCTGTTAGCCCGCGACACAGGATCTATCCTGTTATAATTCGCCGCTCTTTGTTTACGAGTAGCGACAGCAAAATGTTTGATTTCAATCAGGTCTCCGTAGTTCTAGTGAATACCTCTCATCCGGGCAATATCGGAGCTACTGCGCGTGCGATGAAGAATATGGGTCTTAGCAAATTGACTCTGGTCGCGCCTGCGGACTTTCCTAGCGGTGTAGCCGTGGGCCGGGCTGTTTCCGCCGTCGATATTCTCGACAATGCTCGTGTGGTCTCCAGTCTGCAAGAGGCTGTCGAGGACTGTGGTCTGGTCATCGGAGCAAGTGCGCGGTCTCGTAACATTCCCTGGCCGATGGTTTCACCGGAGCAATGCGGGCAGAAGGCAGTGGCAGAGGCGGCAGTCAACAAAGTCGCACTCGTATTTGGCCGGGAAGATGCGGGACTGAACAACGAAGAACTCCAACTGTGTCATTTCCATGTGCAGATACCGGCAGATCCGAACTATAGCTCATTAAATCTGTCCGCGGCCGTGATGGTGGTTTGTTATGAAGTGCGCAAGGCAGTGCTAGCCTTGGATGAGAAGCCGGCCATTGAGGAGGATGAGTTTTGGGATCAGGAGAAGGCGAATGGTGAACAGGTTGAACACTTCTATGTTCATTTAGAGAGAGTGATGACTGCCATTAAATTTCATGATCCGGAGAATCCGCGGCAGCTTATGCCGAGAATGCGCCGCTTGTTTAGTCGCATCAGAATCGATGTGATGGAGATGAATATACTCAGAGGCATTCTATCGAATATAGAATTTAGGCTGGATAATGAGAACAAGCTCAAGGTTCAACTAGAGGAAAGCAAAACTGCCGAAGAATCTCAGTCTTAAGCGTTATTGAGATTAGCTTGGTTTTTTGGCGTTAAAAAAAGTGCGGTCAGTTATGACGATCAATATCTATCCTATTCAGCCAACTAAAAATTAAAACTAATGTGAGACGGGTGTAGTTATCTAAAGTGGCCAGACAGACTTTCTATTTCAGCGATGGACCTTATTTACAGGCAATGCAAGGCCTGCATGCGGCCCTGTCTGGTTCTGAGGCGTTCGTTAAGTTTATCGGGCAGCCGCGAACGGGTAAGAGTGGCGTCTGTGAGAAGCTAACTCAGTTCCTGCGCCTCAAGGACTATCGGGTTATCTATTTCGACTATCCAATCGAATCCCCAGATATGCTGCGTAGCATGCTAACGAATGAACTCGATATGCCGGATAGCTTTAATATTTTGAGGCAGCTTGAAGACGCGTTGGCTGAACAGGTGGAGAAACCTCTAGTCGTAATCTTCGACGATGCCCATCTATTAAGTGATATAACCCTGATCGAAATTTACCGTCTAGCCAGTGTTCAAGTTGAGCAGAAGCGCGTCATTAATATTGTGCTCTGTGGAGAGCCAGAATTAGAGAGGCGACTCAATAGTAAGCAAGAATTCACTTCCCTGCTGCAGCATGTATCCCATAACTTCCTGCTTGAACCAATGAATGCAGCTACAACTTCTCACTTTCTGTTAGCGTATCTGGAGAAGATGGAGCTGGCGGGCTTGCAACTGGAGCCAGCGGCGCTAAATCAGTTCACTAAGTCTTCTAAGGGCTTCCCCGGTCCGGTTTACTCGTTGTGCCAGCTAGTATTTGCTAGTCGCCAGCACAGCATCGAGCAGACCCCTATAACGAAAGAAGAGTTGTTGCTTGCGATTCGAAGTGCGGATAGCGAGCAGCCGGTCTCTAGCAGCCTGCTTAGAGAAGGGAATCGATGGATGTTGTTCGGTCCTATCGCCGCTGTCGTAGTTATAGCCTCGCTCGCTTTACTGGTGCGCCAGCTGAATCCGCCTGAGCTGCGAGACGAAGTCGAAGAGGTTGCGAGCCTCGTTGTAGAAGGCGAACAAGAACCATCGACACGTTCGGCTGCAACGTCGCCGTTCGCCGTCGCTGAGCTACTGGTTACCGATACTGACAGTCAGATATCAACAAATAGGCTATCGCAAGTCGAAAGTGTAAACGCTAGTTCGCAGGCAGCTGTAACTTCCCTCGGGCTGCAAGTTGATGAACTCAATGAAGAGCAGCCTGTGGGTGGGGAAGAGTTGCCAGTTTCCGACTCTGCTCTTGCTTTGGTCACGGCGCAGGAGCGGGGGATCTCGAATGAGACTATTACAGAGCCCCTGTTTGAGCAGATGGCATCCGCTGATAATGCCGTGAACAGCAACGGTGAGCCGGCGCTGTCTGTCATAGATGAATCGACATCTAGCAGCGACCTGATAGCGCTTGCAAATGTAACCTTGACTAGGCCGATGCTCGCGCTAGATGACGATGAGATTGAGATAGTTACGGAGATAGTAGTTACGGAGATTCCGATTGCAG
>NVUL01000123.1 GCA_002401885.1 SAR86 cluster bacterium
CATGCAAGCGCCAGACAATATGTCGATTTTACAATCGAGCTGGTGCAAACATCCTGCGGCTTTGGTGTGCCATTCTACGAGTTTACCGGTGAGCGCGATAATATGGATAGATGGCTAGCCTCCCGAGGCGACGAAGGCATCGATGAGTACTGGCGCGAGAAAAACTTGGTGAGCCTAGACGGACTACCTACCCATATTCTAGAAGAAGATTAGCGACCACTCTCACACTCAGGACAAGAATCCAATGAATGATGAAACCGAAAACAGCAATGAAGAATCAGAAGTAACTCCCGAGGAAAAGCCTTCCAATATCGGTCGCATCGAGTGGATGGACCTGACAGTTGACGATGCTTCTAGCGTACGCAATTTTTATACCTCGGTGGTGGGTTGGTCCAGCAGCGACGTGGATATGGGCAGCTATAGCGATTTCAATATAAACCTGCCTGGCACTGAAAACACTATTGCTGGTGTATGTCACGCGCGCGGTAGCAATCAAAATATCCCCAGTCAGTGGCTTATCTACGTTCGAGTAGAGAGCGTCGTTGACAGTGCAGAGAAATGCAAAAAACTCGGCGGCGAAGTCCTGGACGGGCCAAGAAGAATGGGCGGCAGCAATTTCTGCGTAATTAAGGATCCTGCCGGCGCTGTGATGGCTCTACTCTCGGATTAATGTTATGCAAACCCTGAAAGGCAAATGTCATTGCGGCGCGGTCGAATTCGAAGTGCGCAGCGAGGCAGGCCCCGAAGGCCTCAAGCGTTGCGATTGTTCACTCTGCACGCGCAAGGGCGCGATCATGGCGACTGCCCTGCTAGCCGATCTGACAGTCACGAAGGGAGCCGATAAGCTGAGCCTTTATCAGTGGAACAGCCGAGTAGCACGTCATTATTTCTGTTCGATTTGCGGAATCTATACCCATCATCAGCGACGCAAGAATCCAAACGAATATGGCTACAACGTTGCCTGCATCGAAGGAATCGACCTCGCCAGTCTTAGTGACATCCCGATGACCGACGGCATTAGCATGAGTGTCGAATCCAGCAACTACTAGTCGAAAGGGCAAGCATCAACATGAGCGCAACAGTTGAGAAACTCTTCATAACAAAAACTCGGCGTGAACAGCCACAGGAAATAGAGGCCGCGAAACTCGAAGCGGGAAAGGGCATCGTCGGCGATCGCTATCACGAACGCGCTCTGGAATTTCTCGCGGCGGGGATCAAGTGCAACCGAATCATGTAAGCCTGATCTCCAAGGAAGAGCTCGATAGTTTTCTAGAGCGGAACAATGCCGAGATCGACTACGCGAACTTTCGACGCAATGTACTGACTAGCGGCATCGACCTCTATGGATTGATTGGCAAACAGTTTAGGCTCGGCAGCGCATTGTGTCAGGGCGTCGAAGACTGCGAACCTTGTGCCTTTCTCGCAGCCACGGTCCACCGAGCAGTTCTGCCAGAACTGGAGATGAAGGCGGGCCTACGAGCGATCATCCTGGAAGACGGCGATTTAAAAATCGGCGACACAATCACACCGACTGGGGACTAACATGCAACTCTTTAACTCCGTACTAGCCAACCTAAAAACCCGCCCCCACTGGATGAATGCACTGATGCTATTCTGTGCGTATATGACATTCATCTATCTGCCCTGGGATGTTCTCCTAAAGCCGCTGTCTGAAGATCAGGAGGTGTGGTTCGGTCTACTCTTTACGGGCTGGGCTGCGAAAGCCGGTGGCTTGCTGCACTGGGCCGTATACGGCGCTGGCTTCTGGGGGTTCTGGAAAATGCGGACGTGGATGTTCCCTTGGGCCGCTCTGTACACCGCGCAGATTGCAGCAGGCATGTTCGTTTGGAGCTTTCTCGATGCGCGAGGCAGCGGAGTGACAACTGGCCTGCTAGTTGCCATCCCCTTTCTTGCCTTAGCCGCTGCACTGTGGAGAACGAGTTATTTCAAGCCAGCAAAAAAGGTAGCTGAACCCATCGAGCCCCAATGAAACCTCTTGCCGGAATCATCGCTGTCTTCATCTGCATTCTCTATGGCAGTGCTGCCGTTGCGCAGACTGACGAACCTTACATCCACATTCTCGGTGTTGCGCAAGATGCCGGCTATCCACAGATAGGCTGTTATGCTGAACATTGTCTCCCTGGTTGGATTGACCCGAGCTTACGCAGAGGTGCAACTTCAATTGCTGTTATCAATCCAGACTCCGGACAAAAATTTCTCTTCGAGGCTACACCAAATCTTCCGGCGCAATTGTACGCGCTAGACCTAGAAGCACCCAATGAGCAATTTCAACTTGCCGGAGTATTTCTCACTCACGCTCATATCGGACACTATGCTGGCTTGATGTTCTTCGGACACGAGGCGATGTCCGCAGCTGATCAGCCGGTCTACGCGATGCCGCGCATGCTTAGCTTTCTGGAGAACAACGGCCCATGGAGCCAGTTGGTCGAGTTCGAAAATATTCGACTAGAGGCGCTGCAGGACCGGCAGGCGATGAGTTTTACAGGCATCGACGTTACCCCGTTTCTCGTTCCCCATAGAGACGAGTTTTCCGAGACGGTGGGCTATGAGATAGCCGGACCGAACAAGAAGGCGCTATTCATTCCAGATATCAATAAGTGGTCGATGTGGGATACAGACCTCGCCGCACTAGTGAGATCTGTGGACTATGCACTGATTGATGCGACTTTCTATGGCGATGGTGAGTTGCCCGGTCGCGATATGTCACAGGTACCGCATCCCTTCGTTTCGGAAAGCATGGCTGCGCTCAGCGCGCTATCGAATGAGGAACGCGCGAAGGTTTGGTTCATACACTTTAACCATACGAACCCGCTACTGAATGCCGAGAGTGACGAGAGTAAGTTCGTTAGATCCGAGGGATACAATGTAGCAGCCGAAGGCATACGACTCCCACTCTGATAGTAAGCCTCTTGGCGACGCTTAGGAATTTCGCAGTTTCTCCAGCTCTTCCCAGCGATCAAAAGCCTGTTCAAGCTGACTCTGCACATCCGCTACCTGCTTCAGCGTTTCCTCGACAGATTTTCCACCGTCCTGCTGATTGTTGTAGAACTCAGGTTGTGACATGTGCTGTTCCAATTCGGACTGACTTATTTCAAGCATTTCTATCTTTGCAGGCAGCGCCTCGAGTTCGCGCTGGTCCTTGTAGGATAGTTTCTTGCTTGAGGATTTTTTCGCCTCAGGCTTTTCTTCTAACTGCTTGGTCGATGAACCGCCACTGGCTTTCTCACTCTCTTCGAAGCTAAACAACTTGCCGCCTTTCCGCGCCCAGTCGCTGTAGCCTCCGACATATTCATTGATTTGCCCATCGCCTTCGAACACCATGAGGCTAGTAACCACGTTGTCCATGAACTGCCTGTCGTGACTGACAAGTAGCACCGTTCCATCGAACTTCAATAGTATGTCCTCGAGCAGCTCTAGCGTCTCGATATCTAGATCGTTGGTTGGTTCATCCAGCACCAGAATATTCGCTGGCCTGCTAAACACTTTGGCGAGTATCGCCCGGTTCTGTTCACCACCGGAGAGCGCCTTGGCCGGTGTACGAATTCTATCTGGGGCAAAGAGAAAGTCGCTGAGATAGCTGATCACATGCTTGTTCTGACCATTGATCTCGATGTAGTCCGAACCGCCGCTCACGTTATCGATCAGATTTTTTTCCATGTCGAGGTGTTCGCGTAACTGATCGAAGTAGGCAACCTTCAATTTTGATCCGAGTTTTACACTGCCTACTTGCGCAGTCAGTTTACCCAGTAGGATCTTGAGCAGCGTCGACTTGCCCGCACCGTTGGCACCGACGATACCGATGCGGTCGCCGCGCATGATTGTCGTGGAAAAATCCTTGATGACAGGTCGACCATCGAAGCTATGGCTGATGCCTTCCAGCTCCGCCACAATCTTTCCTGAACTCTCAGTTCTATTCACCTTGAAATTCGCGCTACCCTCAAGCTCCCTGCGCGCGCCTCTCTCTAATCGCAGCGCCTCTAACGCACGGACCCTCCCCTCGTTGCGCGTGCGTCTTGCCTTGATGCCCTGTCGGATCCAGACTTCTTCCTGTGCCAGTTTCTTATCGAATAATTTGTTCGCTTTCTCTTCGCTCGCCAGCTGCTGCTCGCGGAACTCTAGAAATTTTCCGAAGCTTCCTTCGAATTCGTACAGGTGTCCTCTATCGATCTCTACTATCTTGTTAACTACATTCTGCAGGAAGGTTCTGTCGTGAGTAACGAGCAAGACGGCGCCATTGTAGTCCAGCAGCTGTTTCTCTAACCACTCTATAGCCGGCACGTCGAGATGATTAGTCGGCTCATCGAGAAGAAGAAATTCAGGCTCTCTTACCAGTGCGCGAGCCAAGGCTACGCGCTTGCGCCAACCGCCGGATAGCGCCGACATAAGTTTGTCCGCCGGCAATTGTAGTTGTGTGATGACTGTGTCTACTTTTTGCCCCAGGCTCCAACCCTGCTTCGCTTCCAGCTGACCTTGCACGCGCTCAAGTTGCGCCATGTCGGCATTCTCGTAGTCGGCAATCAGGTGATGGTATTGCTTTAGGAGTTCACCCACTTCGGCGAGACCGCCCGCAACCATGTCATAGACAGATTGCTCGTCGGCTTCGGGTAGCGACTGCTCTAGCCACGCGACCTCTACTCCAGGTCTGAGCCAACGCTCGCCGCTGTCGGGCTGCATCGAACCCGCAATGACTTTCATGAAGGTGGTTTTGCCGGCGCCATTGCGGCCTAACAATCCAATCTTAGTGCCCTTCTTCAGCGTGAAGTCGACTTCATCGAGAAGGATATGGGTACCGAAGTTGAGAGCAACTTTATCGAGGCGAACTAGAGGCATGGAATAATTACTTGGGTAAAATGCTGGTGACTGCTGGGCCGCCATTCTACCCTAACGACCGCCGAAGAAGTGACCAAATACGAATCCGTCTGCGACATTTAGAGAGACACGAAATAGTGTAACTAATTGGCTAATTTCACCATTTCGCAATTGAACATCTTCACACATCTAGTAAATTTATTATGTTTTTCAATTACTTAACTATTGGTACGGATGCTGCATTGAATACAGGACTATTGATAAAGAGCGTTTGAAGAAGTCGACGTCCGGAGGTAGAGGCTATGAAGGAAAAACATTCAGAAAACGGTTTGATGCCAATGTTGTTCAAGGGGGCCTGTTTAGTTCTGGTTGGTCTGCTTACCCTTGTCGGGCTCGTTGGTTTGATCTTGCCCATCATTCCAGGAATTTTGTTCCTATTTCTCGCGGCAATGCTGCTGGCAAAAGTATCTAGCCGCTTCGACGCGCTGCTGCATAAAAATGAGAATATGAGAACTTGGCGCCGCCGCTGGGATACTACTAGCGCACTGCCTTTGTTACAGCGTGTAAAATTGTCTTTTTTGCTAGTGGCGCGAGCGGTGGTAAACGGCGTAGAAGCTACTGTGAACTCGCTGAAGAATGCTAACTCCAGTAGTTAGCGCAAGTTCTGCCAAGTATTGCCTTCGGTATTCGACCTAACTGCTTTCTCGATGAACTGCATGCCGCGTAAGCCATCGGCTACGCCGGGGACTAACATCGCGTCAGGGTCACACTCTCGATTGTTCTTGCGCGCATTCAATTGCTCGGCAATATCTCGATAGAGTGTGGCGAAGGCTTCTAGAAAACCCTCTGGGTGCCCCGCGGGTAGGCGCGTCGTATAGCCAGTTGCCCCGGGTATGCTAGCGCTGGCTCTCGACAGTATTTCCTTGTTTCCACCGAGAGTGGTGAAGCTCAGGTAATTGGGATTCTCTTGCGACCAGTCGATGCCTGCCTTGTCACCATAGAGTCGAATGCGTAACGCGTTCTCATTGCCGGTTGCTACCTGACTAGACCAGAGGCTACCTTTGGCGCCATTGTCGAAACGCAGGAGAACATTGGCGTTGTCATCCAATTTACGCTGGCCCACGAATGAGTTCAGATCGGCAAGCAGTTCTGTTGCCTTCAGGCCGCTGATGAATTCCGCGAGGTGAAACGCATGGGTTCCGATGTCACCGATACAGCCTCCCGCGCCGGCTTTCTGTGGATCCGTTCGCCATGCTGCCTGTTTCTGATCGTCGTCTTCAATATTAGTAGCCAGCCAATCTTGCGGATACTCAACCTGCACGACACGAAGATCACCAAGCCTGCCTTGTGCCACTAGTTGCCGTGCCAATCGAACCATGGGATAGGCGCTATAGTTATAAGTGACGGCGAACAATAGTCCGCTAGTGTTTGCCAACTCGGCTAATTCTTCGGCTTGAGCGAGAGTCGCCGTAAGAGGCTTATCGCAGATGACGTGAATTCCTGCACGCAACATCGCGCTAGCAGCAGAGTAATGCAGATGATTAGGGGTCACGATGGTGGCGACTTCTATGCCGTCTTCTCTTGCGGCTTCGGCCACAGCCATGTCCTCGAAGCTTCCGTAACTTCGATCGGCATCTATGCCTAATTCTTCTGCCGATGCAGCAGCTCTTGTCGAGTCGCTGCTGAGTGCGCCTGCTAGCAATTCGTATCTATCATCGAGCCTCGCTGCAATACGATGTACCTCGCCAATAAAGGCGCCCTGCCCACCGCCTACCATGCCGAGTCTAAGCTTAGGCTGAACTGAAGTGTTGTCCGTCATGGTGTAATCCGTATCAAGGGCTAGTCGATTCCTAGAATTCTTTTGTTAGCGGCGTCATCGCTGCCACCATCCGCGAAGTCATCGAAGGCCTTATCGGTAACATGAATAATGTGGTCACGAATGAACTCGGCGCCCTCTCTGGCTCCGTCTTCGGGATGCTTAAGGCAGCACTCCCATTCCAATACAGCCCAGCCTTCGAAGCCAGAAGCGGCCAATTTCGAGAACATGGCCTTGAAATCTACCTGACCATCACCGAGCGAGCGAAATCTTCCTGCGCGATCTACCCAACTCTGATATCCACCATAGACTCCTTGTTTGGCAGTCGGGTTGAATTCCGCATCCTTAATATGGACCATCTTTATCCGATCCTGATAAGCATCCATGAACGCTAGATAGTCCAATTGTTGTAAAACCATGTGGCTGGGATCGAAGAGAATATTACAGCGCGGATGATTGTTTACTCTCTCAAGAAACATCTCGAAAGTGATGCCATCGTGCAGGTCTTCGCCAGGATGAATCTCGTAACACACGTTTACGCCGGCATCGTCGAATGCATTCAGAATCGGGAGCCAGCGTTTGGCGAGCTCATCGAATGCGGTCTCGACCAGCCCAGCAGGCCGCTGCGGCCAGGGATAGAAGTAAGGCCAGGCGAGCGCGCCAGGAAACGTAGCATGATCACTGAGACCGAGGTTCTTGGAAGCCTTTGCCGCCAAAAGCATCTGCTCACCTGCCCACTGCTGTCTCGCTTTTGGGTTCCCTCTGACATGCTCGGCAGCAAAACCGTCGAACATTTCGTCGTAGGCTGGATGCACTGCTACCAGCTGCCCTTGAAGGTGGGTGGATAGCTCTGTGATCTCAACGTTGTGTGCGGCAAGAGTTCCCTTCACCTCGTCACAGTAATCAACACTCTGGGCCGCTGTCGCCAAGTCGAATAGGCGTTCGTCCCAGCTGGGAATCTGGACACCCTTGAATCCGCATTCGGCTACCCAGGAACCAATTGCATCGAGCGAGTTGAAAGGTGATTCATCGTCGGCAAATTGTGCCAGAAAAACGGCTGGGCCTTTTATCGTTTTCATAGGTTGCTTTCACTATCTTTTCACTAATTTTGTAAAATTAAAGCTTTCGATTCCGTAGGGCGTCTATCTTTAGAACGGCGAATCAGGAAAGTAGTACTCGGCCGCATTTTCTTGATCGATAAGAGGAGAGCCAAGAATGTATTCGCCGCTGACTGGAATCTGTGAAGTGAATTTCAATGCTGTTAATTCCATTGCAGTCTCGATCATGGCTGGCGGGTACAGCACATCGACAGGTGTTAGTTTATCGCCGTCCATGACACGCTTCACCATGTCTTTCATGCCGCCGCCGCCAACGATAACGAAGACCCGTCCGACAACTCGACGAGCTCGTCGCAGTCG
>NVUL01000124.1 GCA_002401885.1 SAR86 cluster bacterium
ACTGCTACAGCCAAAATACTTACCAAAGCGGCCGGTTTTCAATTGCATATCGTGGCCACACTTATCGCATTCGATAATGGGTCCATCGTAACCGCGAATCTTGAACTCACCGTTCTCGATTTCGTATCCCTGGCAATCTGGATTGTTGCCGCAAACATGCAGTTTACGTTTCTCATCGATGAGATAGGGTTCCATCGCCGTATTACATATCGAGCAACGATGCTTATTTCTCAACAGGATATTCTCCTGCGCCTCTGCCTCTTCTGCCGTATCGGTGCGAATTGCGTCATCGCCCGGCGTCAGGTTGATAGTCGATTTACAGCGCTCCTTCGGTGGCAACGCGTAGCCAGAGCAGCCTAGGAAAACACCCGTCGATGCAGTTCGAATCTGCATGTGACGGCCGCACTTCGGACACTCGATGTCGGTATCGGTTGGATTGTTAGTCCGCATACCGCCATCTTCACTCGCGGCTGTTGCTAGCTGACTGGTAAAGCCCTCATAGAACTCATTGAGCAGCACCTTCCAATTCTTCTCACCACTTGCAACTTCATCGAGGGACTCTTCCATCTTCGCAGTGAAGTCATAATCCATCAGCTCGGCGAAGCTCTCTTGCAATCGCTCGGCGACGATATCGCCCATCTTCAGCGCATAGAAACGCTTGTTCTCTGTTCGCACATAACCACGATCCTGAATCGTCGAGATAATCGAGGCATAGGTAGAAGGACGGCCGATGCCACGCTTCTCCAATTCTTTGACAAGGCTCGCCTCAGTGAAGCGCGCGGGAGGCTTGGTAAAATTCTGAAACGGTTCGAGTAGTTCTAGATTCAGAGAGTCACCCTCTTCAACTGCTGGCAACACTATGTCTTCATCTTTGGACGGCATCACTCGGAGGTAGCCGTCGAACTGCATGATACGCCCCTTCGTTCTCAGCTCGAACTCGGCGGCAGCCACGGTGATAGAGGAACTTAGATATCGAGCAGGTGGCATCTGACAGGCAACGAAGTATTGCCAAATCAACGCGTACAGTCGCACCGCATCCGGCTCCATGCCCATCAGCTTCTCGGATACCGTCTTCACTTCAGTGGGTCGTATCGCCTCGTGCGCTTCCTGGGCCCCTTCTTTAGAGCTGTAGAACATCGGCTTCTCGGTGAGATAGTTCTCGCCGATGCTCTTGTTGATATAGTTTCGACACATCGCAATGGAGTCATTGCTCAGATGAGTCGAGTCGGTACGCATATAGGTTATATAACCGGCCTCGTAGAGGCGCTGCGCCATCATCATGGTCTTCTTAACCCCGAAGCCCAGCCTCGTGCTTGCGGCCTGCTGCAGGGTCGAGGTAATCAATGGTGGCTTCGGCTTGGATGAGGTTGGCCGATCCTCTCGCTTGAGTACCGTATAGTCCGCGCCTTCCAGGATCGCCAGAGCTGCGTCGGTATCGGCCTTGTTGTCCGGTCGGAAATTGCGGCCATCTTGTCTAACTAATTGGCAGCGAAGCTTTTCCTTCTTCTTTGTGTTTAGTTTCGCAAACACTTCCCAGAATTCATCTGGAACAAACGCGCGGATCCCTTGCTCTCGCTCCACAACTAGACGCACGGCAACAGATTGCACTCGGCCCGCTGATAATCCCCTGGCAACCTTTGCCCAGAGCAATGGCGAAACCATGAAGCCCACAACTCGATCTAGAAAGCGCCGCGCCTGTTGCGCCTCCACATAACGCATATCGAGTTCGCCCGGCTCCTTGAAGGCATCCGTGATGGCTTTCTTGGTAATCTCATTAAATACCACACGCTTATAGCGATCGGGATCACCGCCAATGGCTTCCTGCAAATGCCAGGCAATAGCCTCCCCCTCTCTATCAAGGTCAGTCGCGAGATAGATGTGATCGGCATTCTTTGCGAGCTTCTGCAACTCTGCAACGACTTTCTCTTTGCCCGGCAGAATCTCATAGCTTGCCGCCCAATCTTGCTCAGGATCGATGCCCATTCGCTTCACAAGTTGTTGTTTGGCTTTCTTTTTCTTGTAAATGGCTTTTTCTTCTGGAGGCATCTTTCGCGTCAGGGCTGCAGCCGCTGCGCGTGCCTTTGTATCGATAGCCTTGCCGCTACCACTGGTTGGCAGGTCGCGTATATGCCCGACGCTAGACTTCACAATGTACTCGTTACCCAAGTACTTATTGATGGTTTTCGCCTTTGCAGGGGACTCAACTATTACTAAAGATTTAGACATCGGCTATAAAAACTCTCTGATTCTGGCGATTGTGGCTACTCAAACTGCGCACATATATAAGGATAAGTTGGAGGTGGGTCAAGTTTTCTCTTAAATAAATATTTTCCAAACGCAGCCACGAACGATGTCATTCGACAAGCAAGTGGGCAATATCTAAGGGAATTACAGAGATTAAAGCAAGTATTCTTGGGAAGAATATCTATTCAGGAAAAATTGATTTACTTGCATAAGGTCACAAATTGATCAGGGAGCAGACAGCTGTAGGAATTGATTCTCACAGCTATCACTTGGCAGCAATCGAGGCCCGCGCAACACTGACGGCCTGCGAAGGAGCATAAATTGTTATACATGACCCTATTAAAAGGTGTCGCGACACAGTAGCTGGACCGCTAAACAATCACCTCATGACACCAGCCATGCTTGTCGTCGAGCTCGCCCTTCTGTATGCCCACTAACAAGTCATAGACTTTCTGCATGGTCGGCCCGACGCTAGCTCCAGCATCGCCTACTTCGTGCCATTCGCCATCGAACCAGATCTTGCCGATCGGTGAAAGCACGGCCGCAGTACCGCAAGCAGCAGCCTCCTGAAACGTGGAGAATTCTGCTCGCAGATCAATAGGTCTTTCTTCAGTGCTCATGCCTAACTGCTCCGCTGCTAGCGTCATGATCGAGCGACGCGTAATGCTGGGCAATATGGCATCAGACTTAGGTGTGAGCAGCACACCGTCTTTCGTACAGATAAGAATATTCGCAGAACCCGCCTCGTCGATGTAGCGCGCTTCCTTGGAATCCAGATACAAGGCTTCATTGGCACCGATCTCCTGCGCTAGCTTCGTCGCAAGTAATCCGCCCGCGTAGTTTGCTCCGACCTTGTAGCTGCCAGTGCCTCGAGGCGCGGCGCGATCAACATCGGAAACGGCAAGACTAATTACTGATAGGCCCGCCTGTTTGTAATAAGGACCTACCGGCGAGACAAAGACGCGAAATTCGAATTCTTGTGCTGGCTTCAGGCCTAGATTCTCACCGACGCCGATCAGCATGGGGCGAATATACAGGGAGGCCCCTGAACCGTAAGGCGGTATCCAGGCATAATTCGCTCTGACGGCTTCCTCAACGCCGCGCATGAATAGCTCCCGCGGTACAGCAGGCATGAGCAATCTGGCCGCGGCAAGATCCATTCGCTCAGTATTTAGATCCGGACGGAAGAGAAGAACACGACCATCCGATGCAGTCTGTGCCTTCATACCTTCAAAGCACTGCTGAGCATAGTGCAGAGACGGAGCACCTTCGTGCACTGCAATCAACTCACTGCTAACCAGTTCGCCCTCGTTCCAGCTGCCCTCTCTCCAATTCGCGCTGAAGCGAGAATCGGTTCTCTGGTATTGAAAACCGAGGTTTGCCCAATCAAGTGCTTTCTTTTCCATCTGCATGTTAACTTTTGCGTCCACTGTAAAGACCTATTATTAATCTAGAGTACCAATCTCGCTATTATCGAGGAAAAGTGACCAAATATCTACGCATCGGCTGCTCTGAACATGGCATGGCAGCTAGCTCTCATCCCATGGCTAGGATAGACTCTGATCGCTTTTAGCACTCCCTTCAACCCGCAGCATTTGAGTCAGAGAATGAATCTAGTAGATATTGGCGCCAACCTTAGCCACGAATCCTTCAGCGATGATCTCGATGAGGTCGTAACCGGAGCACAAGCAGCCGGCGTGTCACATATTATCGTTACCGGTACCAACCAGAAATCGAACGAGGCGGCATTGAGTCTAAGTCAGGCTCGGCCGGAGGTCTTTAGCTGCACAGCCGGCTATCACCCACATGTTGCAGAGAGCTTCGACGAAAATGCACTACTCTCGGTTCGCGCGCTCGCTAGTGAAGACAAATGCGTCGCCATCGGCGAGACCGGACTGGATTTCAATCGCAACCTCTCGAATCCAGAATCACAACTCGAAGTCTTCGAAGAGCACCTTAAACTCGCGGCGGAACTTGGCAAACCCCTATTTTTGCACCAGCGAGACGCTCATCCCGAGTTTATCGCCCTACTGCGCCGCTATCGCAAACAGATTGTGGGCGGCGTGGTACATTGCTTCACCGATAACGAACAGGCACTCGAAGACTATCTAGCGTTGGACATGTATATCGGCATCACCGGCTGGATCTGCGATGAGAGGCGCGGCGCTGAGCTACAGACACTAGCGGGACTCATACCCAGCGACCGTCTACTAATTGAAACCGACTCGCCGTACCTTCTGCCGAGAACAATCCGACCCAAACCCAAGAGTCGTCGCAATGAACCCAAACACCTAGTCGAGGTGGTATATACGCTCTCACGCTGCTGCGGCCGGCCTGCGGAACAGCTTGCCCTTGAGACCAGTGAGAACACGAAGCGCCTATTTGGCGTCGGGCCAGGCTAAAACCCGACCCGAAATGCGAATAAATTCTCAGAATCGCCAATAGATTCAACTACCTATTAAAGATTTCGACTGATTTTCCAGCATTTTCATTGTAAAATTATTCACGCTTTACGATATGATCATCAAGGCTTTAGGTCCCCAACCATAAATGGACTGTATAAAAGAAGAAAGACACGGGTCAGGCATTGAATAAGAGAGAATTTCTAGAGGGCTTCTTTACCGCGAGCACGGTGACGTTCGGCGGCCATTTTATGTGGCAGCGCATAAGCCAACAGAGTTTGTTACTTGCCAACTCACCAATCGTTGACCCGCGCAATACCACTCTCACGGCTGGCGAGAACATAGCCTCTTTCCAATTCACTCCCATCGAATTGAAGTCCGTGCAACCGGCTGAGGGAATTCCGATTCCCGCACCGGTAATCACACCCGAGAAAGACCCGAACATCCCCTTCGAGGTCGCCGATCTAGAGGAAGTGCAGGTAGAGAGCTATCTGCGCAAGATTCGAAACTTCGATGCGATATTTGCCAGCGACATCTACCTCGATCCACGCTACGAGCCGCTGCTACTTCGCACGACGCAGCATCTGAGCAGAGTAGAGAGGCACATCGGTCATGGCCACTTCAATCTGATGAGCTTCGATGAGATGCTGCAACATGGTCGCGATTTTTCGCAGATTGGCAAATTCGAAGCTGACGAACTGAACTTCATCGAGGAAGTCTTCTTTGCCAACCCACATCGCTACGGCTTCTTCGGCAAGAAGATAAGCGCCGAGATCACAGACTTTATCCCGCGCCACGATGTAGCGAAAATAGCGAACACCGGACACTATCTTCTTAGGGGTGAGTCGGAAACACTCTACAAGCAGATCAAGAAAGACGTAGGTAACGAAGTGATTCTAACATCCGGCGTACGCAGCATCGTGAAACAGATGCATTTGTTTCTGGCAAAGGCGATAGAGGCAAATGGCAATCTATCTCGCGCCTCACGCTCTCTCGCTCCCCCGGGACACTCTTATCATGGGGTTGGCGATTTCGACATCGGCAAGATTGGTTATGGCGCAAAGAATTTCACGGCTGATTTTTCAAAAACAGCTGAATACCAAAAAATTGCAAGGTTAGGTTACGTCGACATCCGTTATCCTACGGACAATTTATTCGGCGTCCGCTTCGAACCCTGGCATATCAAAATAACGTAGATAGATCCTCGAGACCGAACGGCCAACCGATTTCTTTCTCGTTCGCCGAATTCTTCACCACCGGAATTCGAATCCCGTACAGCTCTACAAGATACTCATCCGTACTGATATCCACCTCATCAAGATCGAATGGTGGGGCCTCTGATTGCGCTGCAAATTCCTGTAGCACTATCGCAGCATGCTCACAGAGATGACAGCCAACTGTTGTATAGAAGATGAGTCGATTCAATCTGCTTATCCTAACTAATCACTTGCGATGCCCGCGAGAATTTGCTCAATGAGTGGCGGCCCCTGATAGATAAAGCCTGTATAGATCTGTAGCAGATCGGCACCAGCTTCGAGGCGCTGCTGTGCAAGATCCGCTGACATAATTCCACCCACACCAATGATCGGCATGCGCTCGCCGACTTCGGCCTTGATACATTTGAGAACCTCGCAAGATTTTTCGCTCAGCGGCGCACCGCTCAAACCACCAGCCTCTTCCGCATAAGCATGAGCGGCAACCGAGGATTTATCTAGCGTGGTATTTGTAGCGATGACCCCGTCGAGTTCTCGGCTCAGCAGGCTTTCACAACAGGAAGCGATCTGCTCTTCAGTCATGTCCGGCGCCAGCTTCACGGAGATTGGCGTATAGATCTTATGCTGCACCTGCAGGCGAGCCTGCTCTTCTTTTAAATCATCCAACAAGCTATTGAGTTCATCACCGAATTGCAGATTACGCAGACCCGGTGTGTTCGGTGAGGAGATGTTGACGGTGATGTAATCAGCCAGCTGATAGGCTCTTCTCAGACAGTGAATATAATCTTGATTGGCCTGCTCCACGGGCGTATCGAAGTTCTTACCAATGTTGATTCCCAGCACACCGCGATTTCTTAGCTTCGAAATTTTCTCGCAGGCGTACTCGATACCTTTATTATTAAAGCCGAGGCGGTTAATTATTGCCTGCTCAGACTTGAGGCGAAACATCCGCGGCTTAGGATTTCCAGGCTGGGGTCTAGGTGTTAGCGTACCCACTTCGATAAAACCAAATCCCATCGAAGCTAGGGCATCTACATAATCGGCATTTTTATCCAGACCTGCGGCGAGGCCGACAACATGCGGAAAGTCGATCCCCATCACCCTCGTAGGAGCAGCCTTGCCCGCCGTGTTCGCTGCAAGCAGGGCCGACGCGCCGAGGCCGTCGCCAATCTTCATCGCACGCAAGGCGAGATTATGCGAAGCCTCGGCAGGAAGACAGAACAGAATGTTACGTAAGAGTTTGTACAAAGATTACTCGCTAGGGTTCTATAAATATTTAGTCATTTATAAAAGAGATTAATGGAATTGAATTGTACGCAGTATTTACGAACTATCAAAACCATGAAACCGCGCAATTAGTTTTTAATCACCGTCTGCTGCGCTAACGCCTGTAACTCTCGTAACACCACCGAGAACATCGCATAGTCTGGATCGATTTCCGCCTTCAGAAACTCCAACATCTGCTTAGCTCGGCTAAGCGATGCTGCGCTTTCTTCGCTCCATTTTGCTACCTTGCTTGCTGCAGAACCGGACTTATCACTCCTGCCTACTATGTTCGCAGTCAAGATGCGCTGCTGCCAAGCAAGATCATCCAGATAGGACTCGCGTGCGAGCGCCTGCCAATTATTACTAACACGCAGCTGGTTTATCATCTTGCCCAACCAATTGAGCTGCAGCTCCTCCCCAAGCGCGTAATAGACCTCCACGACTGTCGCGAGCTTTTCGTCACACGTCTGGCTAATGTCAATAAAGCTGGTTGCTGGAAAGAGGAATTCACAGCGTGTAATATCTCGCGCCAGGTCTTCAGGCACAGCATCAGCAACCAAGCCCTCAAACTTCTCAGTGAACATCCCTTGAAAATCGGGCGGCAGCTTCTGCGGAAACATCTTGCGAATTGCCTTAATCTGCCCAGCAAATATCCGCTGCGCCTCAGCGAAATCCATCACATTGTCTTGATGGCGCAGCAGCCAACGCGTCGCGCGCCGTAGTAGACGCGTCAAGCGCGTCATCATCACTGCCTGTGCATCCGCGGATATCTTATAGTCCAACGCCTCAATCTGTAGCCAGTACTTCTCAATATCGAAAATATCCTTGGCCATCACGGTGGCTTTCACCACATCGTTTGCCG
>NVUL01000021.1 GCA_002401885.1 SAR86 cluster bacterium
GTGGTGATGATGGAAGAATTTGGTAAGGCGATGTTGGTTGAACCTTTCATTGCGAGTGCCGTACTTTCCGGTGGAGTGATAAGCGAGCAGGGCAGCAGTGAACAGAAGGCTGAGCTACTCCCTAAGATTATGGAAGGTAAGTTGCAGCTTGCCTGTGCCTATGCAGAACCAGATAGCCGCTTCAACCTTGCAAATATTAAGACGTCGGCAACCGTAAACGGCGACACTGTCAATCTCAATGGCAGCAAGACCGCAGTCTTGAATGGCTCGAACGCCGAGATATTGTTGGTTGTGGCGCGCGAGTCGGGCGCGGCAACGGATAGCGAGGGTATCTCGGTGTTTATGGTAGATGCATCTAGCGCCGGTGTTTCGATTCAAGCCTTCGCCAATGTAGACGGGAAAAAGTCTGCAGAAATTAACTTGAAAGATGTCAGTGTGCCGGTTTCGCAAAGGCTGGGAGCTTCAGGCTCCGCCTTGCAGGCATTGCAGGATAGCGTCGATCGCGCCACGCTAGCAGTGAGCGCCGAAGCGGTTGGAGCGATGGAATCGTTGTTGCACAAGACTGTAGAGTACAGTAAGACACGCAAACAGTTCGGCACGGCTATCGGTACGTTCCAGGCATTGCAGCATCGCATGGCAGACATGTTTATAGAATGCCAATTGGCGCGTTCAATCGTGATCATGGCGGCGATGAAGTTAGACGGTGGCGAAGACGCGCTTGCAAAAACCAAGTCGGTTTCTGCTGCGAAGAGCCGTATCGGCAAGGCGATACAAAAAGTTGGTCAGGAAGCTATTCAGATTCATGGCGGTATCGGCATGACTGAGGAGTTAGATGTCGGCCATCTTTTCAAGTCGGTCACCGCTGCGGAAATCATGTTTGGCAATACTGATTACCACACCCAGCGATTCGCGTCGCTCTAAGAGAAGTTTTCATGATTCTCTCTAACAGTCCCCGTAACCGGGTATCTACGCCGTGAGTGAACTAATATTAGTTCGCCACGGGCAGGCGTCATTCGGCAAGGCTTCGTACGACAAGCTAAGCGAGAAAGGTGTTGAGCAGGTCAAAATTCTTGCAAGGCACTGGCAGGACGTGGGCGAGCAGTTCGATCATGTCTATAGCGGCACACTGCTGCGGCAAAAGGAGACGGCCAATGAATTGCTGTCTTTAGTCAAAGGCGCACCGACGGCCTCTATCGAAAACCCCGCTCTCAATGAATACAACGGCGATCCCCTGATGCGCGTGTACTTGCGTGACCACGCAGCAGACGAGGGCTTCGACACACCTTTCTCTTGGCCCATAAAAGATGAGCGCCTATTTCAGACCGTGTTCGAGGCTGCCTGCGCAAAATGGATTCGAGGTGAGCTAAAGCCTAATGCAGAAGACAGCAATTTCGAATATTGGCAAGATTTTCAGAGCCGCGTCTATACCGCGGTTGATGAAATCATGGCGAGGCATAGCAGCGGCTCGCGAGTCTTAATTTCCACCTCTGGTGGTGTCATAGCGATGGTGCTACAAAGAGTGTTGCAATTTCCCGATCAAGCAGTTATCACCACAAACTGGATGGTGCGCAATAGTTCCGTGAGCCGTGTTAAATACGGTCAAGGAAAGGTATCCTTGAGCCAGTTCAATAGCTTGCCACATCTCGAACGATCGGGCTTGCAAGAAATGATCACCTACAGATAAAGCAAAGGAATTCGCATTGACGAATAACGAACTAGTCGATCAAGCGGGCAGTATGCGTGAGGGCGAGGAGTTAGATCTCGATTGTCTTCGTCAGTACCTGGAGCCTGTGCTCGGCAGTGCGGCGGCAGCCTTAGAGGTTAAGCAATTTCCAGGAGGGTTTTCCAATCTTACCTACCTATTGAGTAGCGGAGATGAAAAGTGGGTGCTGCGCAGACCCCCTTTTGGGAGCACAGTAAAATCCGCTCACGACATGTCGAGAGAATTTAAGATTCTATCGGCTCTGCAAAAAGTCTATTCCTACGGGCCAGTGCCCATTCATTTCTGCGAGGATCACGAAATCCTCGGCTGCGATTTTTATCTGATGACCTATATCGAAGGTTTGGTTATCCGCAGAGAATATCCGAAAAGCCTAAATCTTAGTCCCGACCAGATTCGTCAGCAGCTCTTCAATTTCTTCGACGTGCTAAGCGAGCTACACTCGGTTGACCTTGTTGAAGCTGGGCTCGACACCTTCGGTCGACCCGAAGGCTATGTTAAGCGACAGGTAGAAGGTTGGTGTAAACGCTGGGGCGATGCGGTAACACCGGACACGATTAACTGTGATGCAACCATGCAGTGGTTGAATGACAATATGCCGGCAGAGAGTGGTAAGGCCAGCGTTATTCATAACGACTATAAGATGGACAATGTGATTTTCTCCGTTGAGAACCCGCTGAATGTGATTGGGGTTCTAGATTGGGAGATGGCTACCGTTGGTGATCCCTTAATGGACCTAGGCTGTACTCTTGGTTATTGGGTCGAAACAGGGGATCCCGACTTCTTTCGCGAGTACAGAGCGATGCCAAGTGATATTGAAGGTGCGCCTACCCGTGCGGAGATCGTCGCTCGCTTCCAAGAGAAGACGGGCATTGCAGTAGATAACTTTCCATTCTACTTTTGTTTCGGTCTGTTTCGGCTCGCAGTGATTGGTCAGCAGATCTACTATCGTTATTATCAGGGTCTCACCAAGGACAAACGCTTCGCGATGATGGTTAAGAAAACTCACATCCTGCAGCAGATGTGCGAGATGATTATTGCTGGAGAAGTAACAACATAAGAACTGTGACTATTGGCGCGTTGTAGATCAGTGCTATTTGTAAATTGCTAGAATTAGGAAGAGATACACTCATAGAAACTCTCTATCTGGACATTGTTGAGATGCGATTTATTTGTACGTAGCTAGAATTAGGAAGAGATACACTCATAGAAACTCTCTATCTGGACATTGTTGAGATACGATTTATTTGTACGTAGCTAGAATTAGGATAATAGAAAAATGACCCTCAATATCAGTGAACTCTTTTCCGTAGCCGGCAAGGTGGCAATAGTCACTGGCGGCTCCAGAGGTATAGGCAAGATGATCGCCGAGGGCTATGTTGCCAATGGCGTAAAAACCTATATCACAGCTCGTAAAGCGGAAGCTTGTGAGGCAACGGCCAAGGAGCTGTCGACTCAGGGAGAGTGCTTTGCGATTCCAGCGGACCTATCTACCAAAGAGGGTAGAGACTCTTTCGTGACTGAAATTAAAAAACGCGAACAGAAGATCGACATACTCGTAAACAATGCAGGCGCTGCGTGGGGCGCTCCCTTCGAAGAATATCCAGACGAAGGTTATGACAAGGTTATGGACATCAACGTGAAGGCGATATTCACACTAACTCGCGACTTAATGCCCCTGCTTTGCAAGGATTCTAGCCCTGAAGAGCCGAGTAGAGTTATCAATATAGGCTCTATAGACGGACTGCGTGTCTCTACTATGGATAATTTTGCCTACGGAGCGAGTAAGGCGGCCGTGCATTTTCTCACTAAGAATTTGGCGGTACGATTGGCGCCGAAGGGGCTTACGGTGAATGCGATCGCGCCAGGTGCATTTGAGAGCCAGATGATGGATCACACGCTGAGTAAATTCCGCGACAAGATAGAAGAAGAAAACCCACTTGGTCGAATAGGTCGCCCAACTGATATGGCAGGACTGGCGCTGTTTTTGGCCTCGAATGCTTCCAAATACATGACGGGGCAGATAATTGCTATCGACGGTGGGCGCAACTTGGGCTCCCGTTAGCCTCCTTCCTCAGTCGATTCCATCCGGGCAGGTTTCCGAACTCACGACAAGGCTTAAGTTATCTAGCAGCGGCAGAAGGGCGGTTTATCGCGAAACCCCTTCATTGTCGTGCGCTTCAATGGTACTTTTACGGCTCTCTAGCATTCATCGAAACGAGTAGCCTGTGAATTCAGTTAGCCTTCCAAAGATAGTTGTAATCTGTGTCGCCTTCGTAAGTGGATTTTGCATAATGACGGTCGAGATGTTGGGTGCGCGGATCATGGCGCCGTATTTCGGTGGAAGCATTTCCGTTTGGGGCAGCCTCATTACTGTTTTTATGTTGGCGTTATCTGTGGGCTATCTAGTCGGCGGCCGCCTCTCCACGCGCAACCCCAACCCCAAGACTTTCGCGCTCTTTTTTATCGGTGCTGCAATCTCCTCCATCCCTATTATCGTCTTCGCCGATGCGATTATGCGGCCGATATTTTTGACGATAGAAGATCCTCGCTATGGTTCACTGTTCGCCTCAATCTTTCTGTATTTCATTCCTACGAGCATACTCGGCATGATCTCGCCTTACTCGGTGCGACTGATGGTGGACTCGCATGAACACAGCGGTCATATGGCGGGATTGCTGTTCTTCGTCTCTACGATCGGTAGTGCAGGTGGAACGCTAGCAACCAGTTTCTATTTCGTCTTGTGGTTCGATGTAAATCAGATTCTCTGGGGCGCCGTTGCTGTGTTGCTGCTGGCGGGTTCAGTAATTCTTCTGATCAATTATCTATTGCAAAAAAGAGCTACAGACTCTCAGGTTTTGGGCTATGAAAAACAGATTTAAGCTACTACTTTCACTTGTTTCATTCTGTGGGCTGCTGGCGATTACGCAGAGCCTCGTTGCAGCGGAAGTGATTCATGAAGAAAAATCGCTCTATCGTGATATTAATGTTGTGCAAACAGGTGATCGGCGCTGTCTGATATTCAATGTGCATCGAGGCGATAGAAACCAAACCTGTGTCGATGTGAATAACCGCGATGAGCTGATATTTAGCTATACCAAGATGAGCTTCGCTGGCTTGCTTTTGACACCAGAGCCAAAGAAAATTCTTATTGCCGGGCTTGGCGGGGGAACTCTTCCCCTGGCATTCAATGACCTATTTCCCGATGCGCAGATCGATGTGGTCGAGGTTGATCAAGCCGTGGTCAATGTCGCAAAGGAGTTCTTCTTTTTTGAAGAGAACGCGAACATGAGCGTTGCAGTGAATGACGCTAGGGTATTCGTAAAGCGTGCCGGTATTCTTGGAGAGAAATACGACTACATAATCCTCGATGCTTTCGGTGGCGACTACATACCCGAACATCTGCTGACTCAGGAGTTCCTTGAGGAAGTTAAGCAGATCATGACTGAAGATGCCGTGTTAGTTGCGAATACATTCTCTACCAGCCGCTTCTATGATCATGAATCTGTAACGTATCAGCGCGTGTTTGGCGAGTTCTTCAACTTCAAGCTGCCCACCAGTGGCAATCGCATGATAATTACGCAGCTGGATCCGTTGCCGCCTCGTGGAAATCTAATAACGCGGTCGCAGGCTCTCGCACCTTCTCTGGAGAAGTTCGGTGTGCCATTGCTCGAGTATCCCAACCGCCTGTCTACGCGGGTGGATTGGGATATGAGCCGTCGTGTTCTTACTGATCAATATTCCCCGGCGAATTTATTGCAAGGCAATTAGGAAATGCAGGTCTATAGGAGAATAGCTATGCTGAAGCGAGCGATTATAAATAGCTTTATCTTAAGCGCATCACTAATTGTGATGGCTGTAAATAGTTATGCAAGCGAGTCAATCGATGCAGATGTAGTTTACGGGCACAAAGATGGTATGGCGCTCGTGTATGACGTAATTAAGCCAGCGGAGCCAAACGGCGCAGCTATTGTATTTATGGTAAGTGGCGGTTGGTATTCGCGGTGGGCGCCGCCGGAGAATCGTGCAGAGCAGTTCGCCTATATGCTGGATGAGGGATTTACTGTAATTCCCGTGCATCACGGAAGCGCTCCGCGTTACTACGTGCCGGAAGCCTATGCCGATGTGAGCCGCGCTATACGGCACATTAAAATGCATGGCGACAGGCACGGCATTGATACGAATCGCATTGGAGTGTTTGGTGGCAGTGCGGGCGGGCATCTGTCATTGATGCTCGGTCTCAATTCAGATCAGGGCAAGGCTGATGCACAAGACGAAGTGATGCGTCAGGACAACAGTGTGGCTGCTGTGGTTGCCTACTTTCCTCCAGTGGATCTACGTGAGATTACTGGGCCTAACGATAGATTTCCTGCATTGAACTTCTCACAAGATAAAGCGGCGGCTATATCGCCTATTCTGTACGCAGATGCAGGTGACCCACCTACGCTATTGATACACGGCGATGCTGATGAGCTTGTGAACATTAGCAATTCCGAGATCATGCATGCTGAGTTTAAGAAGCAAAGCGTCACCAGTGAATTCATAACCATCCCTGGAGCAGGGCATGGCTTTCGCGGTGAAGATGCGGACACTGCAGCAGCGGCCAGCTTGGCATGGTTTACGAAGTACCTTCTTTAAAATCTTAAGTTGGGAAAGGAATCGCCGTGGGTTAGAACAACTTCGGCGATTTTTTCGTGCGGGCAGTATAAGGTCAGCTGTTTAAGAGCCGCTGATGATTTCTCGAAGGTTCTCGATATTCAGTAGTTCAATCTCTCGATTGTTAACGCTTATCAATCCTTTCTTCTGCAAGGAAGTGAAGATTCGGCTAACCGTTTCAACAGTAAGTCCCAAATACTCCCCGATATCACCGCGAGTCATCGAGAGTAGGAATCGAGTTGGTGACAGCGAAACACGAGCGTAACGGCTCGAGAGGCCTAGAAGAAAGGATGCAGTGCGTTCCTCGGCGGTATAGCTACTGAGAAGTGTATGTATTTGCTGGTCTTTCGCTATTTCATTGCCCATTATTGCAAAGAAATGGTGCTGCAGAGAGGGTAGTTCTTGACTGAGTTTTTCCAGCTGAGAAAAGGGTATTTCGCAGATAGATGAGTGCTCTAGCGCGGCTGTGGAGTTCGCGTACTTGTGACTCGCAATGCCGTCCATGCCGATAATCTCGCCCGGCATATAGAATCCTGTAACGCGGCCTTGACCGCTGTCGCTTAGAAAATAGGACTTAAAGCTGCCGGAGCGAACTGCGTATACAGACTTAAATTCATCACTCTGGCGGTAGAGATGCTCGCCTTTCTTGAAGGGTCGATTCCTTTCTACTATGGCATCTAGCTGATGTATCTCAGACTTATTTAAGGCGATAGGAAGGCAGAGTTCGCTCAGACGGCAACTGGCGCAGGATACGGCGGAGTTATGAGGGCAAATCTTGAGTACAGTTGCGCTCGGCCGTACAGGAATCTTGCCCCCTGTCGTGGCTAGCTTAGCTGCTTCAATATCTGATTTCTTCTCTACTGAATTGGCCACTAAAATTGCTCTCGAACCTTCGGAGTTGGTCTGTGTTTGATTTGCAGACCAGAATTGTGACATTAAATTGATGGCTATACAATTTGTATAGTGAGATTCGGCCGCGCTCGCGGAATTGGCCTAGATATTGGGCTTAGGCAAGGCTGGTTGCTGTTATATAGCTGAACGCGTGCTACCGCAATCCTTTACGGCGAAAGGATTCTTGTTTTCTTATGCCACTGCTGTCTAATCTTCGCCTACGTAAACAGTCAATACATCACATTTCGCGCCATGCAATACCTTGATGGCGGTAGAACCCAGCAGAATCTTCCAGCCGGAATGTCCATGACTGCCTATGACTATAGCATCGGCATTTACTTCTACGGCGAGGTTTCTAATTTCTGGCCCCGGCGCACCAAGCAGCGTGTGTGCTTTAGTTTCATCGATGCTCAGCCGTTTCGCGATCTCCTTTAGTTTCTGCTCTGCCATGGAGATGGCCTCTTGCTGTAACTCGTTAATATTCACGGCATAGATGTCCATGCTATACGCAGCGGCAACAGGCTCCACGACATGCACTAGATGGATGTTGCTGTTATCGCTGTTTGCTGCAGCGACGGCCTTGTCGAGAACCTTGAGTGAATCTTTGGATAGGTCTACCGCTACTAGGATAGTGTTATACATGATGTTTTCTCCTCAGCTCTTTTCGAACCCTTACAATGAGACGTGCTTCTATGGCTCTAATTGCAACCTTTATCTTCCGGCAGGCCCTTGATGTATGTCAAGCGGGTGGAGAGTAATAAATGGCGTTTCGGCTAATGCTAGTACAGGCTGGGAAAGAGGGCGTTGAGGCTTTGTAGCGGCTACTTTGGTGGTAGTAGGTTTCCGCAGTATTTGCAGTGGCGTGCATCTAGGTCGTGACCCGTTGCCTTGCAGCTTGTGCATTCGCTGTCTTGGGTTTTAGGTGTATTTTTGCGGTCCTGAACCTGCTGCATGAGTTCCGCGCCGATTATTCCCGTTGGAACCGCAATGATGGCGTAACCGCAAATCATTGCGATTGCTGCGATGAATTGTCCGAATGGAGTTTGCGGCGTGACCTCGCCATAGCCCACGGTGGTGATGGTTACAATCGCCCAATAGATAGATTGTGGAATGCTGTCGAAACCGTTTTGACCGCCTTCTATGATGAACATGAGGGCGCCGAAGATGATGATGAGGGTGACTACCGAGAACAGGAACACGAAGATCTTGCGACGTGCTTGCAGCAGTGCGGCATACAACATGTTCGCCTCACCCATATAGCGCATTAGTTTCAAGATTCGGAATACGCGCAGTACACGCATGATGCGCACAACGATAAGATATACCGCCGACGGGTAGAAGAAGGCGATATAAGTTGGGAGTATAGAGAGGAGATCTACCACGCCGTAGAAGCTAAACATATAGCGGCGCTTGTCGGGAGTGCTATAGAGTCGAAGCATATACTCGATGGTAAATAGAAGGGTAAACATCAACTCTAGTTGATAGAGCAGATCGCCGTAACGCGCATGTACAGAGGCTATCGAGTCCAGCAGCACCGCTGAGACACTGATAATTATCAGCAGCATAAGCAGAATATCGAACCACTTGCCAGCGTTCGACTCGTAGCCGAAAATTACCTCGTAGACTTTCTTCTGTACGGTGCTCTGGCTATTCAACGTCTACCTACTGTGCGTCCTTAATCATATTGCGAGCGATGATAAGTTGTTGAATCTGGCTCGTGCCTTCGTACAGTCGGAACAGGCGAACATCGCGATAGAATCTTTCCACAGCATACTCTGACATATAGCCTGCGCCGCCATGTATCTGCACGGCACGGTCGGCAACACGGCCAACCATTTCTGTGGCGAACAACTTGCACGCCGACGATTCGGTGCTGACATTCTCGCCATTGTCTCGTTTCCGAGCCGTTTCCAAAATCATGCATTCGGCCGCATAGGTTTCTGTCTGCGAATCGGCGAGCATCGCCTGTATGAGTTGCTGGTCGGACAGGGGTACGCCAAACTGTTTGCGCTGCATCGCATAGTCCAGTGCGTCTTTGATGAGACGCTTGGCCACACCGACGCTCACGCCAGATATGTGTAAGCGACCGCGGTCTAGCACCTTCATCGCGGTAATAAACCCGGTGCCTTCCTCACCAATGATGTTTGCCGCTGGAACCGGGCAGTCTTCGAAGATGACGTCGCAGGTCATGGAGCCAGATTGCCCCATCTTCTTATCAATCGGTCCCAGAGTGATGCCGGGCGAGCCTTTCTCGACTATAAAAGATGAGATGCCGCGCGCGCCTTTGATGTCAGGGTTCGTTCGGGCCATGACGTTGAAGGTGTCGGCGACCGGCGCATTGGTTATATAGCGCTTCGTCCCATTCAGTATGTAGTAATCACCTTCGCGTCTTGCAGTGGTTCTTAATGATGCAGCATCGGAGCCGGCCTCGGGCTCTGTTAGACAGAAACAACTTACCCACTCACCGCTGGCATACTTGGGCAGATATTTCTGCTTCTGTTCCTCGGTACCGGCGAACACGATGGCTGCAGATCCGATGCCGTTATTCGTTCCCAGGATGGAACGAAAAGCGGGGGAAGTGTGACCCAACTCCATTGAGACGAGGAGCTCTTCCTCCATGGTCAGCCCCAGGCCGCCGTATTCTTCCGGAATGGTCAGGCCGAACAGACCCAGATTCTTCATCTCGTCGAGGAGTGCCTCAGATAGTTTCCCCTCTTCGGCCAATTGGTTTTCGGCGGGAATCAATCTCTCGCGCACGAAGCGTTCGATTAGATCGACCAGTTGTTTGAGTGTTTCCGGGTCTCGTATCATTGGATTTTTGCCTGCGTTCCTGAGTTAGTCGTGTAGCTAAAATCTGAGCGGCGCGTCCTTGTGATGTGTTCATATCACAGGGCCTGAAGGCTCAGGAGGTATCGGCTTTAAGCTAGCATAATTGTCTGTGTGATGCGACTGCACGCAGCGTAATTGCTGGAGTTCGGCCCAATACCCTAGGCCGAATGGCTATGTTAGAATAGTCGGCCTTGCGTCTGAAATACCGGCACTTTTCGCTGCAGACTGAGGTCTGGTATTGGATTCAGGAGAACCAATTCCAATAGAGCGAGTGAGCCGAATGACCTCGCAGTAATTATATTAGAAGTAGATAAGTTCCAGTAAGAATGAGCCGTAATCGATTCTACCTTGAAACTATTTCCCCTTTATACCAACACAGAGTGAGAGCGAAACATGTCTGATAATTCTCAGCGCGATGCATTTATTTATGACGGTGGTCGTACCGCCTTTGGTCGACATGCGGGTGCGCTTTCCCCAGTTCGCCCCGATGATCTATTGGCTCATGCAATCAAGTCGGTAGTTGAGCGAAATGCCTTCGAGGCGGCGGCCTATGAAGATGTCATCATGGGTAATACCAATGGCGCTGGTGAGGACTGTCGTAATGTTGCACGCTTTGCCTCACTCAGAGCCGGGTTGCCAACGTCCGTAGCCGGGTTAACGGTGAATAGGCTTTGCGGCTCGGGTTTAGCGGCAACGTTAGATGCAGCGAGGGGAGTCAAAGCAGGCGAGGGCGAATTATTTCTTGCAGGCGGCGTTGAATCCATGAGCCGCGCGCCTATCGTTATGTCCAAGGCGCAGACAGCGTTTGATCGCGGACAGCAAATCGCAGACAGCACACTGGGTGCACGATTCACAAATCCTGCCTATGCAGCCGAGTTTGGCAACGACACGATGCCAGAGACGGCGGACAATATTGCGAGCGATCTAGATATCTCTAGGCAAGAGAGCGACGTCTTCGCCGCTGCATCGCAGGCTAAGTACGAGGCAGCCCGAGCCGACGGTTTCTTCAAGGATGAGATCATTGCTATCGACGTGCCGCAGGGCCGAAAGAAGCCGAACCTGACAGTCGATGCTGATGAGCATCCACGACCTTCTTCTACACTCGACGTTCTAGGTGGGCTGCGTGCACTGGCTGCGGATGGTGTAGTCACAGCGGGTAGCGCGAGTGGTATCAATGACGGTGCGGCAGCACTTATCGTCGGCAGTGCCGCTATCGGTGAAAAATATTCAGTCAAGCCACGAGTACGTATTATCGCAGGCGCGGTTGCCGGGGTTGAGCCGCGCGTCATGGGACTGGGTCCCGTGTTCGCAATTCGCAAGGCACTGCTGCGCGCCAACCTAGAACTGAAGGATATGGATATTATTGAGATTAACGAGGCGTTTTCGGCGCAGGTGCTTGGTTGCCTGAAAATGTTGGAAGTCGATTTTAGTGACTCGCGTGTAAACCCAAATGGTGGCGCGATAGCGTTGGGTCATCCTCTTGGGGCATCGGGCGCGAGAATCGCCATTACTGCGATGCGTCAGTTAGAAAGAACCGGTGGCCGCTATGCAGCTATCAGTCTCTGTATAGGAATCGGCCAGGGTGTCGCCGCAATTCTAGAGCGAGTCGAATAAGGGTGCCATAGAATTGGTCAGAGGCACCCAGAATACAATTAGTGAGCAGTACTTCTTACACGCAAATCAGCAACACAGGAATTAAACATGTCGAATGTCGTTAGTTATGAATTAGTTGGAAATATTGGCGTAATTAGTGTCAACAGCCCGCCAGTGAATGCACTCTCACAAGCCGTGCGCGAAGGCATCTTAGAAGCGGTGAATGCCGCACAGGAAGATGCATCTGAGGCGCTGGTGTTGCGCTGCGAGGGTCGTACTTTTATCGCTGGCGCGGATATCACTGAGTTTGGCAAGCCGCCGATGGAGCCCGGTTTGCCCGATGTGCTCTCGGCTATAGAGAATTCATCGATACCGGTAATCGCTGCTATTCATGGCACGGCACTGGGCGGTGGATTTGAAGTGGCTCTTGCCTGTCATTATCGCTGCGCTATTGCATCGGCAAAGGTTGGCTTACCTGAGGTTAAGTTGGGTCTTCTTCCTGGTGCCGGTGGAACACAGCGTGTACCGCGATTGGCTGGGGTGCAGGCAGCGCTGGATATGATCACTACTGGCAACCCGGTTGCGGCGGGAAAAGCAAATAGCATGGGCCTAGTAGATGAAGTCGTCGATGGTGATGATCTACAGGCTGCAGCGATTCAGTATGCAAAGGGTTTGGTAGAATCCGGTGCTCCATTGAAGAGAATTCGCGACATTACTATCGATCCTTCTACGATCGAACCGGGTTTCTTCGACGCAGCAAGAAAGAAGCTTGCCTTGCGCGCTCGCGGTCAGATCGCTCCAGACAAAATCGTGTCCTGCATCGAAGCGGCGGTGAACCTGCCAATGGATGAGGGCTTGGAGCGAGAGCGAGAATTGTTCCGTGAGTTGGTGATGTCTCCAGAGTCGGCAGCTATGCGACATATATTCTTTGCCGAGCGACAGGCAGCGAAGATCAAAGACCTGCCTAAAGACACAGCGCTGCGCGATATTAAGAAGGTTGCCATCATCGGCGGCGGCACCATGGGTGGCGGTATTGCCATGTGCTTCGCGAATGTAGGCATTCCTGTTGTCATGGTAGAAATTAATGACGAAGCGCTTGCGCGTGGCATGAAGATCATTCGCAAGAACTACACTATTACCGTGCAGAAAGGCAAGCTCCCTGCGGATAAGATGGAGCAATTGATCAGCACAATTACCGGTACAACTGACTACGCAGACTTAGCCGATGTCGATTTAGTCATCGAAGCTGTGTTCGAAAATCTAGAACTAAAGAAAGAGATTTTTGCGAAATTGGATGGAGTCTGTAAGCCAGGTGCAATCCTAGCCACAAACACATCCTATCAAGACGTGGACGCTATCGCCGCGGCTACTAGCCGACCACAGGATGTGTTGGGGCTGCACTTTTTTAGTCCGGCGAATGTGATGAAGCTGTTGGAAATCGTGCGCGGCGAGAAGACTGCCGACGATGTCTTGGCTACGTCTATGAAAATCGGCAAGAAGATAGGCAAGGTATGTGCGCTATCAAGAGTGTGCTACGGCTTCATCGGAAACCGCATGCTAGGTGGCTACGGCCGCGAGGCACAGATGTTGTTAATGGATGGTTGCACGCCAGCGCAAGTCGATTCGGCACTAGAAAAATTTGGTATGGCGATGGGCCCCTTGGCGATGGGCGATCTGGCAGGTCTGGATGTTGGCTACAAGGCGCGCGAGGGGCGCACGGATCTACCTGACGATCCAAAGCTCTATCGTATGGGTACATTGCTAGTCGAGATGGGTCGGCACGGCCAGAAGACTGGCTCCGGTTTCTACAAATACGATCCCGAGACTAGGCGTCGCATGTCAGACCCGGAAGTCGAGTCGATGATCAAGGAAGAGGCAGCAAAGCTGAGTCTCGAGCAACGAGATATCTCCGATGAGGAAATTCTGCAGCGTTGCCTCTATCCGCTAATCAATGAAGGCGCGCTGATTCTCGAAGAGGGTATCGCTCAGCGTCCTAGCGACATCGATGTCGTCTATGTGTTTGGTTATGCGTTCCCGGCGGCTAAAGGCGGACCTATGCACTATGCCGATCAGGTCGGACTGAAGAATGTGTACGATAAGATCTGCGAATTCAGAGAGCGCGATGGCGAGATGTATTGGAAGCCAGCTCCGCTTTTAGAAAAACTAGCGAAAGAGGGCAAGACATTCGCGGAATGGGAACCGGATAATGTATAGAACTCCATTTTAAGGGGCTTCGGATATTTTTTATCTATCACATGAATTTATAGAAGAGACTACAACATGATTTCATATCAAACGGCTTCGCCCGGTGCGGCTCTGGTAGAAGTAGAGTCAGAGACACCCGCACCTCAAGGTACCGAGGTGTTGGTGAAGACAGTCGCTTGCGGTGTATGCCACTCCGATATACACATGCATGATGGTGTTTTTAATCTCGGCAACGGCAAGCAACTCGAAGTCGGTCGGGAGGGTATGGTGCTGGGTCATGAGATATTTGGCGAAGTTGTAGCTGTAGGTTCTGATGCTCAGGATGTGCAGGTTGGTGATCGTCGAGTAGTCTATCCTTGGATAGGTTGTGGCGAATGTGCCGCATGCAAACGCGGCGAAGAACAGCTCTGTACACCCGGTCGCGCTCTAGGCATCGTAGTTAACGGTGGCTTCGCCGATCATGTGATGATCCCTCACAGTCGTTATTTGTTCGACAAAGGTGATGTGTCTGATTCCCTGGCTGCCACCTACGCCTGTTCCGGCCTCACTGCCTATAGTGCGCTCAAGAAAATTGGCGAGCTTCAGGCCGATGACGCGGTTGTCATTATCGGTGCTGGCGGCGTTGGTATGATGGCAATTCAGATCGCTATCTCATCGCTGGGTATCGATCCAATCGTGGTCGATATCGACGAAGCGAAGTTAGAAGCAGCGCGAGAGCTTGGCGTAACTCGAACATTTAATTCTTCCGATCCGCAGACCTCGAAAGAGCTACGTAAGGCAACTGGTGGTGCGTTCGCGGTACTAGATTTCGTTGGCGCAGAAGCGTCGGTGAATTATGGCCTGGGCTGCCTGCGTAAGGGCGGCATGTTGATCATCGTCGGCCTCTATGGTGGCGCACTGAACATACCTATTCCTTTCCTGCCAATGAATGCACGTGTTATTCAAGGCAGCTACGTGGGAACGCCGCAGGATATGGCCGAGCTCATGGAGTTGGTGCGCGCGGGTAAGATCGCGCCAATTGAGATAACGGAGCGACCGCTGTCGGAGGCTACTGCAGCTCTGGCGGATCTCAAGGCGGGTAAGGTACAGGGACGTCAAGTTCTGGTTACGAGCTAGTTTTTTTAGCAATGCATAACTGACTAATTTGTAGAGCGAATAGATAGGAGGGTTGCCTTGCAGTCCCTACAAGAATTTAGAGAAGACACCCGAAGCTGGCTGGAGCAGAACTGCCCTGAGTCCATGCGAACGGCAATGGTACAAGAGGAAATCGTTTGGGGCGGACGCAATGCTGAGTTCGCTAATCCCGATAGTGAGATTTGGTTGCAACGCCTGGCAGAGAAGGGTTGGACCTGTCCCACTTGGCCCTCTGAATACGGTGGCGGCGGCCTAGACAAAGACCAGGCGATCGTATTGGGCGAGGAATTAGCTCGCATCAATGCCCGACCAGCGTTGACAAGTTTCGGTATCAGCATGCTGGGTCCGGTGCTGCTCGAATACGGCAATCATCAGCAGAAACTGGAACAGTTACCGAAGATCGTGCGCGGTGAAATTCGCTGGTGTCAGGGCTATTCCGAGCCGGGCTCAGGGTCGGACCTCGCAAGTCTTTCTACCAAGGCAGAACTGCAGGGAGACTACTATCTCATCAATGGCTCCAAGGTGTGGACCTCCTATGCCGACAAGGCCGATTGGATATTCTGTCTCGTGCGCACCGATTTCGACGTCCCGAAGCATTCCGGCATTAGTTTTATTTTGTTCGATATGGCTAGTGAAGGGATATCAACCAAGCCGATTCAGTTGATCAGTGGTTCGTCTCCGTTCTGCGAAACATTCTTTGACGATGTGAAAGTGCCGGCGAGTAATCTAGTCGGTCGTCTCAACGAAGGCTGGACCATAGCCAAGCGCCTATTGCAGCACGAGCGCACGATGATTTCTGGTTTTGGTTTAAGCGCCGGTCAATCCGATAACGGTGGAACCACATCGACAATATCCAGCCTAGAGCGTACGGCTATGCACTACCGGGGAGATAGCGACAAACTATCCGATCCGGTGCTGCGTGATCAGATTGCTCGATTCAAGATAGATGCCGACGCATTCGCTCATACATCAAGGCGCTCGGTAGAAGAGTCCAAGCAGGGGCAGGGCCCAAATGCGACGTCTTCCATGTTGAAGAACTATGGCTGCGAATTGAACAAACGCCGTTACGAATTAATGTTGCAGGCAATTGGAAGTCAAGGTCTAGGTTGGGAAGGGGAAGGCTTTAGTGATGAAGAGTTGCAATTGACTCGCGAATGGCTGCGCTCCAAGGCGAACTCCATCGAAGGCGGCACATCCGAAGTGCAGTTAAATGTAATTGCCAAGCGAGTGTTGGGCTTGCCCGATATCCTAAGTCTGGCACAGAAATAGACGCTTCGATATCGGGAAAAATTGTAAGGAAGAATTAGATAATGGCTTTAGTGTTAAGTGAAGACCAGCAGTTATTGAAAGACTCGGCAAAGAATTTCTGCGAGCAGAATGCGCCAGTTTCAGTGTTACGAAGACTGCGTGACAACAAAGATGAGCAGGGCTACGATCAGGCGATATGGTCGCAGATGATCGAGCTCGGCTGGGCAGGAATGGCAATACCAGAAGCTTACGGCGGATTCGATTTTGGCTACGGCGGGCTCGGTGTTGTATTGGAAGAAACGGGGAGGAACTTAGTTAGTTCACCGATAATATCTACCGTGCTACTGGGTGCTACTGCCATCAATGAGCTTGGCAATGAAGCGCAGAAGCAAGAATTGCTCCCGAAGATTGTCGCCGGCGAACTGCTCACAGCATTGGCGCTGGATGAACACACGAGTCACAATCCAAGCAAGATAGCGACTACTGCAACGAAGGTTGACGGTGGTTTCAGCCTGAATGGTAGCAAGACATTTGTTCTCGATGGGCATATTGCAAACGTGTTAATAGTGGTTGCACGAACATCAAAAGAGACTGGTAGTGAGCAAGGGATATCGTTGTTTCTCGTGGATGCTAAAGCCGAAGGACTTAGCATTACTCGCACTATCATGGTGGATAGTCGTAATTCTTCTAATATTCAATTCAACAATGTAGTCGTTGCTACGGATACACTTCTCGGAGAACTGGATCAGGGTTTTAGTGGGCTGGATTCGGTGCTGGATATCGCGCGCATTGGACTAGCTGCCGAGATGCTGGGTAGCATGCAGGCGGTCTTCGAAAGCATCTTAGAGTTTCTAAAACAGCGCGAACAATTTGGTGTGCTGATAGGCTCCTTTCAAGGGCTTCAGCATCGCGCGGCAGAGATGTACAGCGAGATAGAACTCTGCAAATCAGCTGTTCGTGCAGCCTTAGCTGGTCTGGATGATCCTGATCAGACTCAGGCTGAGATTGCAGAACTCGCTAGCATGGCCAAGGCGAAACTCTCGGAGGTTTTCTTCCTCGTGAGTAATGAAGGCATACAGATGCATGGTGGCTTAGGCATGACCGACGAATTCGATGTAGGGTTTTTTATCAAGCGTGCGCGAGTTGCTCAGCAATTCTTGGGCGATGCTTCTTTTCACCGAGATCGATACGCGACCTTAAACGGTTTTTGAGGCCATTCGAAAATTCAATAGAGCTTGTTCTTTGGCAGGAGTCTGAAGATGACCGCGAAGCTTCGCAACTTTTACGAAACGGGTAATCAGGTCAACAATGAGCCTTTGGTTTGTGTCTTCGAAGATTTCTTAAGCGCTAGCGAAGTTGAACATGTGCTTGCGGCCGCAGAGCCGAAACTCAAACAGGCATTGGTCAGTGCAGCAAAATCCGGCGTGACGAGTGCGGGACGCTCGGGCAGCAATTGCTGGATCCCTCACAACCATGATGCGGTGATCGGAAAGCTGTCTCTGCGTATAGCCGAGATCGTTGGCAACGGCTTGGAATACGCCGAATCCTTGCAGGTAATACACTACGCCCAGAACGAACAGTACGCTCCGCATTACGATGCCTGGGATAAGGCCTCTGAGCGAGGCCAGCGTTGCATGGCAAAGGGCGGTCAGCGCATGGTCACCTGTCTATTCTATCTAAATGATGTAGAAGAAGGTGGAGGGACATCCTTTCCAAATCTGGACATGGAAATTAGAGCTAGGAAGGGGCGGATGGTGCTGTTTCATAATTGCCACGAAGGTAGCACGGTCCGCCATCCCGACAGTCTGCATAGTGGTATGCCCGTTTTGAAAGGCGAGAAATGGGCCTGTAATTTTTGGTTTCGGGAATTGGAATATCAAACCCTAGGAACTGTTCCCACAAGGGGCGAGGATACAACTCCTCCGCCCAAATACAATCGCGTTATCTAATGAGATAAATCATGCCTCTGCTGATTGTTGGTGTTGTACTGGCGATTCTGGTCACTGTACCGAGTTTTTGGGTGCGCCATATCATGTCCAAGCACAGCAAGGAGATAGCTGACTTGCCAGGCACGGGTGGCGAGCTGGCCAAGCATCTAATTGAACGATTTGAGCTAACCGGTATCACTGTCGAAGAGACTGCGCCGCATACCGATCATTTTGACCCTTCAACACCGGCTGTTCGGCTGAGCCCAGACAACTTCAACGGGAGATCACTCACCGCGGTAGCGGTGGCTGCGCATGAAGTTGGTCATGCCATGCAGTTTCATCGCCGCGAGAAAATATTCGAACTACGTAAGCGCTATCTTCCTCTGGCTACCAGGCTCAATCAGGTTGGCGTTGCTATCATGCTGATGATTCCATTTATAGCGCTACTTCTTCGCACGCCGCTGGCGATAGGTGGGGTTGTAGCTATAAGCTTGTTGCTGCAGCTCGCAGGTGCCTTTGCCTACTTGATTATTCTGCCCGAAGAATGGGACGCGAGTTTTAACAAGGCATTGCCCGTTTTAATTCAAGGCGAATACATAGACCCGGCACACATGCCCGCCGTGCGACAGGTGCTGAAGGCGGCGGCACTAACGTACTTTGCGGCCGCGTTGGCGAATGTTCTTCATGTCGGTCGGTGGTTTATGTTATTAAGACGCTAGAGGAGGGTAATTAATGGATGACTCGCTCAATGTATTCGATGAAGAATTAGTTCCCTGTGGCATTGATCCGGTCACGGGGTTTTATCGCGACGGCTGCTGTAACACGAGCGATGAAGATTTAGGTTCACACACTGTGTGCATCCATGTAGACGAGCGGTTCTTGCAGTATTCACGATTTCGCGGGAACGATCTTTCCACGCCTATGCCAGATTTTGGATTTCCAGGGCTCAGTCCCGGAGACAGCTGGTGTCTATGTGCTGCGCGGTGGTTGGAGGCCTATGAGCAGAATATGGCCCCTAAGGTTTACCTGACTCGCACGCACAAGCGGGCCCTCGAAATAGTTAGCCTCGATAAACTGAAAGAACTCGCTGTAGATCTAAACTAGTGATCACAAGCTTGCATCGCCGCCTCGCTGTTACTACAACCGGGCTAATTTTTTCCGCCTGCGACGAGTTCACTTAAGGAGACTGGTCTACTCAGCGGTTGATGCGAGTCGGTGGAGCAGGATTCCCGTAGCGATCACAGTAGATATGTGGCTATATCGCGCCTGTAACAATTATTTATAGATGCACTATGCCAACTCTAGAGGTAACCACTAATGATTGAGCTTCCGCAAAATTCAACGCTCTATGCCCTGATAATGTTGTGCGCGGGTATTGGCATACCTGTTATGGCTGCGCTGAACGCAGGTCTCGGGACGAAACTACAGAGCCCGGCACTCGCGGCGAGCATTCTATTCGTCGTCGCCATGGCTGCTTCCGTGTTATTTCTGCTTTTGGTTGAGGGCATTCCCACTTCGTTTTCAGCGCCTTCTATGCCGTTCTACTATTATCTGGGTGGACTATTCATCGTCTTCTATGTGCTCGGTGTGACTTGGATCGCTCCACGTTTTGGTATCGGTAACGCTATTTCCTTTGTGCTACTTGGTCAGATGCTATCCATGGCGACCATAGATCAGTTCGGTCTGATGGGTGCGCCTCAGACCTCCCTGACCCTGCCGCGACTTATGGGGCTAATATTTATGCTGATTGGCGTTTTTCTGGTGGTGAGGAAGTAGTATGCTGGACTGATTAACTAGTCCAGACCTGAAAAAATCGCTAGCCTGAAGGAAAAGTCGTGCGTAAAACAACAATAACACTACTCGCCTCGCTGCTGTTTTCGATCGCCAGCGTTGCTCTAGGCCTGAGTCAGGCGCTAGCCGCTGAAGAGCGCGCAGAAGCCTATCTATTATTGAACGTAGAGTCCGACGGTGTGTTATCGGCAAGAGATTTAGTGTTTACAAACAGGGATACAGGTGAGGAGGTTTGGATACGCAACCTCTTGAACCTAGGTCGCGCTGGGTCGCGGAAATATCTCTTGGAGCCGTTGTCGGCCGGTGAGTACTACCTCAGTAGAATCTATCCCGCGGTTAACATCAAAGATAACGCGCCGAGTATCGAAGTAGGTGAGGAAGATGGGGTTATTACGATTCTTGCAGGCACCATCAACTACATTGGCGATTTTATTTTCAAGAGCAGGGAGAGAGGGAGAGGCGTGGCAAGTAGCTTTGACTATGAGCCTAACTCGAAAACTCTAATAGCTGCCCTCACGGCTGAGCGCGAGCTCTTCGAAAGTTTGGACGTCGCTATATCGATTGCAGGCAACGCTCCGGTGTCGGTGGATAAGAAACTGCTTGGCTTATAGTGCTTCAAAAAAGAATCATGACAACTAGAAGAAGGTGAAACCATGAGAAAAAATACACTAGTGCGTAGTGCACAACTATTTCTACTACTAGGCCTGGCTACGATCGCGTCAATTGCCACTGCGCAAAACTTAGATCCAACTCGATTCGAGGACACAATACTTGGCTTTGAAACCGAAGATGCAAAGTCTGCGCCGAATGAAGGTGCGATTCTGCTCACGGGCAGCTCTAGTATCGCTCGTTGGAACGATCAGGCAGAGGCGGCATTGGCACCTCTGTCCGTGATACCGCGTGGCTTCGGTGGTAGCGTTATGGGCGATGTACTGCACTACTTGGACCGCGTTGCACTGACCTACAAGCCGCGCGCCATTCTTATCTACGAGGGTGACAACGATACTTGGTACAAGCTATCGGAAGAAAAGATCGTCGGCCAGTTCGAGGAAATTGTAGCGCAGGTACACGAATTGCTGCCGGAAACGCGAGTCTATGTGCTCTCAGTCAAGCCCAGTGTGGCTCGAGAAAGTGTGTGGCCGGCCGCGCAGCAGGTGAGCGCTAGCCTGCACGCTATCGCAGAATCAGACCCCCTCGTTCACTTCATCGATGTTGCCTCGCCGTTTCTAAAAGCGGACGGAACGGTGATGACCGATATTTTCGTAGAGGATGGTTTACATCTGAACGACAAAGGGAATGCGATATGGGGCAGAGCAATCAAGGCCGGCTTGATGGAGATTGAGGGTCAGTTTGAATAGGCAGTTACAGACTGCATGATAAGCAGAGCTTAGGTTAAACATGGGTTTTCTTACAATCTTGGAAGCGACCATCAAGCTGGGAATTCCCATGGTGGTGCTGAGTTGGATAATATTTACTTGGCTGTATGGCGGCGGGGACTTAGATCGAAAGGCGGATAGAAAATCTATCAAATCCCAGGTCAAGGAGATGAAGAAGTCCTTCAAGAAAAAGAAGGATGGTGGCGCTGCGAACTACATGGTGGAAAAATGGATGTGGTTCGGCAGTGGTTTTTACGGTCTAGCAGGTCTTTGGACCTTTGTGGTTGTAGAGATTGCCGATGTACTTCGCTTAATTTTCAATCCTTCCCTGATCCTAGATTCTTTTGATGATGGGCTTGTGTCTGCGGTGATTAGTCTGGTTGTGAATCAATTCTCCAATCTTATTACTGCCTTCGTATGGTTTGGCTACTGGCCAGACGATGGCTTCATCATCTGGATCTTGGTAGCGTACGCGGGCTATTGGATCGGAGTGGAGATGGCGCGAAGAGGCGAAGACCTGCCGATCCAAGAATTACTACGCAAGCTTAGGTCATTGCTCCCCTAGTCGGCGATAATTAGGTCTCGATCTATCTCAACACCCAAGCCAGGGCCGCTAGGCATCGCCATGAACCCCTCTCTATCTACACTCGGTGCATTCTCCATGACGGCGAAGCCATTCGTATAAGGAGAGATGGGCGGGTCATTCATAATCTCTATCCAAGGGCAGTGCGGCCATGTGCCGATCATATGCAGTTGGGCCACCGTGCCGAGCTGACCGCCGCCATGATGCGGAATAACCAACTTGTGGTTCGCCAGCGCGAGAGCAGCAACAGCGCGTAGGCCTTGCACGCCCTCAGTCACTAAAATTTCAGGTTGCAGGATATCGTAGACGCCGCGTTCGAGAATCCACTGAAATTCCTGCACGCCTTGATTGTTCTCGCCACCCGCTAGTGGAATATCCACCATTCGATTCAATTCGCTTAGCCCATCGAAGTCATAACGTCGCAGTGGCTCTTCCAGCCAGTACACGTCCAAGTCTTTTAAGGCTCTAGCGGTGTCGAGTGCACGAGTAAAATCCCACTGTACTCCTGGTTGCCAGATGCCACTGGACTGCGCCTGATTGGCATCGGTCATTATCGTAAAGTCATCACCGACCGCATCTCTTACTAGCTCGATCGTTCGAATGTCTTCTTTAATGTCCAGATGATGCAGGCGAATCTTCACTCCCTTCCAGCCCTCTGCCTTAAGCTTGGCAGCGGTTTCAGCGCGTTCTTCCGGCGTAGATAGTTGGATCATGCTGGCGTAGGCAGGCACCTTGTCTTTCTGTGCACCCCATAATTTATAAAGTGGCTGACCTGTCACCTTTCCGACGATATCCCAGAGTGCGATCTCGATGCAGCCAACATCGCGCCAGTTATTCGCCGCGCCATTCGTGTAGCGCATCTGGTGGCCGAGTGTCTCGTTGTCGAAGGGATCCTGCCCAACCAATATCTGCTTCATGCGATTGATGCCGGCAGGGTTCATTCCTGGAGCGATGCCGGTGATGCCCTGATCGGTTAATATTTCGGTGAAGCTGCCGCCACCGATTCTGCGCATATAGGGGCGTCCCGGTGCCCACGCCGATTCCATGATCCCAGTTTCTCCGAGAGTGCGTAGCCTATGTACGCGAATATCGGTTATGCGCGGGCGTTCACTCTGGGCCAAGGCAACGCCGGGCATGGATAAAGATGCCAGTGCGGCCGCGCTGGAAGATAGTCCGGACAGGAATTGTCGACGCTTCATAGTAAATCTCGATTGATAGGTTTAGTGCTGACTAGAATTCGTCATAGCCTTCAGTCAACTCGATATACCCACCCCAAGGGTCTGTGATAAAGGCAATCTTCAATCCTATCGCCGGAATGTCCCGAAACGGCACATCGAACTCAATGCCCTTTGCTTCAAGCACTTTACAAAAAGCCTCAAGGTCATCGAATTCGAATCCGATGTGATCCAATGCCGCGCCACGCGTTGCTTGTCTTGGAGAATTTGAATTGCCAAAGCTGATGTTCATGCCTGGGGCATTTGTTGTGGTCTGAATTGAACCGCGAGGCTTAACCTCGAGTGAGAAAATATCGGTGTACCAGGCGAGCATCTCTTCATAGTCGGGTGAGATGAAATGAATATGGTAGCCGGTGATCTCCTCGGACAGACCTTGATCTTCCTGCATTTCCACATACACGTTTCCGGGCAGCATGACGTAGGCATTTGTCTGCCCCTCAGCGCCAATAAAGACACGACCGACTTCTAGACCATCTGCACGCCATTTAGCGAGGAAGCTATCCATATTGCGTACCTTAAAACCAAAATGATCCATTATGGTTTCCTGCATCGCCAGAGTCGGCTCCCGTTCTGTTAACGCCACGAGCATATTCGGTAGGCGAACGGCTGTTAGAGGACCTTTCTCCACGACCACACCGTTGAAGTGTTCGACCCAGATCTGTTTGTGTCGATCCATGTCCACAACATTAAGGTGAACATGCCCATAAGTTAGACCGGCGGGGTTTGGTGTTGCCAACTGCGCTTGTGCGGTAGAGGCTAGAGTGAGAATTAGTAGTAGAGCGTATAGACGTTTCATGCTGCTTGTTCCTTTTTGTTGTTAGGCACTTCTTTAAGTCAGAGTAATATCTTGCGATGCCCGAGTCTATGTATTCAGCCATCTCTTGAGTCTAAAATAGTATTTACCAGATGTCGGCGAGCAGCTCGTAAGAGCGGCGCCTGGCTTCGGTGTCATGAGTGATTGTCACTAACATGATCTCGTCGGCTTGAAACTGGTCAGCTAGACTCAACAGTTTCTCCTTGACCTGTTCTGGCGTGCCGACGGCGCGCTTTCCTCGGTTCTCTTCGAGCGTTCGTAGCTCACCCGGTGAGTATGGGTAGGCTAGCGCTTCCTGCACGGAAGGAAAGGGCCCAGGATTACCCTGTAATAAACGACAATACCAGAGGTCGCGGCTGCGCGATAAACGCATAGCCTCTTCTTCGGTGTCGGCAGTAATACTGAACAGGGTAAGACAGGTCCACGGGGCGTCCAGGTTCGGCCCCTCGCTGAAACGCTCGCGATAGAGCTCGAAAATATCGGGTCGTATATTGGGATTAATAAAATAGGCGAAGTTATAGGGCAGGCCAGTCAATGCGGCCAACACGGCACTGTCTTCACTCGAGCCTAGCATCCACATCTCCGGAGGCGTCGTTACTTTCGGAAAGGCGCGAGCGTTTTCCATCCCCGGTGTACGGGGATCGTTGTCGTTGAGCAGCGCCTGTAGATCAACGACCATGTTTGGAAAATGTTCAGCGCCAACGCGAGAACCGTAGCGAATTGCCGAAGCCGTGAAGGGGTCGGTTCCTGGCGCTCTTCCCACTCCCAGATCCATTCTGTCCGGATACAGGGTTTGTAGAATCTTAAAATTTTCCGCGACTTTGTACGGGCTGTAGTAGGGCAGCATGACACCGCCAGAACCGAGGCGAATCTGTGCGGTTTCTGCTCCGAGTCTTCCTAGTAATACTTCCGGTGAACAACCGGCTAGTGCATCGGAGGCATGGTGTTCGGCAACCCAGTATCGGTGATAAGCAAGTTGGTCACAAAGAGAGGCTAATTCGATCGTTTCCTGTAGCGCGGCAGCAGGATTGGAGCCGGTTTTGACCGGTGATTGGTCGAGTACAGAGAGCTTTATTTTATTCTTCATAGTTACCATTAATTGCCGAAATTCAGAGGCCAAATCCTACGCGGATTGTGTGCCTTTAACAAAGTGTGAATTATGGTAACACATAGGCTCTACACTGCTAGAAATAGGACGATCCCTCTGTTTTTAGAGATGAAACATTTAGTAACTAAAGCAGTTCTAGTTTAGTATCGTGAGTCACTCTGGAGTGAGTGATAATGAAATTCAGTGACGAAATTCAAAAATAATAGACAATTCTTAATAAGATTTAGCAATTCAGTAAAGGGGAGTAAGAATGCGCAAGAAATTTCCAAGTAAACGCAAGGCGATTACCATTGGTGTAATCCTTGCAGGGCTAGCTGCTCCGGTAGCTGCTCAAGATGGAGAGATTGAAGAGGTGGTAGTTACCGGCTCATTCATTCGTGGCTCCGCTCTTGATGCACCATCACCGGTTCAAGTAATCGATAGAGATAGCATCGAGGCACAGGGTGCTGCAGTTATCTGGGACGTCATCAAGAACCTGGAAGTGAACTCCGGTTCATTCGCAAACCCAGGCTCTGGCGAACGTGACCAGACTGAAGGTACCGCGCAAGTTAACTTGCGTAACTTAGGTGAGAACTCCACGCTCACACTAATCAACGGCAAACGTATGGCCCCAGCGGCCGCAACCACAACCACAGGTGGTGAGTTTGTCAACATCAACAATATCCCTCTAGTGATGACTGACCGCGTCGAGGTTCTGACAGACGGTGGTTCAGCACTCTACGGTGCCGATGCGGTTGCCGGTGTAGTGAACATCATCATGCGTACCGACTTCGAAGGTCTTGAACTGTACGGCGACGTGCAAGGTGTTGAGTCTGAGAGCGGTGCCTACGATCAGACAGTCAGTGGCATCTGGGGTTGGGCGAGCGATGACGGCGATACACACTTTGTCGTGTCTGCTGAACGCTTCGAGCGAGACAAGGTGTCCGCTTCATCGGCTAACTTCATCGATGAAAACACGCAATTCAATGGCGGTATTTCTTCGATCGGCACTTCAGTGGGGATTCCCTCGTTCGGCGCCCAACCTAACCCGCTCTATTTCAGAGGCGATATAGTCGCGGATAATATTGCTAAAGGCGGCGACGGTGATGCAGTTTGGTCCGACCCTTTGTGTACCGATTCGGCTGGTCTAACGGGCATTCCTTACTACGTGGGTAATCTACGCGAAGAGGTAGGTGAGCGCGGCGGTACCTGTAACGAGGATGTTGAGCGTTTTAACTTCATCGCGCGAGATACAGAACGCAGTAGCTTCGCGATGGCTTTCGATCACACGTTTAGTGAAGCGGCGGAATTTTATTCTTTCGTTAACTATTCTGAGAATAAAATCCTTCTCGAAGGTGGCGGCCTAAATAATACGGGTGGTTCGGCTACTACGCGTGGACCGACAGTGTTCCTCGCTCAGCCAGGTGCCACTGCACCTATCGCTGCTCTTCAAGGATTTGGCATTAATGCTAACGTCTCCTCAACAATGGAGCTAGGTTACTTTGCTCCAAATATCGGCCTTACTCGTCCAACGGCGGCAGACATTACCAATGCGCCAGTCGATATTCGCAACGGCGGTATCAACATACCGACTATCTCGAATCCCAGAGATGGTATTCCGAGAGATGGTAAGCGTTCGAACAGTACTGAGACCAATGCGACTCTGGTTCAAGCAGGTCTACGCGGCGACTTCGACTACATGGATCGTCCTTGGAACTATGATGTCAGTGTTTCCTGGAGTGCTACGAGTAATGAACAAGAGTACACAGCGCATAACCGCAGAAACTCTGAGCTAGCAGCTAACGGACTTGGCGGGCCAGGTTGTACGCCTAATGGTGTTGAAGATTTCGACTTCATGGGAACAGAGGTTTTCCCAGGGGCAGGTGGGTTTGGCGTACCTTCGGCATGGGATTTCTTTGGCGGCTACGCACAGACGTTCTTCCCGGGCTACGTGCTAACGACTCGTGAGAGCTTGTCACTAGCACTGACCAGTAACAATCAGGGCCAGGGCGGATGTGAATTCTATAATCCATTCCTCACTTCGCAGACGAATGCCAACGTAGCCAATTCTCCGGAATTGCTAGATTGGATGACCGAGAGAGTGTTGCGTGCGGATAAGCGTAACAAGCTCATGGTTTTCGATGCCCTCGTTGGTGGTGAGATCATGGACATGGCTGGTGGCCCAGCGGCAGTAGCTTTCGGCCTGCAGTACCGTGAGAGAAATACTAAATCGAGAGCGCCATTTTTGAATAATGCAGGCGGCGCTCCCAATGCTATTCTTGGCTATGATGATGCTGGAGTACCGAATGAGTTTCACTTGGTTGAAAACAATTTCGAGTGTGCTTCCTGTGCATTCAATTTTGATAACACCCGTGATACGAGTGCTGCATTCATCGAATTGTCTCTGCCATTCATCGAAAACGTAGAGACTCAGATAGCGGTACGTTATGAGGACTACGGCGGCAATATCGGTAGTGAAGTTTCTCCGAAATTTGCAATGAGCTGGCGTCCAATGGAAAGCCTGATCGTTCGCGGTTCATTCTCGCAGTCTTTCAGAGCGCCAAATATCGACATTATCGAGACGGGCTTGGAGTCGGGTAGCGTAACTTTTAAAGATCCTATCTCGAGCCAGAGAGTTCGAGCCGGTTTGGATCCTGCGACCACCCAAAATGGCGAGACCGAACAGTCCTTTACCTTGGGTGGACCTGCGCCGAATGTTGGTAACGAATATTCCGATACGTTTAGTGCCGGATTTATCTGGACACCAAGTGGCCGTTTGGAAGGTTTGAGCGTTCAAGCAGACGCATGGCGCTTCGAAGTAAGCGACCGCGTTCTACCACAACCTCCAATCTCTGCAGTTCAACCTGAGATTGCTGCGTTCAATGCAGTGGTTGGTGATCCAAACAATTACATCCTGAACGATTCGATTGGAGCGGATTCGCCTGTATTGGATGTGCCTTGTGATCCTAACGCTTTGGATGCGCAATTCGGTAGAGATTCTACAGAACGCCTAAACTGTGTTGTTAATCCTGAGCTGTACACAATACAGACTGAAGGCATAGGCATTAGCCGTGTATTTCGCAGCGAGTCTGCCAACCTGATCACGCTGACTTTAAGCGCGATCAACGCTGGTGAGATAGAGGCAGACGGTGTCGATTTGAAGCTAGGCTACGATTGGCAGAATGATTGGGGCCGCTGGCGCGCTAGTATGGATTACACTCACGTGAATCAGTACAAGCTAATCGGAGTTCCCGGTCTGGAAGAAGGTCTTCTGGATACAGGTAAATTTGATGCTGCCGGTACGACAGGAGACGGCCTACTCGTGCGTTCACTGCCTGACAACAAGGGTAACATGACCTTTAGCTGGCAGCGTGATCGCCACGGTGTAACTGTTATTAACCGTCACATCGGTTCTTATCAGGACCTTGCCTACGACAACGTGATACAGAATGCGAACCCGTTGGTAACATCTCTGGCTAGCACTAAGATCGACAGCTACGATACTTGGGATATCCAGTATCGCTACTCGCACGACTGGGGTAATGCCAATTTAGGTACTACCAACTTCACCGTTGGTGTTCTTGATATGTTCGACGAAGAAGTGCCTCACCGTGAAACTACGGCTGGTAGCTTACGCTATGATGCAAACGTATTCGATCCTCGCGGTCGAAGACTGTACGCCCGAGCATTGTGGTCGTTCTAATTACTGACTAGTTCGGTAATTCGAAAAAAACGGCGATGAGCAATCATCGCCGTTTTTTTTCGCCTAGAAAAAGTGATAGAAAATGGAAATCTCCAAAACTGCAGCGGCCCTAGTCGCTGGCAGCCTGTCTCGAAAATTTCTAACCGCACGCTGCGAGGGGGCGCCCTTGCGAACGGACCTGTGGCCCTGATTGTTCACCAGAATACCCCCTCACTCCCTGCTTGGTATTGGAAGAATTTTTGCGCGATGAGCTTGAGTGGAAGAAGCGATCCGTGGCTTAAGTCTGAGGTTTCGCTCTCATCTCAAAGTTGAATGACATGCTGATGCGTTCTCGATCAGATTGGTTCTGCGCGACACCGTGTTCTAGCCAAGAAGGAAAGAGAAATAATTTACCTGGTTCTGGTGTTAGTTTCGCGTGGAAGGAATTCTCGGGGCGATTACCATCCGCCGCCGGTGGCATCATCCAGCGCGCCATCCTCGGATCTTTGAATCCGATGGCAGGACTGTTTACGTCACTCTTCACATAGAACACCCCACTGATGTGGGAGTAGGGGTGCAGATGTTCTGGGTGGAAACTGTGTTTCGGATTAATATTCGCGAAGAGCGCATTCATTGCCGGCTGATAGTTCGTTGTATCCCAGTGATGATCTTGTGCGTAGTTTTTCGCGCATTGATGAAAAAATCCAACCAGTCCGTCTAGTTTGCTATCGTTGAAGAGAGTGCTATTCGTAAAATAGGAGGTGTAGCCGCTGGGATATTGCTGAGCGCTAATTTTTCGCCCTTCCTCATCCTGATCTCGCAGTGTCTCCACATAGGAGACGAGTTCGTCCTCCTGTGCCGAGAACTCTGGGTACCAGGCTTCATAGATAAGCGTGGGAAACAGGACCCGAAGGCCATCTTTGTTCTGGGTGTTGCCGCTCATATTATTCCCTTAGTCGATGATGGCTTGGTAGATGCCGCTGCGTAGTTTGGCGTAGTCGTCCAATCCGGTAGCCGGTATTATCTGTGTTAGGTACACCACTACTAACTCCTCCTGCGGATCCACCCAATAGGTCGAGTGATAGGCTCCGCCCCAGCCGTATTCACCTACAGAGCCAAGGCTGCCTCGTGCTCCTAAGTCAGTTACCACAGAAAAACCTAGGCCAAAACCTGTGCCATTTCGAAAAGGGATATCGCCGAGATGATTGGTTGTCATTAACTCGATCGTTTTACGTGAGAGGATTCTTTCTCCATCAAATTCGCCACCGTTGAGAGTCATCTGTAAGAACTTTGCATAGTCGCTGGCAGTCGAGAGTAATCCGGCACCACCTGAGAAGCTTACTCTGGGCCCGTTGTCATACATGCCCTGGCTCTGCATGCCGTTGGTCTCAGGCCTGGCCTCGATGCCGCCGCCTGCCTTAGGCCGATACACGGTGGCTAGTCGGCCGCGTTTCTCTTCCGGTAGATAGAAGTGAGTGTCATGCATGCCCAGTGGCTCGAAGATCTCTTGCTTGAGAAAGCTGTTCAGGTCCATGCCACTCGCCTTCTCAATAACGGCGCCGAGGATGTCGGTGTTATAGCCATAGATCCAGCGTTCACCCGGATGTTCATCGAGAGGAAGGGAAGCCATGCGCGCGATAGTATCGCCTACGGGCTCATCGCGATCGGCGAAGTACCAGCCCTGAAACCCTGCCTCTTCCCACTTGTCAGCGGCGGGACCGCTGCCATAACTCATGCCACCGGTGTGGGTGAGTAAGTTGCGCAGGGTGATAGAGCGCCTGGAGGGCTCGAGTTCGTAGCCGCCATTATCATTAACTACGGCAACTTGCATGTCGGCCCATTCTGGGATGTAGCGCTCCAGATTGTGACTAATATCCAGCGCTCCGCGCTCGTGCAGAATCATGATGCCGCTGCTGACTATCGCCTTGGTCTGCGAGGCGATACGAAACAGTGTGTCGTCCTGCATGGGAATTCCAGCTTCAATATCTTGCATACCGTTAGCAGTAGAGTAGGCAATCCTGCCCTTGCGTAGCACCATGACCACTTGTCCGGCTAATAGGTCATTGTCGACGTAGGACTTGAGCACCGCATCGAGGCGTTCTAGTCGGTCTGAAGACATGCCCAAGCGTTCAGGGCGTGCGCGATCGAAATCGGCTGCCACGCTGACAGTTGAAAGTAGTAATAGAAGAAGTGGAGCGATAAGACGAATAGAAAATTTCTGCATGGAGATTCTCTCTCTAGTTATTAGGTTGGTAGCTCAGAATGAAATGCCGGCGTTCTTACGTGGCGTGACGTGACAGCTGTGTCTGTTGTAGCGATTATCAATGTTGCTCAGGGCCCATGCAAGCAGTGATATAGAGTCTTGTAGTCAGCTTTCGTTTTGGTTAACTGTTTGATAAACATGAACTAATTAGGAAGCAGTTCTAAATACAGAGGGTTTCGGTTGACATCAATTTAGTGCTGGCGCATTATCCGGCTCCTATGAACACACGATTTTATTTCTGGTGGCCTGAATCTACGGGTAGCCAGGAGAACAACATCTAAGTTTTTCCCCGACGGCCGCCAAGAGTTGTGGCGGCCTATTGCTCCTAAAAATACCCCTCGCCATGGCTCTTACCGTCAATCCGGATTAAGAGGATTTGGTAATGCCAATCAGTAATCACATTCAGTACCGCTGCGCTAGCGGTGTACAGGTTCGCCGTCTCACTTCGCAGTTGGACTATGCATCAGCCATCGATCAGCTTGCAGATTCGCTAGATGAATCGCCGGGGGTCTTGCTGGCGTCGAGCTTCGAATTTCCCGGTCGCTACACGCGTTGGGATATCGGGTTCGTCAACCCTCCCCTGAAGATAACAGGCAAGGATAGAAGGTTAGAGATTGTTGCTCTAAATGTTCGTGGCGAAATTCTTCTGCCCGAAGTCTACCGTGCGCTTGAGAATTGCGCTGCAATCGAAACTAGAGATGCGCAGAAGCGATCCCTCATAGTAACTGTGAGTGATGATCCGGAAGAGTTCGCCGAAGAGATGCGCAGCAGGAAGGCCAGTCTATTCTCAGTGCTCAGAGAAATCGTGTCTTGTTTCTCGAACCCCAGCGATCCCTATCTAGGGTTGTTCGGGGCCTTCGGCTACGACCTGACATTTCAATTCGAAGATGTCATGCGCCATCAAGCGCGCAGCGGTGAACACAGAGATTTGGTGTTGTACTTACCCGATCAGATTACCGTGGCAGATCATCGCATCGAGAAGACGTTCTGCTATAGCTATGAATTTGTCTGCAGAGCATGGGATTCAGATAAATTCTCCGAGACTACCGGTGGATTCCGCCGCAGTGGCCCGCGCGCCGAATACGTGCCGGCTGCAACAGTGGAAAAAGATTGCGATCACATCGCGGGAGAATATGCTCAGCAGGTCGAGAAGGCGCTGGAATATTTTCGTCGCGGAGACCTGTTCGAGGTCGTTCCCGGTCAGGTTTTCTACGAACCCTGTACAGACAGTCCCGCATCGGTATTCAAACGGCTAAAGCAGAGTAATCCCTCACCCTATGGCGCGCTGATGAATCTCGGTGAACAGGAATATCTAGTTGCCGCCTCGCCGGAGATGTTTGTTCGAGTAGACGGTTCTCAGATCGAGACCTGCCCCATTTCCGGGACTATCAAGCGCGGCATCGATGCCATCGATGATGCGAATCAAATTAAGACACTGCTTAACTCGGACAAGGACGAATCGGAGTTGTCGATGTGTACGGACGTGGATCGAAACGATAAATCCCGAGTCTGTGAACCTGGGTCGGTTCGCGTGGTGGGCCGCAGACAGATCGAAATGTATTCGCGACTTATCCATACAGTTGATCATGTGAAGGGAATACTGAAACCGGAATTCGACGCTCTCGATGGATTCTTGGCACACACCTGGGCGGTGACGGTAACGGGTGCACCGAAGCTCGCCGCCATGCAGTTCATCGAACAGAACGAGAAATCGCAACGTCACTGGTACGGTGGCGCGATCGGACATATCGGCTTCGATGGCAATCTGAATACAGGTCTCACTCTGCGAACGATCCGTATCAAGGATGGCATCGCCGAAGTTCGAGCGGGCGCAACCTTGCTGATCGATTCCGATCCCATAGAAGAGGAGCTGGAGACGCGCCTGAAAGCCTCTGCGTTGATCGATTCTATTCGTGGTACTGCTAAGACGGCCTTAAGCGGTGCGGATAGGGTGTTCAGTTGTGAGGAGGGTGTCGGCATTCGGGCGCTCATGGTCGATCATCAGGATTCCTTTGTGCACAATCTCGGCACCTATTTCAGGCAATGTGGTGTCGATGTGCTTACTCTGAGGCCAACGGCTGCGCGTAAGTATTTGGAAAGCAACAGCGTGGACTTGGTTATTCTCTCACCAGGCCCTTCTGCCCCGAAACACTTCTCCATGAATGAGACTATCGGTGCGGCGCTATCGAGGTCCATCCCAATATTTGGTGTCTGCCTCGGCTTACAAGGGCTGGTTGAATACTTCGGTGGGAATCTGCAGGAACTGGGCTATCCCATGCACGGCAAACAGTCGGATGTAAGTCACGATGGAAGTGAGCTATTTGCCGGTATCGAATCGCCGTTCGCTGCCGGACGCTATCATTCGTTAGTAGCGAAGTCTGTGCCTGAGTGTCTGAGAGTTACAGCTAAAACTGAAGACGGCAATGTAATGGCCATAGCGCATACAAGTCTTCCCATTCGCGCGGTGCAGTTTCACCCAGAATCGATAATGAGTCTGGCGAATGCGGCTGGACACGCGCTCATTCGCAACGCTGTCAAATTGGTGGCGCAGCAGAAGTCGATGGCGGGGCCGAGTAGCTGAGTGGCCGGTTGAATTATAAGTTGTCTTCGAGCCAGAGTGCGAGGCGGCGGCCTGCTAGGGCGAGGCGCATGCGCGCGTGATATTCCATTGTCTCGATATAGGCGTCGTCCAAATTGAATTCGCGCAGCCGTTCATTGGAGTTGTCTGTACGTGCGATCGCCGATTTCATTTCTTCGGTATAGACAGTGTTGAGTAATAACGCTCGACTCTCCTTCATCCAGAGCGACCAATCCCCATCGTCCTGCCCATCCATTCTTTCCAGTGTCGTAGAATGTTGCGCCAGCACAATCTCGAGATTCGAGCTTACCCCGATGCTTCTCAAAGCCCTGTCCCAGCGGGCGTGTAAATTTCTGTCATCCGTCTCGACGCCGTTTCCGCCGCGATCTCCATTTGGAAATCGGTTCGTGGAATAAAGCGACCCTACGTGTAGTGGCTGGTGGATGTCGCCAATTAAATGCAATACCCAGCACAGGGCGACAGCACGTTGCGGCATGGGAGTCAGTGAATCGGCGAGTAGGGTCGTATTGTAATCTAGGGCGTTCATTACATTCTCTACGCTTGCTTCATCGCGAGTATCTTGAGCAGCCTGCCCTTGAATATCATCGAAGGTTGCGACTCCAATGTATGTATTGCCCTGCAGGTCTGCTTGACCACGTAACCAGGCGCCATCGATATAGTGCCAGTTGGCACGGTTGTATTTCTCTCGCTCAGATTCGGGTAAGCCCCGAATGATATCCGGCCAGAATGCGGCCTGTCCTACGAGCCAACTAAATCGACCTTCTTCACCGCCGTTAGCAATGGAGGCCGGCATTTGCGCCACGAAGTCTTGCTGAAAGCGAGGATGTTGTTGCAGGATTCGCAGCAGCTCGGTCTTCGAGCCTGCGCTGAGATAATGGGCAGCTACGGAGGCAGAAAGTCGGTGGCCAACGGAGTCCCAGGCTAGGGAGCTGTGCATGAATAGCGACGCGAGACATGTAAATAGCGAGACTAGGAAGTATTTACGGGAGTCGGTCATGAAGTGCTACTCGTAAGCCGCGAAAGAGATTAGTGTAGTGCTTTATAGAGGCTTGGGCCAGATTATACTTCCAGCCACTCAGACCTGACATCGTCTGCTTGCAGTAAGCTTGCTGGCGTCCCTTCGTAGACAATCCTGCCGTGACCCATCACGTAGAGACGATTTG
>NVUL01000125.1 GCA_002401885.1 SAR86 cluster bacterium
TGGAGAGGGAGCTGTTTCAGGAGATAGGGGGGTTCCCGCAGCTCGCTTTGATGGAAGACATCGCTATCTGCAAGGCGCTGCGGCGTCGGGGCAGCCCAGCTAGTCCAGCTGGGCTGGTAACCACTTCAAGCAGGCGCTGGGAGGAGAATGGGCTGATTTCGACGATATTGCTGATGTGGATGCTGCGGTTCCTCTATTTTGTAGGTGTGAAGCCCCAGAAGCTGCGTGAGATGTACTACCCCAGCCATGACTGAGCCAAGAACAGCCCCTGACTCGGCTATCGCACATCCGCGGTCCCGAATCGCTGTATTTGCCCGAGAGCCGCGGTTAGGGCAGGTTAAATCGCGCTTAGCGAGCGAGATCGGCGCTGACGAGGCGCTCGCTGTGTACCTGGCCATGCTCGCCCGTTTGGGCGCGCTTCTCATCCGTGCGAAGATTGCTGATTGGGACCTGTGGGTCACCTCGAATTGTTCTCATGAAAACTTCATATCACTTTGTAATAAAAGAAATATTCATCTTCAAGTTGGACAAGACTTGGGCGCGAGAATGGATGCCGCTATCCAGCAGACTCTGCTGGACAAGAATGTTGAAAACGTCATTCTAATAGGTACTGACTGTCCGGCGTTAACCGAAGGCTATCTAGATCAGGCGCTGCTTACCTTGGAATCTGGTGTCGATGTAGTCCTAGGTCCGGCGGAGGATGGGGGCTATGTACTGGTCGGCATGCGGCGCCCACTAGCGGCTGTTTTTGAGGATATCCCATGGGGAAGCGATCAGGTCATGCATAGAACTCTGGAAGCCCTCAAAGCCAACGAATTGAGCTATAGGCTATTAGATACGCTGTGGGATGTAGACCGGCCAGAAGACCTAGCACGGCTGCAGCTATTGGAGCCGCCGCTCAGTTGGAAGTTAGATCACTAGCTTCGCTGTTCAGGGTCCAGGGAGGATTCCAGCTCGATTAACTTGCCGGCGAGGCGCTCTGAGTCGATTTTATAGTCACCATTGACGATACGGCGATGCAGTGAGACAACCTTGGTTGCATTCAATTCGGGGAGTTCATCGATAGCGGCGCGAAGTTCGTTCAAGTCGATGTTGGGCCCAGTTGTCTTGGGCGCGCTTGGGATATTCGCTCTTAGCTGCGTAACCACAGATCTAAGCATCTCTTGGCTAGTGTTCTGGTGCTTTCCAGAAGGGCTTGGTGCTGAAGTAGTTTTTTTCACGAAAGTAATTCTTCTCAATCTCTGATTGACGCGGGACTATCCCTGACCATCATCACTCGTTTTCGACTGCTAAAGGAGCCTATTGCACAGGCTGCCCAACTGGTGTTTTGGCCTATCTTGATTTCGCAGCTCGTTCGATTTTCGGGCTGGTGTAGCTGCGGGTCTAATCTATAACGACAGCTCAATTGATATCTTTAAGGGCTGCCGTGACTCCCTCATTACGACCAAATTGGCGCGATCGCCTAGAGCCTAATAGATTTAAGTCTTTGTAAAATATGAATAAAACAGAGAGTTTCTGAAAAGATTAAGTCGAATGCCAATCCGCAGGCGAAGTGTTTACTACCGCTCAATAGCAGAAAGCACCATGCTTGAAAATGTTCAAGTTTATGGAATTAATTTCGTTTTCCGAGCAATGAGCTTTGCGCGCTATAACAAGTGAGACTTAAATTGGTGCACAGAGGAGCCAAGTATTACTGAGCAGAGACTACTGCACTGCCATAGCGCTCGATAAATTCATTTGGGAATTTCATCACTTTTCCACTGCTGAGAGTTATACAGATCAATTCCCAATGACCTCGTTGCACTGTTTGGCCAGTAGCGAGGTTAATCATCTGAAAACGCCGCTCGAGGCGGAATTTTCCATCACAGGCTGTTAGCCAGGTAGCGATTAGCAGATCTTCATTTTCGAACGCCGGCAAGAAATATTCATAGCTCGCTTTGCGGATAGCTACACCGCGATCCAGGCGCTGGTAGTCTTTTAGGCTTAGGCCCAAAAATTCGGAATGATTCCAGGCGCACTGTTCGCACCAAACCACATAACAGGCGTTATTTGCATGGCCCATGCCATCGATATCAGACTTAACGATTCGTATGGGGTGAACGTGAGGGGCAGGATAATCCCACGTAATTTGATCCGTCGGTGTGTTCACTGAATAGTTACCGTATTTGCAACGAGCGAATTAGAGTCTGTGATTTTATAGCAAGTTAAGAAGTTAAGGCAGCGAAGCTCAGGTTATTGAATCTTCCTGCGCAGAACATCCCGTCAAATTATGGGAGCTCCATCACAGAAATAACGTGACGGGCAGCATAGAAATTCAATCGATCTCTGTATATCCTCTATTATTAGGGCGTTAAGCGCATCTCTCTGGTAGTTGTGGTAAGAAAAAGGCGAGTAATCCAGTGAGCGATGAGGCTGGGTCTGTCTATTTCTACCCAATAAGCCCCGTGATTTGTATCGACTTTTAGCCTTCACAACATCACTCTTAGAATACGAGAACGGATACACCGATCTATCTCTGCTAGAACAAATAAGACTGTGCAAATTGTTGGGTTTGGTCGTAATACTAATGAGTAGCTGGAACGTTGCTCATAGAACGAGGAGTTCCTGTATTTAGGTCGCCGATTGTTAAGCATCCTATGAAATAGGGTAAGAAAATGCGGTTAAGGATAGTGGCCCATGGTTTCATGGAATCATCAAGACCAAAAAGAGAATGATAAATGCACGCTGTAATCGAAACATCAGATTCGGACTTCGTTCAATACTGGGATAAGCTTTGTGCCAATGATCCTGTACAGAATCCGATCTACATGCAGCAGCGTTCGGAATCGCAAACTACGAACGACAGCATAACTGAATTCACAGATCGGTCCTTTCTAGTCATGTTGGCCGAAGAACCCGTTTTCGGCTGCAGTCTCACAATGCATTTGGACGAGCAGGGCCGCAAATGCATTGGCTATTTTGGCCGCGAAGCCTCAAGTCATGTGAATCAAGCTACAATGCAGGCCCCGAGCAATAGTTTCCGCCCCGAAGCCATTCGGCTATTACAAGAGCATATCAATCAGCTCATCGAAGAGATTCAACCGGATACCATAGACTACCTCGATCCAGTGAGTTGTGGTGTCATGTCGCCGATTACTCAAGTCCTGCTCGAGAAAGGGGCAATACCGGTTGTGCAGCAAGCGCAGATCATCGATCTGTCAATTTCGAAACGCGACCTGCACCGTAGCATGACGAAAAATTGCCGAGGGTTGGTTGAATGGGGTAGAAGAAATCTGGAGTTAGAAATCGTAAGCGGCGATTGTTTCGATGTTTCGCTCGGCGACCAGGTGGAAAAAATCTATGCGGGTGACAAGATTGCCTATGACGCGCTGATAAAGAAAGGTAATGGTTTCTTGGTGCAGGGTCGTTACAAAGGCGAATTGGTTTCGAATGGTCTATTTGTTCATAACAACAAGACATGCCATCTCATATCCGCGAAGAAAATATCAAACTCAATCGATAGGCCTGTGCTGCATGCACTGATATGGGAGGCGATGCTACAAAGCAGGAACATGCATTGTAGTCAGTTCGATTTTGGGAGCTCTAACATCGCCTCTTCAAGAGAGCCCTCTTCATCAGGTGCTGATTTTTCAGCTACCTGCTTTGGCGGTGAATCTCATGCTAGGTTGAGAGTAATGCTAGACAGGAAGCTCTCTTAATCAAATCCTGTTGATTGCGCCAATCCCTTCTTTTCTTCACTACCATCCCTCCTGGAAATAACCCTATTCTGCGGCGTGTGCGTTTGACTAATGCCACCCTAGCGGGTCTAATTGATGCTCCAATCTCGCTGGTCTGAAGCTGCTAATAATTTTTTTTGCAGTGCAATCCCGGGATTTAATTTATTGCTCACTTGTTGATAATTCCTGAGTGACCCGAGTCGATCATAATGATTGAAAACGCCCAAATATTACTCATCGATGATGATGACGAATCGAGTCAGAATCTTAGAACGGTGCTAGCGTTTCTCGGTGAATCAATCACGCCATCCAATAGCGCTGCCTGGCAAATTCGGGTTAAGGAGAGTGGACTAAAAAGTTCTCAGTTTTCGGCAGCGATAATCGCCAATTGCCGCGAAAAGAAATTGGCCTCTCTGATTCAGGAGCTGCACACATGGGAAGAAGGCTTGCCTTTTATTTTGGTGGGTGAGCAGCATCTCCCAGAAGAGTTAGATTCCAAATTGCTATCCTGCATTACCGCACAGCTGCCTGCCAAACTAAGCTACCAACCTTTGTTAGATGCCCTGCATAAAGCTAAAATATTTCACGAACACTTCAACCGGCTTCGTGACTTCGACGGTGTGCGTGACTTCAATATGTTTCGCTCTCTGGTCGGTGAGAGCGATGCCTTGCAGAAAGTGCGCTATATGATGGGGCAGGTGGCATGCAAAGAAGTGAGTGTGTTAATAACTGGAGAATCGGGTACGGGAAAGGAGGTGGTGGCGAGAAACCTACACCTGAACTCGAACAGGTCAGAAAAGCCATTCATCCCAATAAACTGCGGTGCAATACCGCGTGAGCTTCTCGAAAGTGAATTGTTTGGGCATGAGAAGGGCGCCTTTACCGGCGCAATAGCATCTAGGGCAGGGCGGTTCGAGTTAGCCGATGGGGGAACACTATTCCTCGACGAGATTGGCGATATGCCTCTGAGCATGCAGGTGAAACTGTTAAGAGTCTTGCAGGAGCGAAGCTTCGAACGGGTCGGAGGGGTGAACACGTTGCAAGCCGATGTCAGAATTTTGGCGGCCACACACAAAGACTTGGAAGAGATGATAGAGCGGGGTGAATTCAGACAAGATCTCTATTATCGAATCAATGTCTTTCCAATCGAGATGCCGTCGCTGCGTGAGCGGCCCGAAGATATTCCTTTGCTGCTCAATGAATTGATCACCATTATGGAATCAGAGAAACGCGGTTCTATTCGATTTAATTCCGCCGCAATTAAATCACTCTGTAATTACGAATGGCCGGGTAATGTGAGGGAACTTGCTAATCTGGTAGAGCGGATGGCTATTCTCTATCCTCATGGCATTGTGGGCGTTGAAAATCTACCCGAGAAATTTCGAAAATACTCTGATGACAGCGCTGCTTTGTCGCTGAGTTCGACTGACTTGGATGCCTCGAGAGAGGCCAGCGTGGTTCCGCTTCAGAAGCGCCCGGCACAAAATGATACAGCAGCATTAGAATCAGGAAGCGGCTTGCTGCCTCTAAGCGGAATCGATCTAAAAGAATATCTCTCCAATTTGGAGAAGGACCTTATCGAGAAGGCACTGTCCGACAGCAGTGGTGTGGTCGCTCGGGCGGCCGAAAGGCTGCAGTTGGGTAGAACTACCTTGGTGGAAAAGATGCGCAAGTACAACCTGCAGAAGCCGCAAGAGTCTGAGTCACAGCCAAGTTCTGTGGAAGAAGTCGAAGCGTCAAATGTTGCAGGTAAAAACCAATCAGCGTCTGACTAGTCGCTAGTTAATTCCCCTAACGGTATTTCCGTCTAGCTCGGCCGATTTTAATTCTAAACTAATTCGTAGGCCTGAACTGTTGATCTGCTCTATGCGGGTGAGTAGAAAATCCCACTCTAGAGCTAGCCAAATTTCTGTAACACGTTCATCTGAGGCTTCGCGGACTCTTTCTAGTTTCAAGGTGCTCAGTTCGCCGAGGGGCGTAGAAATAATCTCTTCGCCTACTAAGTGATACTCCTGCATCTCTATTGCGTCGCCATCGACGACTTCGAATGAGAAGGTAGTATCAATCTCAGTGTTGTCGATCAGAGCCAGTCTTATCGCAAGCTGATAACTGAGTTGATCCATGACTCCTTCATTGAGTTGCAACTGCCAACTCTCGTCGCCTTCTGTGCTTAGCGCTACGTCTGCATCCCAATTGAAGAAGATGGCGTGACTAGCCCGGCTTACGCCGCTGAGTTGGTAGGTATAATTGAGTGGAACGACTTGATTGCCGTCAATGATAAACTCGCTCGCTTGGTCTAAGTTCGCTAGAGTTTGTCCTGCAAGACTAGCCTCTAAAGAATTACTCAAGCGATAGGAGTTTTCATCTATCCTGCGAAGGCTGCGAGTAGCTGTTGCCGCCAGGCCATTGGCGCTAGCTTCGTATTCAGCGGCATATTCTAGTAACTGTGTGTTCTGTGAGTAACAATAACTGGCGAAACTACTAAGGGTAAGAGCGAAAAGGATTGCTATCGCTTTATTGTTCATGAGGCGTCAATTCGCTTGCCTGTTTCCGGAAGAAGTTGCTCGTCAAGGAAGGCCTTGTTGCCATCGAGTCGCAATCTGCCATCGGCAAATAAGGAGACAACAGTGGGATAGAGAACATGTTCCTTCTCATGGATTTTCACAGCGAGTGTCTCGGCATCATCTATTGACTCAATAGCAATAGACTCCTGAGCGATCACTGGGCCGCCATCGAGTTCTTCTGTTACAAAGTGCACCGAAACGCCATGCAATTTCTCGCCTGCATCTAGCACCCGCTGATGTGTGTTAGTGCCAGGATAATCTGGTAGCAGAGAAGGGTGAATATTCAGAATCTTGCCCTGATACCGCTTTACAAATTCGGCGCCGAGAATGCGCATGAAGCCCGCTAGCACGATAAGGCCGGGCTCATACTCATCTATAGCCTCTGTGAGTGCCTGATCGAATAGATCGCGGCTCGCGTACTGCCTGTGGTCAACTACC
>NVUL01000126.1 GCA_002401885.1 SAR86 cluster bacterium
CCCCGATAATTAGTAGATATTGAAGTCCTACCGACCTACAGCGGCTTCTTGTTCGCTTACCCCACCCTCACCCCGCCAGTGTAGTGCGCTACCAGACAGACTGCGCTACGCCTCGAAATGAAAACTGATTTGAGATTACTGCGGAATGGCTGCTGCAGAAACGCTTATAACCTTGCGATGACAGTCTCTAGGTCTTTCACCAACGATCTGATTTCGCTGGCGTTGACGTTGGTTTTTGCGAGTTCTTCAGGGTTATCACTCATCTTCTGCCGTGCGCCGCCTATTGTATAGCCTTGCTCGTACAGTAAACTCTTGATCTGCCTGATTAAAATTACATCTTGGCGCTGATAATAGCGACGATTACCGCGGCGTTTAACTGGCTTTAGAGAAGGGAATTCAGCCTCCCAATAGCGCAAAACATGCGGTTTAACCGCGCATAACTCACCTACTTCACCGATAGTGAAGTAGCGTTTTGGAGGGATTGGAGGTAATTCGTCGTTATTCTTCGGTTCCAGCATAACCCTCTACCCTTGCCTTTAATTTCTGTCCTGGACGGAATGTCACTACGCGCCTAGCCTTAATTGGAATCTCTTCGCCAGTTTTGGGGTTGCGGCCAGGTCGCTGTTTCTTGTCTCTTAAATCGAAATTGCCGTAGCCAGACAGCTTCACTTGCTCGTTGCGCTCTAGGGAAAGGCGGATTTCTTCGAAAAACTGTTCTACAACTTCCTTGGCTTCGCGTTTATTAAGCCCTAGTTCTTCGAAGAGGCGTTCAGCCATATCGGCTTTAGTGAGTGCTCCATCCACCATATCAAAATCCCCAACTAATTCCGCAAATTTGCATTAAATTTATCTTGTAGCCCGTTGACGCACTTACTAATTATTGTGTTTATGTCGTCTTCGCTAAGAGTGCGCGAAGGATGCTGCCACGTCAAGCCCAAAGCGATACTTTTTTTGTCTTTTGCGACTGCATCCCCTTGATAAACATCAAATATTCGTAGATCAGTTAGGTAGTCACCTGCATTTTCACGTACGTTGGCCAGAACGTCCGCCGCTGCGTAGTTGCTGCCAATCAGGATAGCCAAATCTCGACTCACTTCCGGGAACTTAGACAGTGCGCCTGCGGCAGGTAATCGGCGCTTTTGTAACGGCGCCAGCTCTACTTCAAATAGGTAACAATTCCCTGTGATGCCCATTTTCCGCTGCATTGCAGGGTGCAGAGCACCTATGTGCCCTACTGTCGCACCATCTCTTTCTATGCGAGCACATTGACCGCTGTGAAAGCAGGCATACTCTGCCGATACGAACGTATAACTACCTGGCTCCAAGCCTAGCGCCAACAATAACTCAACATCACCTTTTAGATCATAAAAGTCAGATAAATCTTTGTTATTATTCCAATTAATTGGCATTTTATTTCCAGAAACTAAACCGGCCAACATCGCTGTCTGTTTAATTTCCTCGCCGCTCTGTTGAAACACCAGCCCTGACTCGAAGATTCGAATGCGCTCGATCTGGCGGTTTTCATTGTATTTTAGTGTCGAGATTAGTCCCGGTAAGATGCTCGTACGCATCACGGCCATGTCAGCAGATATCGGATTCTGCAACGAGACTCCAGGCTGATCTGGAAATAGCGTGTCGGCAAGAGATGGCTCGATGAAACTGTAGGTAATGACCTCCTGATAGCCTAAAGCCACCAGCTGCTGCCGAATCTGGCCTAATTCGATGTGAGACTCAGGCTTTGAGCTCAGGCTTTGGTTTCCTAAGCCGCCGGTCTGCGGGAGATTATTGTAGCCATAGATTCTAGCCAATTCTTCAATCAGATCCGCCTCTATGCTGACATCGAAGCGATAGGAAGGCACCGAAACGCTCAATACCTCGCCGTCGTCAGCTACGAGACCGAATCCCAGCCTACCTAAGATGTCTCTGACCTCTTCGGGCTCCATCTGAATGCCGAGCAGGCTACTAATGGAACTGTGTTTCAGGCGAACCTCGATAGGCTCAGGGAGATTACCTATCGCTTCGGTAATTGGCCCTGCGTCACCGCCGCAGATTTCGAGAAGCAATTGGGTAGCCCTCTGCATAGCGGTTCGTTGCAGTTGATAGTCGACACCCCGTTCATAACGGTGCGACGCATCAGTATGCATGCCATAGGATCTCGCCTTGCCAGCTACAGCCAACGGCGCAAAGAATGCACACTCGAGGAACACGTGCTGCGTCTGATCGCTCACAGCAGTAGCAATGCCACCCATGATGCCCGCCATGGCGACAGGTCTCGATGCATCGGTGACAAGCAAGGTATCAGGGGTCAGTTCTATCTCTTTTCCATCGAGCAGCTGCAACTTCTCGTTCTGCTTCGCAAAACGAACATCGATATGCCCTTCTAGCTTTGCGAGATCGAATGCGTGCATGGGCTGACCGAGCTCCATTAACACGTAGTTTGTTACATCAACGACGGGATCAATGCTTCGTAGCCCCGAGCGACGTAATTTTTCCTTCATCCACAGAGGGGATTCGGAATTAAGATTGATATTTTTGATAACGCGCCCAAGATAACGGGGGCAGGCATCTTTCGCGGTGATCTTAACTTCGAACTCGTCTTTGATTGATTCTTTCGGGAGCGGAAAGTCCAAGGGCTTCACATCCTGTCGAGCTATCACACCTACTTCTCGCGCGAGGCCGATCATACCCAGGCAGTCACCACGGTTGGGGGTCAGATCTAATTCAATGCTCGTGTCATCGAGATTTAGAGCGCTGCGTATATCTTCGCCCACACTCGTATTCTCATGAAGTTCTAGCAATCCGTCGGAGCTTTCTTCCAAGCCCAATTCTTCGCTAGAACAAAGCATGCCGTTCGATTCGATGCCGCGTATCTTTGCCTTCTTAATCTTGAATGGCTTCGCGTCAGTAGACTCAATGATTTTAGCGCCGAGTTTGGCGAATGGTACTTTTAGACCTGCACGAACGTTCGGAGCGCCGCACACAACCTGAAATGAATCAGCACCATCAGAGACAGAACATAGACTCAGCTTGTCTGCATCGGGATGCGGTTCGACTGATTCAACTAGACCCACAACAATGCCGCTGAACTGACGTGCAACCGGCGTCGCACCATCGACCTCGAGGCCAGCCATCGTTAGCTCATCTATTAGTTGCTGCGTTTCGAGCTCTGGGCTTACCCATTCTCGAAGCCATTGTTCGCTGAATATCATTGCTTAGGCCAACACTTTGGAGTTTCTTGTTAATTGAACTGTCGTAAAAATCTAAGATCGTTCTCGAAGTAGGTTCGAAGATCCCCTACGCCGTAGCGCAGCATCGCCAATCGTTCGACACCCATGCCGAATGCGAAGCCGTTATATTTTGTAGAGTCGATATTCGACATTTCAAGCACTCTCGGGTGCACCATGCCACAGCCCATGATTTCCAACCAACCGGTGTGACCGCAGATCCTGCAGCCTTTTCCCGCGCAGCTGACGCAGCCCATATCCACTTCGGCTGACGGCTCGGTGAACGGAAAATACGAAGGGCGGAAGCGGACAGGCATATCTTCTTCAAAATAGGCATGTAAGAAGTCGATCACCGTACCTTTTAAATCGGCGAAACTCACATTCTCATCGATTAACAAACCTTCCACCTGATGAAACATCGGTGTGTGTGTCAGGTCTGAATCACAGCGATAAACACGGCCTGGACAGATCATTCTAAATGGCGGCTTGCCACCTTCCATGACTCTGACCTGCACGGGCGACGTATGAGTTCGAAGCACAGTGCCAGGACTCACATAAAACGTATCGTGCATTGCGCGAGCCGGATGATGGCTCGGAATGTTTAGCGCTTCGAAGTTGTGATAGTCATCTTCTATCTCCGGACCTTCAGCGACATCGTATCCGCTGGTCTCGAAGATTGAGGTGATGCGATCTATGGTAATCGTAATCGGGTGTAAGCCGCCCTGACTCTGACGCCTTCCGGGAAGAGTTACATCGATAGCCTCGCTACTCAGTTGCGCATTGAGACTTTCTTCTATTAGGGAGCTTTTTCGCGTCTCTATTGCTTGCTGGACCTCGATCTTCGCGATATTTATTCGCTCGCCAGCAGCCGGACGCTCTTCGGCTGGTAATTGACCGAGCGACTTCAATAGCGCAGTCAGTGTTCCCTTCTTTCCTAAATAGTGAACACGCAAAGACTCCAGTGATTTCTCATCACTAGAGTCTTTGATGGCTTGCAGGGCCTCTGCAAGTAGGGAGTCAGTATCTGCCATGAGCCACTTACCCAGGAAGAGTTAAGCTGCGAGGCTAGCTTTCGCCTGATCTACAACTGCATTAAATGCTGGCTTGTCATGTACCGCTAGGTCTGCCAACACACGGCGATCGACTTCGATATCCGCTTTCTTTAGTCCAGCGATAAGCTGGCTGTAGCTCATACCATTCACGCGTGCTTGCGCATTGATGCGCGTGATCCACAACGCTCTGAAGACACGCTTCTTGACGCGTCTGTCGCGGTAGGCGTATTGCCCTGCTTTAGTAACTGCCTGGGTAGCAACACGATAGATACGGCTTCGCGCACCGTAATAACCTTTTGCCTTCTTTAATACTTTCTTGTGACGTCGATTTGCTGTGACGCCGCGTTTTACTCGAGCCATTTTAAATTCTCCTGATTAATTTTGTGATTAGACTTTGCGCAGCATGCGTTTAATTGCTGGTAAATTGTCAGCATGCACAGGAGTAGTCCCGCGCAACTGTCGCTTTCGCTTGGTCGTCATCTTAGTCAGGATATGACTCTTATAGGCGCTCTTGCGCTTGTAACCGGAAGCAGTTTTCTTAAACCGTTTCGCAGCACCACTATGGGTTTTTAGTTTTCCAGCCATTACATATAACTCCGCATTTGCCCCAACGTTTATCAGTAACTATTGGATGCTTTTAATAAATACCTAACAATCAAAAAGGCCAGCCTCCAATGAACCACTCGGATCATTGGAGGCTGACCCTTACTCTCGTTAGCGCTTTTTGACCGGTGCTAAAACCATAATGATTTGCCGGCCTTCCATCTTGGGCTCCTGCTCTACGGTGCCGTATTCGACAAGATCTTCTTTGATCCTGCCAACTAGCTCCATACCAAGATGTTGATGGGCCATTTCCCGGCCGCGGAATCTAAGCGATACCTTGGCCTTGTCCCCATCTTCTAGGAAACGTATCAGGTTGCGTAGTTTTACCTGATAATCCCCTATTTCCGTCCCTGGTCGAAATTTTATCTCTTTAACCTGAGTTCGTCGCTGCTTCTTCTTGTTAGCAGCCTTTTCCTTCTTGAGATCGAATATGTGCTTGCCATAGTCCATGATCTTGCAGACTTTTGGGTCTGCGTCAGGTGCAATAAGCACCAGATCAAGTTTGACTTCGGCCGCCGCCGCCCGCGCCTCCTCTAATGACTTAATACCTAGTTGTTCTCCGGCCTCACCGACCAAGCGAACCATATCGGCTTCGATAAACTCATTAATGATTGGCTTCTTAGAACTGCTCCTCATGATATGCGCGAACGCTTATTCCTCGTATTCGATGTCATTAAAATTCTGTGCGGTCTTGCTACGTGCTGCGGCCAAATCGAGCGACATCCTGGCTTAAGAGCGTGCAAAACTCATCGAATGTCATCGCTCCCAGGTCCTCACCACCGCGTTTGCGCACTGCCACAGTCCCGTTTTCTACCTCTTTATCTCCAACTACTAGGAGATAGGGAACCTTCTGTAAAGTGTGCTCGCGGATTTTAAAGCCGATCTTCTCATTTCTCAAGTCCGAAGACGCCCTAAACCCTTTATTTTTCAAGGATTCTTCGAAATTTCGGCAATAATCGTTCTGTTTGTCCGTTATATTCAAAATTAGAGCTTGTTCTGGCGCCAACCATGCGGGCATAGCGCCTGCATAGTGCTCTATCAGAATGCCAATAAAGCGCTCGAAAGAGCCCAAAACTGCTCTGTGCAGCATGACAGGTTCCTGTCTGCTGCTATCCTCTGCCACATAGTGTGCTCCGAGCCGGCCGGGTGTACTGAAATCGACCTGAATTGTTCCGCACTGCTGCACCCTGCCCATACAATCCTTCAGCGAGCATTCGATCTTAGGGCCGTAGAACGCGCCCTCACCCGGTACTAATTCCCAGGGCAAACCCGTCGCATTTAGCGCGTCCTTGAGGGACTGCTCTGACTTGTCCCAAACTTCATCTGAGCCGACACGATTTTCAGGGCGAGTCGAAAGCCGCAGAATCACCTCATCAAATCCGAAGTCTTTGTAGACGGCGAATAACAGGGTCATGAAATCTGCCACTTCTGCCTGAATTTGTTCCTCGGTGCAGAAGATATGGCCGTCGTCCTGAACGAAGCTACGCACACGCATAAGCCCGTGCATACTGCCGGAAGGCTCATAGCGGTGACAAGATCC
>NVUL01000022.1 GCA_002401885.1 SAR86 cluster bacterium
GCGTCTTCGACCCCTTCTTCACTACCAAAGAAGCGGGGGAAGGCACTGGTTTAGGGCTCTCCCTCGTTTTCAGCATAATTGAAGACTTAGGTGGTGATATTGATATAATCAGCCCCGCGAACGAAGACACAGGCGGCACACGGTATTACTGCGATTTCCTTGCTACCATAGCGATTCCGCCACGCATTAACGCAGACGGATTATTGACACAACAGCAACAACCGAATTAAGTAGTCATATGACAGCGATGAATCAAGTTTTAGTAGTGGAAGATGAGGTAGTTATTCGAACTGCTTTGAAGCGATTACTTGAACGCCACGAATACAAAGTAAGCGAAGCGGGAACAGTCAAAGAGTCGATAGACAATTTCGACATGGACGACTTCGACGTGATAATCAGCGACCTGCGCCTGCCCGGGGCACCTGGAACCGATCTGATCAAGGCAACCACCACACCGGTTCTGATCATGACTAGCTATTCCAGCATTCGCTCCGCCATCGATTCGATGAAATTGGGCGCCGTCGACTACATCGCCAAACCGTTTGAACACAACGAATTGATCGAGTCCGTTGCCAAAGTAATTCGCGAACATGCTAAAGCCCCACGTCAATCTGTTAATACAGTTGAAGAGTTTGAACCCCCCGTTCATGGAATGATCGGTAGCTGTCCGCAGATGATGGAATTGTTTCGCCGAATCCGCAAGGTTGCTCTTACCAATTCTACCGTCCTAATTAATGGCGAATCAGGAACGGGAAAAGAACTCGTTGCTAGAGCGATTCACAACTTGAGCAATCGCCATGCACAGGAAATGATCTCTGTAAATTGCGCAGCGATCCCAGAAAACCTAATTGAGTCTGAACTATTCGGCCATGAGAAGGGAGCCTTCACCGGCGCCACCGCAACTAGAACAGGTTTAGTCGAAGCGGCTAATGGCAGCACACTATTCCTCGATGAAATTGGTGAGCTACCGCTTGAGGCTCAAGCTAGACTGCTAAGAGTTCTGCAAGAGAATGAGATTCGCAAGGTCGGCTCGGTGCAGTCCAAGAAAGTCGACGTACGCCTAGTCGTTGCTACCCATCGCGACCTGAAGCAATTGGTAGTAGATAGCCACTTCCGTGAAGACCTCTATTACCGCATCAATGTAATGGCACTCCTGATCCCGCCACTTAGAGACCGCGGTGACGACATACTGGAACTGGGCGAAGCCATTCTGCAGCGAACCTGTAAGCGCCTTAAGACCAAGATGCTCAAGCTGAGTGACGGTGCGAGGCGTGCCATATTCAATTATGGCTGGCCGGGGAATGTGCGCGAGCTTGAAAATGCGATAGAACGCGCCGTAGTGCTGGCAGAAGAATTGGAGATCTCTGAAGAGCTTCTCGCTATTGACGACGAAGAGAAGCTGATGACAGGTCAGAAGCCGAAATCACAGAATCTACAGAGTACTCCCGAACCCATCGAAGAACTCTCCCTGGAAGACTACTTCCAGCGCTTCGTTCTTGAGCACCAGCACGTCATGAATGAGACCCAACTCGCGAAGAAACTAGGCATAAGCCGCAAGTGTCTTTGGGAGCGTCGCCAGCGCTTCGGCATTCCCCGCAAGAAGAAGCACTAAGGCTAGAAAGAAACACGGAAAATCGCTATTTTCTTGAGGCCAGTAGCTCCCTTCGAACAGCACCGAACTTACTTCTGCCGACTGCTAAAATCCCAAGTAATGCGCATGGGCTTTGCACCCGCGTTAGGGAGTAATTTGTTACCGCTACCCTTCTACCCAATCAATCAGGGAATATCTGTAACAAAAGTGGGGATTTAGAACTTAATTACTAATTCTTAAAAAGCTAAACCACTGATAATTAACAACTTAGACAACTTGGCACAGTAAGTGCACTATATAAGAGGATAATAATAACAATAAACAATAATAATAAGTCTTAATAAAAACAAAAATAGCATTACTGAGTTAAAAAACTAAGGTTAGTGCACTAAATAATAAAAAGGTCGGGTTGTAGTCTGGATTTGACGATTGTCATCTAACTGCATAATTACCACCTTAATACTTATGCAGTACCGATGTGGGTACGCACTTAATAAAAATAATAAATAATTAAATAACAATAATAATAATAATAAGATCTAGCTTCCAAATAGGGGGTGGTATTCACCCCCTATTAATATCCCCCAAATACCCAATTCCTCCATGCTATGAGAGAACACGCTATTCTGTCTGAGCCGTGCCTGCAGTTTTCTTTCGTTCCGTGTATCATGCCCACTGATGTTTACAATCCCAGTTCCACTGAGGGGCTTATACAGCCGACGCACACTACTCTTCTGTATTCTTGTACTCTGCAGTGGTGCCACTAAAGAAAATAAGCCGTGATCAACTCCTCAAACTACCCCAGACTATGCTCCGCTTCGCTATCGAACAGCGCACCGGAGTGCGGCCAGCAATGAATCAATCTACCGCAGCCTCTGATCTCGCAGGGTTCGAGAACGCAGCCGTTTTAGAGCGTGATCATCACCCGATCTCACGCAAGCAGATATCACCGAATGCCGTAAAGGTTCTCTATAAGCTCGCGGAGGCGGGATACCATGGGTTTCTGGTAGGAGGCGGAGTGCGCGACCTGTTGCTTGGCAAAAGCCCGAAGGACTTCGACATAGCAACCGATGCGTCGCCGGAACAACTCAAGTCCCTGTTTAGAAATGCTCGAATCATCGGGCGCCGCTTCAAGATAGTTCATCTGCGCTTTGGTCGAGAGATCATTGAGGTTACAACATTTCGCGCACCTCATGATTCGGAGAATAAAATTGCCGACAATGTTCCGCGGCGGCGCATTCAGAATCAGGCCTCTGCCCATTCAACGGCTGGAATGATTCTTAGGGACAATGTGTACGGCAACATTGACGAAGATGCCCTGCGCCGGGACTTCACCATTAATGCCCTCTACTACACGATAGACAAGTTCCGCATTCTCGATTTCAGTACCGGCCTAGACGATTTGGAGTCTAAGCAGATACGCATGATAGGTGACCCCGCTGAGCGCTATAAAGAAGATCCTGTAAGAATGTTGAGGGCAATTCGCTTTGCAGCGAAGCTGGGCTTCACCATCGAAGAGAAAACTGAGAAGCCCATCGATGAGCTAGCCCATCTATTAGAATCTATCTCGACGGCAAGACTCTTCGATGAAACGATTAAATTGATGACTGGCGGCGATGCCGAAAAGACCTTCGAATTGCTACGACGCTATCGACCTGGCGTCTACCTCTTCGGGCCTACCTTCCGCGCACTGGAAAAGCTCTCCGGCCCGCCATGCAAACTGGTAGAACTGGCACTTAGAAACACAGATGCGCGACTCGCTGCGGGCAAATCCGTGACTCCAGCATTTCTCTTCGCTGCCCTACTTTGGCCCGTGCTGCAACTTCGCTTAGAGGCGCAGAAATCAAACCAAGGCAATCAGCATCAGCTATTTCAACAGCTAGCTCAGGAAGTATTGATGGAACAGATTCAATACACCGCTGTGCCCAAGCGATTCACTATCGCGACAAAGGAAATATGGGAACTTCAATCACGGCTCATGCGTGATAATAAACGCAGTATCGAAGGCTCATTCAACCACCCCCGTTTCAGAGCTGCCTATGATTTCCTGCTGCTACGTGAAGAGGCAGGTGAAGACTTAGGCGGCCGCGGCGAATGGTGGACGCAGTTCCAGCTCGGTGATACAAAGCAGATCATAGAACGCGCAAGTGATGAAGCAGCGCCGTCAAAGAAGAGACGTCGCCGTCGTAGGCCAAAAGCAAAGACCGAAAATTAGGGAGCCTACTATGACTCAGGGCGATTTCACCAAGGCTGCTCCGCGCTACATTGCAGTTGAAGGTCCCATCGGAGTCGGCAAGACAACTCTCACCAAGCGCCTAGCCGATTCCTTTAACTACGAATTATTGCTCGAAAAAAGCGAGGAGAATCCATTTCTCGATCGCTTCTATCAAAACCCCAAACAGCACGCACTATCCACTCAATTATTCTTCCTCTTCCAACGCGCACAACAGATACAAGATCTTCGTCAGAACGATCTATTCGAACCGGTGCGAGTGGCAGATTTCTTAATAGAAAAAGACCAACTGTTCGCACAGCAAAATCTAGAACCGGATGAGTTCGAGCTCTATCTAAACGTCTATCGCCATCTCACCATAGATGCGCCCGTGCCAGATCTGGTTATCTATCTCCAGGCACCCACCAATGTACTGTTAGATAGAATTCAGAAACGTGCAGTCGAATCCGAGCAACTCATCGAACTTACTTATCTGGAGAATCTGAACGAAGCCTATGCCGAGTTCTTTCATTACTATGATAAGTCGCCGCTGCTGATAGTAAACAGCGAAGACATAGATATAGCTAACAACGAAGATGACTATCAGCAGCTTGTTAAGCGCATAGTGTCCGCTGGCGCAGGAACACACTACTTCAATCCTCGGCCCTCGCTTATATAGAGCCTTTCTTTCAATATCTACATATACTCAACTGCAGTATCTATAGAGCACTACTAACGTCCCAAAACGGACAGTGGGAATTTCTGGTGAACATTTCTTTAAATCGAACAACTGTATTCTTTGGACTTCTTTGCCTGGGTTATTTATTAGTAGCACCATTTACGTCAATCGAATTTTCCGCCTTACTAAAAATTGCACCCATTCTTTTCTTGAGTTTTCTCGCCGCCAAAACTGAAATCAACTCTCTGAGTGCTCATTTATTATTAGCACTTCTTTTCAGTATGGGCGGTGATGTATTACTTGAAATGGGCCTATTCGTACCAGGACTCTCCTCGTTCTTGCTTGCCCAATTTCTCTACGGCAGTCTGTTTCTTAGATATCACGGCAGCTGGTCGGCAAACCACCAAATAAGCCTTTTGCTTGCGAGCATCAGCTTGGTAATGGCCTATGTCATGTGGATTTACGCTGGCGATATGCGACTTCCTGTTATCGCCTATCTTTTAGTAATCACATTTATGGGGCTAAGCGCCAACACATCTACCATCAAAGGCGTCACGCTCGGCGCTGCCGTCTTTATTTTTTCAGATTCCATCATAGCCATTAATCGGTTCGTGGTGGAGGTTCCTGCTGCGGACTGGCTAATAATGACAAGTTACTATGTCGCCCAATTTTTATTGGTTAGCCGTGTAACACAAGAAGTACGAGTCGAAACAGAACAAACAAGAGAAGAAATAGGCGCGGGGTAGATCCAGTTTTCTAAAGGCCTATCTTAACCCCAAGCAGACATTTGGTATTTCCCAGAAACTCCCATCAATATAGCGACTAATGAAGCTATAGGATGCCCATGTTAGACTCATCCTCCAAATATTAAGCGAAGGAACCGAGCCCCCTTATGGGTAAAGTTATTGTGCTAGGCGGGGGCGCAGCAGGTTTGATGTGTGCGCTGACTGCTGCCAAGCGTGGCCGTCAGGTGCTGCTACTTGAAAAATCAAACAAGATTGGCAAGAAGATACTGATGTCCGGCGGCGGGCGCTGTAATTTTACCAACTACAGTATCGAGCCTGAAAACTTTCTTTCCGCCAACCCACACTTCTGCAAATCTGCACTCAAGCGCTATACCCAGTGGGACTTTATCCAACTAGTTGAACAACATGGCATCGACTATGAAGAGCGCAAACACCAACAATTGTTCTGCAAGGATTCCGCCAAGCAAATTCTGGCAATGCTGCAGAGCGAATGTGAACTAGCGGGTGTGGCCATTTGGAGCCATTGCGAAATCAACAGTATCACCGCCCTGCAATCCTCAAGCGACACACTGCATGATCGCTATCAGCTGAAATTATCCAAAGGTAAAAGCGAGCCGAAGGAAAGCCACACTCTCTCTTGTGAATCTCTGGTCGTCGCTACCGGCGCTCTGTCAATTCCCAGCCTTGGCGGCAGTGGCATGGGATATGACATTGCTCGCCAATTCTCACTGAAGCTTACCGAGCGTCGAGCTGGACTGGCGCCGTTTATGTTTAGCGATAGTTTCAAGGCAGTCTGCGAACGTCTTACGGGATTATCAACAGAAGTTGAAGTCAGCTGCAACGGGCAACAGTTTAGTGAAAGCCTGTTATTTACTCATCGCGGAATCAGCGGACCCGCGATACTCCAGATCTCCAGCTTCTGGAATCCCGGCGATTTAATTTCACTAAATCTCCTCCCCGGCATGGAGGCCGATCAATGGCTCTGTAAAGTAAAACTCACTAAGGGTAAGAGCCTGTTAAAAACGGTTCTGCAACAGAAACTGAGCAAGGCTCTGGTAGCAGAATTGCAGCAACTGTGGTGGCCTACACAAGCGGAAACAAGCATAGCCGAATTCACCGACCAACAACTCAAGACTATTGGCCGACAGCTAAATAAATGGCTACTAAAGCCATCGGCCACCGAAGGTTATCGCACTGCCGAAGTCACCTTAGGCGGAGTAGATACCGACGGCATCAGCTCAAAAACCATGGAGGCTATCCATCAGCCAGGCTTATTCTTTATAGGAGAAGTGCTCGATGTCAGCGGCCACCTTGGTGGCTTCAACTTCCAGTGGGCCTGGTCCTCAGGCTATGCTGCCGGTCAATACACATGACTACAATTTTAGCTAGCGCCCCACCCCTCCTAAAGCAATTGGAATCAAGCAATGAAGCCTATAGTTACAGATAACAAACCCGTAAAGATCGAAACTACAGAGGGCGAAGAGTACTACTTCTGCACCTGTGGTCGCTCTAATAATCAGCCGTTTTGTGACGGCTCCCACGCGGGCACCGAATTCAAACCAAAGCCATTTACAGCGGAGAGCTCTGGCGACGCCTATCTATGTCAATGCAAGCATTCAGCAAGCCTGCCTTTTTGTGATGGCACGCATAAACAATTTGATGCAGACGCAGTAGGTAAAGAAGGGCCTGGCATCCAAACCAGCTCAGATAAAATTCCTGTAGCGAACGCTACTGTAGAAGAGCCTACGGTAGAATTTATCCATCAGTTGGCGCGAGAAGGTTTGTCGAAGATGGGACATCATGGCCCCATGACGTCGATGGGAGTGCCTCGTCACTTACTGCCCCACTGGGATGACATTCAAGTCATGACCGCTCAGATGGCAACTAAGCCCTTGCTCGAAGAAGTTGCCGTAGCTACGGAGCTAGTTATTGGCAAGAAAGCTAAAAAGCCGCTGCATCTGAAGATCCCGTTATTTGTCTCCGACATGAGCTTTGGCGCATTGTCAGAAGAAGCAAAACTGGCCTTATCAAAAGGGGCCCAGCTGGCAGGCACTGGAATTTGTTCTGGTGAAGGCGGAATGTTACCCGAGGAACAGGCAGCGAATTCACGCTATTTCTATGAATTAGCGAGCGCTCAGTTTGGCTACGATGAAAGCAAATTGAAAGAGGTTCAGGCTTTTCACTTCAAAGGTGGGCAAGGCGCAAAAACCGGGACTGGAGGCCATCTTCCAGGAAATAAAAATATCGGCAAAATTTCAAAAGTACGAGGCATTCCCGAGGGCGAGTCGGCAATATCACCGCCAACATTTATAGATCTACACACAGCTGCGGATTACAAAAAATTTGCCGATCGTGTACGCGAGATAACTGGAGGCATTCCCATAGGCTTTAAGCTTAGCGCCAATCATATCGAGGAAGATATCCGCTTTGCACTCGATGCCAGTGCCGACTACATCATATTGGATGGGCGTGGAGGCGGTACCGGTGCCGCACCCGAAATGTTCCGGGATCACATAAGTGTCCCCACTATTCCTGCCCTAGCACGGGCACGTCGCTACTTAGATGATCAAGAGAATAGCGGCGATGTAACCCTTATCGTTACCGGTGGTCTACGCACACCTATGGACTTTGTAAAGGCGATGGCCTTAGGGGCTGATGGTGTTGCGATTTCAAATAGTGCCATGCAAGCGATAGGCTGTGTAGCCGCGCGCATGTGCAATACGAATAATTGCCCCGCCGGCATAGCAACACAGAAAGCTGATCTGCGCCAACGACTCAACGTTGAAAAATCGGCAGTGCAACTTAAAAACTTCTTTGAGGCATCTGTTGAGCTTATGCAGGTTATGGCAAGGGCGTGTGGACACGAATCTTTGAGCTTGTTCAACAAAGAAGATCTAGCAACTTGGCATCGAGATATAGCGTTGTTATCGGGCGTAAAATTTTCAGGATTCATGGACCCGTAGCACGGGGGCTGTGCCTGCGACCGCTGAAATAGACGTCATGCCCCAGCCATTTTTTTAGGTAACCGGGGCTGCCCTAGGCTGCCCCGTCTTCTGGCGATACGTTTTCGACCATGAGAACCACCCAAAGAAAATGATGACTATATACACGGCGAATAGTAGTGAGGTGAAATACAGCTCACGATCGATGTAGAGATAGATTGAAATGGAATCTATCACCAACCAATAAATCCAGTTTTCTAATACCTTTCGCGCCACCATGAAGGTAGTGACAACACTGGCCCAAGTCGTGAATGAATCCAAATACGGCAGTTCAGCATCGGTTCCAGAGTTCAGAAGATACCCGGACACGAAGGTAAGTATTGCGATAAAAACCAAGGCCACTAAATGCTGCCGCATATTCCACATCGATATCTGCAAGTTAGTAGAAACCTCATTCGCACGCCGCCACTGATACCAGCCAAAGCCCGCCATGGCAAGATAGTAAACTTGCAGGCCGGACTCCATGTAGAGCTTCACGTCCCAGAAGATGTACAGGAAAATGACAGTAGAAATACCGGCTGCATACCAGCAAAGGATATTTTCTCTAACCGCAAGCAGCAAGTAGGCAATCGCAAACACGACTGCTGTCAATTCCAGCCATGAGTTACGCAGAAATTGCTCGCCGACTGTGTTGAAAAATTCAACCACTAGCCAGACCTCGAAGATCGTCTCTCAATAGCTTGATAACAAAAATACTCTTCCCGTACTTCTCCCAGCTTAGCTTAACTTCGATCTTCAACAGGTCCATTATCTGATCGTAGTCGCCATAGAGTTGCGTCGAGAGATCATTACGCACCACCGCAATCTCGGGATATAGCTGCACTCTCTCGATAAATTCCTTGATGGCAGGAATATATTCATCTGCCAATGGATACAAACTAATATCAACTGAAGCTTTCATAACTGTACCTCAAAGCTAACTCCGATCACTCGGGGTTCACCGAATTGAAGATAGGGTTCAGGCGCGTAGCCCTTTCTTGGATCATTGCCGAACTCCCCAAAGAAGAATCCCCTAACAGCATAGTCTTGATCGGTAAGATTACGACCCCAAAAACTTAGGCTCCAGCGTTCGCTAGAATAGCTGAGATTCATATTTAACAGTTCATAGGGCTCACTCTGCACGCTATGACTGTCGGAAAAATAAAAATCGTCTTTAGCATCGAGGGAGACGGAAAGTGACCAGGCGCCTAGATTATAATCGGCAGCTAGATGCGCCATATAGCCCGGCGCATGAGCCTGATCACGCCCCGACAGATCCTGATTTTCAGAATTTATAAAAGAATCAAAGGTCGCATCTAACAACCCTAGGCTGGCTGTTATACCTAGCTGCGCCGAGGGGTACCAAATTGCCTCAAATTCTACACCGTTATTCGTCCCTTCTGCCGCGTTGCCTATGAAATCGACGAACTCTGTACTCCCGTTAGCACGGATTCTTCCGGTGGAACTCTTTACCTGTTGCTCGTGTCTGTCATCGTGAAACAAAGCGGCTTTTAGATGTAATTTGTCCTCAAGCAAGCTCGACTTCATTCCCAGCTCATACTCAATCAGGAACTCTTCGCCGAACTCCCGTAAATCCGCATCCAATGACCCATCGGTGTTAAAGCCACCGGCCTTATAGCCCCGAGCAATACTGGCGTAGGCCATGGTATTTGAATTCAGCAGGTACTTGGCAGCGATTCGACCGCCCCAGAGAGTTTCCGCTGGCGAGAAGCCTAGCAATTCTGAGTCTTTATAAGTCGTGTCGCGCCTCTCGACTCTTAGCCCTGTTTCCAAGGTCAGTTTTTCACTTAGCGATGAATCCAACTGGAAGAAGGCAGCCGCCGTATTGAAATCGTAATCACTGCGAAAGTCCGAGGCCAGAAAGGTGTACTCTCGACTCAATGACTCAGCACTGTTGAGCGTGTACACACCGAACAGCCAGTCGGTTGAATCAGAAAACAGCCGGCTACTCTCATTCGATAGGAACCTCAGCTCCAGACTCTGGGTTTCTCGATCACGTACATAACTGTCCCGTGACATATACCCGTCCGGGTGAATTCCTGCAAAGGTCCAGTCCTCGTCGTAGCTATACTCCATGTCAGAGTCGGCGAGGCCCACGATGAGTTTTAAATCAAAGCTATCCAGCTCCCAGCTACTGTCGATTGCCAACGCGAGTGATTCCTGCCGGTCCCGCCCAGGCTCATCAGAAAGCGTCGTGCGTGAATTGTCCAGAGTAAATGCATCGTAACCGTTGTCTATATCTACGTGGGACAGAGAAAGATCTACTTTCCAGCTGGCGGACATTTCTGCGCTTAGTTTCCCCCGAATAGATACTTCGTCCTGTTCATTGTTTTTCTTTGTCTGCAGAAATGAATTTTCATAGTAGCCATCGGACCTATGACTTCCCACAGCCAACCGCCCGCTTACAGTATCGGTCAATGGCCCGGTTACCATTGCCGAAATCGTTTCGGTATTGTAATCAGCAGCGCCGAGTTTCAGGCTCGCTGCAAACTGATCTTGGGGATCGCGAGTCTTAACGTTAATTAGCCCAGCCAGAGCATTGGCACCGTATCTCGTTCCCTGCGGTCCTCGTAGCACTTCGACCTGCTCAACATCCAACATGGTAGCAATGGTGGCCGCTCCGCTGAAATCCACATTGTCCACCAGAAAACCGACCGAGGGGTTGATTGGCGCGACAAATTGACTGCGCTCACCAATGCCCCGAATCTGGAAAAAACGTGCGCGATTCGAACCAGAAGCATAGTTAACGTTGGGAATGGCATTCGCCAGCTCCTCAAAATGCTGGGCCGACCTGGATTTTATGACCGCCTCCGTCATGACTGTGACGCTAGTCGCTAGGTCCAACTCGCTCCTAGCCCGAAAATCTGCGGTAACGACAATTTCTTCGATAGTGTTTTCTGCGGCGGCAGCAAGACCCTGCGTGAAGCTTAGGAAGGTCAGCAACGGTAAGGTGAAATTTGGTATGCAACGAGTATTAGACATGAGTCTCTCCAAAAATTAATTTAAGAGACCCGGTATTAATTGGACGTGTGATGAGATGTGGTGTGCATCCTTTTCCTACGCCGGTATTAACCGGATCAGGTTCTAGGGTTTACTGGCGTGTACCAGAATCTCAGATCAATTGACCACCCCTAAGGAACTGGATGCAGTATAACAGTAGCTGAACCAATAGTTAGTAAGAAAGAGAGTGTTTTCTACAGCCTTTTAGTTATTATCTCTCCAAGCGTGGCCTTCATGGCTTATAGAGCATGCATAAGAGTTATTGCAATGAGCACTGAAATACTAGTTATTACGGGCCCTGAGTCTTCTGGGAAAACTACGTTAGCAAGCCAGCTTGCTGATTACTGGAAATCACCTCTAGTTTCAGAAGTTTCCAGAGATTATCTCAAAGCAAAGGATTCTTATCAGCAACGGGACTTATTGGAAATTGCCAAGCAGCAACATAAGCAGGAACAAGCACTTCTTTCTCATTTGCCAGAAAGAATAATTTGCGACACAGATTTGCTGGTTATCATGATCTGGAGCGAAGTTAAGTATGGGCACTGTGACCCCTGGATTTATAATACCTTTGAGAAAAGCATCAAACAGCAAACTTCTACCAGGCATTATTATTTGTGTGACACCAATATTCCCTGGCAAGCTGATCGGCTTCGTGAAAATCCGCACAACCGCGGTGAATTATTCAATTTATATCTTCAAAAACTTAAACAATATGAACTAGACCATAGCGTAGTAAAAGGCGAGCCGCAGGAGCGTTTGCAGCAAGCCCTGAATAGTTCGGATTCGCAGTAGTTCTTGCAACTAAAACTATATTTTATTTTGGCTTGAATACTCCCATTTCTAGCCTTATTATCCCCTTCCCGACTGAACCTGCAGGTTTAGCTAGTAGAAGCAGCTATGAGCACTCAAACGCACAACAAAAATGTCACTCTTACCACGCTATTCAACATCAAGAAACGTGGTGAGAAATTTGCCTGCATGACTGCCTACGACGCCTGTTTCGCTGCGATCCTTGGCGATGCTGGAGTCGAAGTGATTCTTGTCGGTGATTCTTTAGGCATGGTACTGCAAGGCCATGACAGCACTCTGCCCGTGACCATGGACGACATGGTCTATCACATGCAATGCGTCAAGCGTGGCAATAAGGGTGCTCTGCTGGTTGCCGACCTGCCCTTCATGAGCTATTCCTCGGAGACTCAAACCCTGGAGAATGCTGCCGCGCTGATGCGCGCCGGTGCGCACATGGTGAAGCTCGAGGGTGGCGCATGGATTGAGAACACAACCAGATTACTCGCCGAACGCGGCATCCCCGTCTGTGCGCACATGGGCCTCACTCCGCAGTCTGTTAATCGAATCGGCGGATTTCACGTTCAGGGACGCGATACGGAGCAGGCTGATGCGATAATCGCAGAAGCGAAACTTCTAGAAGAAGCCGGCGCCAGTACTCTGCTGCTCGAGTGTGTGCCGCGCAGCCTAGGCAAGACAGTTACCGATTCTTTAGGCATCCCAGTGATAGGCATAGGCGCCGGCCCCGATACCACCGGACAAATCATGGTTCTGCATGATGTGTTAGGTGTCTCACCGATCTCCCCGAAGTTTGTGAAGAATTTCCTAATCGATTCTAAGAATGGCATACCCGGTGCCATCGAAGCCTATGTGCAGGCAGTGAAATCTCAGTCGTTCCCTGCCGATCAGCACTGCTTTAACTAGCCGCTCCTAGCCACTCTTAAGCTACTACTGCGATGCAAACTCAAAAGAAAATCAAGGACCTACGGCAAATCCTGAAGACAGCGCGCTCACAGGGCAAATCTATTGCCCTGGTTCCGACGATGGGCAATCTGCACGAGGGTCATCTACAGCTAATACGGCAGGCCAGAGATCGTTACGACTTCATCGTCTGCAGCATTTTCGTCAATCCTCTGCAGTTCTCAGAGAACGAGGATCTAGCCGCCTATCCACGAACCCTCGAAGCCGATCGCGAAAGCCTGCGCTCTGAAAATTGTGATTGCTTGTTTCTCCCTTCCATCAACGAAATCTATGGCGATGGCCTAGAACAGCAAACCTCAATTAACGTGCCAGGTCTAACTGAAAATCTTTGCGGCAGCAGTCGACCGGGCCATTTCGTCGGTGTAGCCACTGTCGTAACAACACTATTCAACATCGTTCAGCCAGACGCCGCCTTCTTCGGACTAAAAGACTACCAACAATTTTTAGTCATCCGAAAACTCACACAAGATTTAGCGCTCGAGATCGCGATACACGGCATAGAGACGCATCGTGAGGAGAGCGGCCTCGCCATGAGCTCTCGCAATAATTATTTGAGTGAGCAGCAGAGACAACAGGCTTCCAGTCTGTATCGATGCCTGCAGACCTGTGCCGAGCAAATTCAGCAAGGCAACACAGAATTCAATCAGCTCGAGAAAGCGGCTAAGAAAGAACTGAAGCAAGCGTCATTGAAGCCGGACTACTTCCAGATTTGCGATGCCGATACACTCCAACCCCCCTCCACCGATACCCAGCATATCGCAATTCTTGGTGCCATCTTCGTCGGCAAGAGCCGGCTGATCGACAACATTCGTTTTCAACGCAGCTAGACCCTTTATAAATTAGTCTTTCTATCGCTTAGCACCGCGGCAATAAAGGGCTGTAGCACCCTGCCAGTTGCCCGTAAAGTTGCTTTGAGGCATACTAATTGATCATTATTTACAGGCCCTAGCGCCCGATCGGGCAGCTCCAGCAGCGTTAGTACAGCTAGTAATTTGCAGCAAAGGAATTGAGCCATGTCAGAAGACAAGATTTATCCAGTTTCAGACGCCACCGCTGACAACACTTATCTGAACAAAGACAGTTTTCAAAAGATGTACCAGCACTCCATAGAGGCACCGGAAGACTTCTGGGCTGAACAGGCTGGAAATTTGCTGCACTGGCATGAACCCTGGAAGAAAGTTACCAGCGGCGAGTTTTCCAAAGCCAACTCGAAGTGGTTTGAGGGAGCCAAGCTAAACGTTGCGTATAATTGCATCGACAGGCATCTGGAGCGACGCGGCGAACAGACTGCAATCATTTGGGAAGGCGACGATCCCGAAGTCGACAAGAGAATAAGCTATCGCGAATTGCACCAAGAAGTTTGCAAGCTAGCCAACGCTCTTAAGACCAGAGGCGTCAGCAAGGGAGACCGAGTCTGCATCTATATGCCTATGGTTCCTGAGGCGGCATATGCGATGCTCGCCTGCGCGCGTATCGGCGCCGTTCATTCCGTCGTATTTGGCGGCTTCTCGCCCGAATCGATTAAAGACAGAATATTAGACTCCGACTGCCAGACGGTTATCACCGCCGACCAAGGTGTGCGCGGCGGGCGCACGATTCCCTTGAAGGCGAACGTCGATGAGGCGCTCACACAATGCCCCAACGTGCATTCTGTGTTCGTTGTACGCCGCACCAATGTCGAAGTGCCCTGGCATGAAGAGCGCGATGTTTGCTATCACAAAGCCACTGAGGCCGCGGACAGCGAATGTGAAGCCGAGCTCATGGACGCGGAAGATCCCCTCTTTATCCTGTACACCTCCGGCTCTACGGGTAAACCGAAGGGCGTTCTCCACACCACTGCCGGCTATCTGCTTGGCGCAAGCATCACCCACAAATATGTCTTCGATTATCACGAGGGCGACGTCTATTGGTGTACGGCCGATGTAGGCTGGGTCACTGGACACTCTTATATCGTGTACGGCCCACTCGCGAATGGCGCCGTGACACTAATGTTCGAAGGCGTGCCCACCTATCCGGATGCCTCACGCTTCTGGCAGGTCATCGACAAGCACCAAGTAAATATTTTCTATACAGCACCTACTGCCATTCGTGCACTGATGTCCGCAGGCGACGATCCAGTTAAGAAGACATCACGCTCCTCATTGCGGTTGTTAGGTTCAGTAGGCGAGCCGATAAACCCTGAAGCCTGGGAGTGGTACTACCATGTAGTAGGCGATGCACGCTGCCCTATCGTAGACACTTGGTGGCAGACCGAGACCGGCGGGATCATGATCACACCCCTACCGGGTGTAACCGACTTGAAACCTGGCTCTGCATCAACACCCTTCTTCGGAGTCAGGGCGGCGCTACTCGATGCTGACGGCAATGAGATAGAGGGCGCGGCCACAGGCAACCTCGTGCTCTGTAACAGCTGGCCCAGCCAGATTAGAAGCGTGTACGGCGATCATCAACGCTGCATCGACACCTACTTCACCACCTATCCCGGTTACTACTTTACTGGCGATAGTGCCCGGCGCGATGCCGATGGCTACTACTGGGTAACCGGCCGCGTCGACGACGTGATCAACGTATCAGGACACCGACTTGGAACTGCCGAGATCGAGAGCGCACTGGTGCTGCACCCAGCGGTTGCCGAGGCGGCAGTTGTCGGCTATCCACATGACATTAAAGGGCAAGGCATCTATGCCTATGTCAGCCTGATGGCTGACACCGAGGCTACCGAAGAGCTGCGCGCAGAGCTATTGAAATTTGTTGCCAAGGAAATCGGTGCATTTGCACGACCAGAGATCATTCAATTCGCTCCCGGGTTGCCCAAGACACGATCGGGAAAGATCATGCGTCGCATCCTGCGCAAGATTGCCTCGAACGAACTCGAGAACCTAGGCGACACCTCAACGCTTGCCGACCCAGCTGTGGTCGAACAGTTGATAGAGAATCGAGTTAATCGTTAGTAGCCAAGCATCTTAAGGCGGTGAGTCAACAACCCAGAAAAGTTGCAACAAGTAGTCACATCTGTTGTCCAACCCGGATAGTTGCCGTTATTCTGTGTAATATTAATCAAGGCGCTCAGGTCTTATTCAACGAGTTTAGCCAGAGCGTCACACAGTCGACCTTACTCAACTCGCAGACTAGCCATGCCATCCGGACTTAACATTCAATTTGATCCAAACAGTTCATTGCTGATATCTCTGAGCAGGCGCTTGATCGCGCTGTTCCCACTCACGTTGCAGGGATTAATAACACTACTGTTAACAGCCTATGCGCTGCGAGTGTACGGCTATGGCTCCATGGATCTGGTCGTTTTCTCTCTGGCAATCTGTGCCCTCTCCATCTTAATATTTAGCCTCTTCTGTTCTGTAATCAGCGGTGTCTTCATTCAAAGAAGGGTACGTGTGAGCCTCGATCAACTCGCGAGCGCTATCGAGCCGATAAAAGTCGAGGCAGGCTATCCAAATGAAACCGGCTTCCTGCTTCCTGCACTTAATTACTTCCCTCTAGTCAAACTCAGCTGGCGAGTAATCTATCCCGACTTCGTCGAGACACGAATTCGGGTTGCCGCCGACGGCAAACTTCTCGAAGAAATCGTGCCCAAGAAGCGCTGTAAGACAGAACACGTTACGCGTCTGTTTACGGTTTCCGATGTGCTCGGTTTCTGTCGCTATTCTTGGCAACAGAAACAGGAGCTATCCTGCACCGCATTGCCAAAAACCAATACTGTAAAACCTCTTCCGCTTTTGCGCTCGTTAACTGCAGAGGATGGCATACCAAATCCTTCCGGCGACCCCGATGGCGACCGCATGGAAATCCGCCCCTATGTGCCGGGCGACTCGGTACGCAATATCATGTGGAAGGTGTACGCTCGCAACCGGCAACTAAACGTTAGGCTCGCTGAGAAGAGCGTCTTCCACAGCAATCGTACTGTCGCCTACCTATTGAGCAGCGACAACGATGAAGCCGCTGCCGCCGTTGCCCGCGTTGCATTAGAGACAGGTGCTCTAGGTGATGATTGGGCTTTCTCCGCCGATGGCTCCGAGACTCCTTCTAACACTCTTCCCGCCGCGTTAGATGCCATTGCAAAATCCAGAGCAATCGGTAGAACACTAGGCTACGGCCTAGATGAATTCTTAACCCAGAGCTCTGGTCAGGCCGGCGCGCACTGCATCGTATTTGCGGCAGCCGAATTCGCGCCTTGGTTTGAACAGCTCAAGAAAACAATCTCTCGTTTTCCCGGTCGTTTCTCCCTAGTACTCGCAACCGATGGATTCAATGAGACCGAGCAACTGAAGCTTTGGCAACGTCTCCTGCTGCAAGATGATCCAGCAAGCGAGAAAGGTGACGAGTTTGGGGGCTCCAGAGCCGATTTACTTAAGTTATTGACCGCTCTGGGGCAACTAGTAGAATCAACTGTGGTCGTGGACAGAAAAACCGGGCTCAGTTTCGATCAGAACCTTAGAAAGATGTAACTCTTTGAATATTAAGAAATTATAATTTGGGCAATTACAATGGCGTTGAAGAGAACAAGCAACAGGGCAGCAAAGGCGCAGCATTTCTTGCCGACTAGTCTGCGCGCGGCCATTATAGCCAGTAGCTATTGGGTGCTAAGCCTGTCTCTCACCGTCGTCAGCGGTTCCGTCGCCTCCTTCATCGGCTGCCTGTTCGCCTGCTATGTGATCGACCTTGGCATTCGTCGATCCCCCTTGAAGCGATTACGTACCTTCACCATCAATCTAATGAGCCTCGGCTTCCTGCTCTTAGGTTTGCTACTAGCATCATTGGCAACCAGCACATCACTACTCTCAGATCTTGCATCGCCGATGTTCTCCTTCAATACAGGCGAGTTCATCAAGTGGTTTGCAATTAGCGCCTCGCTTACAGTTTGCCTGCGCGTCCTTGCCCAACGCACGAGCTATGGCGCCGTCATTGAAATACTCTTCGTAGCAATCGCCTTTGTAATAACCTTGTCTGCACATCGCAATGGCATGATCCATCGCCCCTTCCTTATCGGCGACTATGCGTTGATCCGAGGCATTGACCCCTCCTCGATACTAATGGCATTCGGATGTGGTGCAGTCCTTTCTCTCGCTGCTCTTTTGATGATCGAGAATAACCATCGTCGCCTGCCCTATCATTTTACGGTTCTCGGACTCCTTTGTTTCTCACTGCTGTTTTATGTTCGTCTGTTTGGACTACCGACACCACAGCTAACAGACGATCTGGGGCTGACAGGACAAGAGCAAGCAGGCAATGGCACCCAGCGTGAAAACCCGTTCAGAGATAGCGAAAACAATGCGGATGATAAAGAGGCGCCGGTAGCGGTCGTCGTTTTTCGGGATGACTATGAACCCTTAAACGGCTCCTACTATTTTCGCGAGTCGGCGTACTCTCAGTTCAATGGCACCCTGCTCGACTTTACAACACGTAGCGACATGGACCAGGATCTGATCAAGAACTTCACGAATTCGCGCATCGAGGCCAACCAACTACCCAAGGCCGGAGATCAGCGCACACCAGTTCGCACCAGCATCGGCATGCTGATCTCGCATCGCACACCGTTTGGCCTCGAAAGTCCGATCGCCTATGAGAATACTGCTAACCCAAATAATCTGCGCTTTAAGCGAACCTATGATACCTACTCTCAAGCGCCGGAGTATGACTTCAACTACCTACTCGGCCGCGAACTAGGCAGAGCCGACTGGTCCGAGGAAGTCTGGGATGAATACCTAGAACTGCCAGATGACCCACGTTACAAGGAACTCGCCGAGAGCCTGATCGTCGATCTAAAACTCGAGTACACCGATGACCCCTTTGCCAAGGCCTGGGCAATAAAAACTTATTTGGACGAGAACGGCATCTACAGCCTGAAGAACGAGCATGCCTACGAGACAGACCCAGCGGGCTCATTCTTGTTTGGCGATCTAACTGGCTACTGCATGCACTTTTCCTTCGCAGCCACCTATATGTTTCGCAGTTTAGGCATCCCCGCTCGAGTGGGCATCGGCTACGCTGTTCCTGCCAGCAATAAGGCTGGCGGCTCATCGCTACTGATTCAGGCTATACATGGTCACGCCTGGCCTGAGATTTATTTTCGCGACATTGGCTGGGTAATCGTTGACCCGGCACCTCAGCAAACGCTAGTAGATATGACTACCGATCCACAGAACAATCTGCAGCAACTACTGGGTGATATGCTACGCAACGATGCGTCTTTCGATGACTTCCTGCAATCGCAGCAAACATCCTCGATAAACCTGCAACTGATTCTGAATGTTTTCTATGCGCTAATCTTAGCGACTCTGCTAAGCGCCTATCTGATAAAGTTCTACCGCATCTGGATTCCATCGCGAGCGGCGACAGACAAACAATATCGACTGAGCTATCGAGCGATGCTGGATCAACTCGCAGCCGTTGGCTTGCATCGACAATTTGGAGAGAGCCGCGAACAGTTTGCTCGACGCGTCAAGATCGTCGCTCCGAGCATGCAGAAATTAACTAACCAACATCTCGCGCTAGCCCTGGGCTCACAGAATAAGAGCAGTCTTGATGCGGCGATGTGGGCAGAGCTGCGCAGCGCCATTGCACAAGAGATAGGACGCAACACGCAGACCTGGAAGCGAGTCGTTGCCTGGATCAATCCTTTTTCCTGGCTACTCAGCAAATAATCCTCGTAACTCATTACCATCGAGCCGAACCCGTACAATGAAGTGGAGCAAACTATGACGCCTAACAGTATCACCGAAGTAGCTGAGCCAATACTGGTCAGCGATACTACGGATACAAACAGCAGTACTCAAATCGATGCAGCCGTCGACGTGTTAAATCGGCTGAGCGCTGCCGTAAAACAACAGGTTCTGGGCCGTGATGATGTGATCGAACTAACCCTCATCGCGTTAGTCGCTGACGGGCATGTGCTACTCGAAGATTTTCCAGGTTCCGGTAAAACCACGCTCGCGAAAGCACTGGGCGAAGCAATCGTCGACGATGGCAGCGACAAGAATAGCGCAGACTTCATCCTCCCCTTTCGCCGCATCCAGTTTACTCCAGACTTACTCCCCTCGGATGTCACCGGCGTGCCGGTATTCGATAGCAACAGCAACGCATTTCATTTCAGACATGGCCCTCTGTTTGCCCATGTCGTTCTCGCAGATGAGATCAACAGAACTTCGCCGAAAGTGCAGTCTGCTATGCTCGAAGCAATGGGCGAGAAACAAGTTACCGTCGATAATGTCACCTACCCGCTCGATGATCTTTTCTTCGTTATTGCCACGCAGAACCCACTTGACCTCGTAGGCACCTATCCGCTGCCCACTCCACAGCTCGATCGCTTCCTGTTTAAGATAACTATGGATCATATCGATCGTGAATCTGAATTGGATGTTCTGGATACATACAAACAGCGCAGAGATCTAGGGCAGCAAAAAATTACAGTAACTCGCGATGAAGTACTGTTCGCCAGGGAGCAGATCGACGCCGCAGTCACAATCAGCGGCAGCATCAAATCTGCTCTTGTCGATATTTCCAGGAACCTGCGCGAGGACGAACGAGTACTCCAAGGCAACTCCACACGCAGCATGGTACTCATGCTTCCAGCCCTGCAAGTCTGTGCCGCTCTGCGGCATCGGGACTATGTGAGCGCCGAGGATATTGAGCTACTACTACCCAGAGTCCTAGGCCATCGCATCGAACTAGCTCCGGGTGTGGCAGACATGGGCAAGGTGCTTCTCGATGCCATGCGCGGGCCCATGGAACAGCTTGCCAGAGGCACGCTAGCCTAATGCGCAATTCGGAACTTTGGATGAGGCCGCGACGCGCAGTTGCGAGTCTCAGCTTGGTTGCGATTCTCATCACTGTTAGCAATGCCTCTGCCCAAGACGACGATTTCCTCTCCATCGAAAGTATTGAGATACCGCAGCCTCAGCGTCAACTCTGTTTTGGCTTCACCGATGTTAGCGACACGAAGGCGCTAGCGGTCTGCGATGCATTGAATCTCGATCTGAATGTTAAGGCTCGCGAGTTAAGCGAGCAGTGGGTGCGCCAAGAACCGAACTCCCCCGCCGCGCAGTTCGCACTTGCTGAAGTCCTGCTAACCATCGAAGGCAATATGCCTAGAGCGCTTTTTCACCTCAACCGCGCGGAGCAGCTTACTAACTACAACGACATACCCGAGGCGCTCGAATCGGGCAATCTACAATGGCACTATCTGACACTGAGCCAGCTGTCCTATGTACACCAACTCATGGGCGACCAACTTCGCTCACTTGAATACCTGGAGCGAGTCGAAGAAGTCTATGGACAAGATGTCGAATCATTCCGCGGCTGGCCACTAATCAAGCTCAAGCAATACGACGCCGCTCGTGAGAGCGCAAATCGTGTTCTGCAAAACAGCGACAACGAACGGGAACGTGCACGGGCCTGGAACACAATCTGCGCAGCCGACCTAGCCAGCCTGCAGCCGATAGAGTCCATGACTGCCTGCGACCGCGCCGTAAGCGAGGATGAGAATTTCGCCGATTCGGTGAGCGACTACGACACGGTCTACTTGAGCAATGCATCGGAAGTTGCGCTAAGCCTATTGAGAATGGACGAAGCAGAAGAATATCTCAACCGTGCGACTCGCTATCTAAATGCGGATAGCGTGGCGAATCCCTGGATCTATAAGCTCTATCTACTCATGAATCAGGGCCGCTTCGACGAATCCCGCGAGGCGCTCGACCGCATGCTTGTCTGGCGCGAGGCGCAGAAGCCCATAGTCAATGTGATGAACCGTGCTGAGCACTTTCTCGTAACCGCCAGCTTCTTCCTGCTCGCTGGCTATAGCGAGGACGCGATCAAACTCACCACAACGGCATTGAATCAACCCGATCGCAACGGCTCCTATAGCGCTGACGACGCGCAGAAAGACTCCATGGCTGCCCTGATCAACATGATGGCCAACCGACTCGAGTATCAGATTCAACTAGAGAAGATCGCCACGATGGATTTTTTCGAATCTTTGTCTGTCCGCGCTGATGCCTTCAACTTTCAGATCAATGCGTGGCGCTCGGAGCGCCGTGCAGCAGCGCTGTTCGCTGATTTCGATGTAATACAGAATCGACTGCGCCCCTATGCACCCTTGGATGTACATATACCCGAATGGATCGAACCCGAAATCGTCGGCAGTATCGGCACGGGAGTCATGAGTAACATTATTGAGCAAGCGAATAGTAACGGGGCCTTCATGCTCAATGCCGGCTACTATCACGCCTACAAGACAGAGGTGGCCGCGCTAGACAATGATCGCGATGCCGTTCTGCGAGAAGGTGCATCCGCACTAAGCCAACTGCCGGCGCAAGAAGTCTTGCTTCGCGCACGCTTGGCTGCACAAATGGGCAAGGCGGCCTGGCGCCGCAATGATTATGCCGAGGCACTCTCTCTATTTGCTTCCGCCTACCAACAAGATCCCAGCATACTGCGCCGCCTCGCCATAAGCCTACCGGTGGACATCACCCACGATGGGACTGATTTCTCCGAACAAGTAGCGGGCTACCTAGCCGATTCGCCGCGTTTCTCTCAAAGCCCAAACGGAATGGGCTTAGAGGTTAGTACCTCTCCCGATCTATCCATTTGCCTTAAAACAAGAACAGGGTCCATCCTGTCGTGTTACACTATGGCCGCTGCCGAAAGTGAGAGCAGCAAGTGGAATGCTCAACAACTGACGCAAATGTTTCATACCCAAACCTTCGGTTTAGGCTACGAGATTAGTCGGGCTCAGCGTTCCATTCTGATGGGATCAAGCGTCATCCTCAGCTCGCAAAACGACCGTTCTCTGCAACGCAATCGAGAAGCCGTACTGGACCGCTAATTCAATACTCGCAGTTTCTAACTGCCTAAGGTCTCATCGATGTTCACACCATTGATGGAATATAGTTTTGCCTACTCGTACGTCATTATCAAAGACACTCATCGTCTTGCTAGCAGCCACTTCCGCACTCGGGCCTGCTTCCATGCAGATCTTGTTGCCCGCCCTACCGGTAATTAAAGAGACCTTTGAAGTAAGCACTGAGGTCGCGCAACTCACTCTCAGCCTCTCGATGCTAGCCATTGCCTTAGGCACTCTCTTCTACGGTCCGCTGTCTGATAAGTACGGGCGCAAGCCTGTCATGCTACTTGGCCTGTCGATCACTCTAGTTGGATCGATATTCTGTTTCCTCGCGAACACCATCGAATTGCTTATCTTGGGAAGATTCATTCAGGCCTTTGGCGGTGCCGTAGGTCTCGTACTTGCACGCGCTATAGTGCGCGACGTTTACGGAGCGCAGGAGGCTGCACGCGTCATCGCGACACTTGTCATGGTGATGGTGGTGGTGCCCATGCTTTCACCAGCACTGGGTGGCGAGTTAATGCTACGGCTAGGCTGGGAATACGTCTTTGTAGTCATCGCCATCGCGTGCATCGTGATCTTTTTGCTGCTTTTTCGGAGCTTGCCAGAAACCCTCAAGGAACCGGTGCCCTTCACTGGCGTTACAGCGATGATCGGTAACTACGCGCTGCTATTCCGGTCGCGCGTGTTCTGCGGCTATGCCTTCTGTGTCACGTTCGTATCGGTCGTCTTCTTCAGCTTCATCTCTGCCGCACCAGAGATCATGGTTACTGTATTAAAGCGCCCTCCTACGGAGTACGGGTATTATTTCGTAATGATTCCCTTGGGCTTTATGGCAGGAAACTATTTTGCACGCCACTTCGGCCGCAAGATGGAACTGGACCGCATGATCAGCATTGGCGCAAGCATAGGAGTCGGCGGAATATCTCTCGCAATAGCATTGCAGCTCATGGGTTTTCATCAACCCATTGCCCTGTTCGCACCGGTCGCCTTGGCAGTATTGGGTAATGGAATAACCCTACCCAATGCACAGGCAGCGGCAATCAATGAATTCCCTAAATTTGCAGGCAGCGCCTCTGGCCTGACAGGTTTTCTACAAATGTTCTTCTCTGCTATCGCCGCGCAAATGGTTGCGGTGATATTTAACGGAACAGTCTACCCCCTGCTAATCATGATGCTGATTGCATCCGTACTGTCGCTAATCTTGTTCAAGCTTGGCGTGCAAGTTAGACCGAAAGTTGCTGCCTAACTTAGCGTGAAAAATACTGACTAGAATCAAGTTTGGTTCCTGCTGTTAGCGTTACTCTAATCCTATACATTGGATAAAGGAGTAAATCTCATGAAGAGCAAAGCTAGTAAATCAGTCCTTCGAACTGTCGTTTCACTAATCGCCGTTTTCTCGCTTACTGGATGTAACACGAACTCGGATGCTTTCCCGCAGATAGCGAATCCGCCGCCCTTCGACTACGTCGACGGCGAGCAGCTGCGCTCGAATATGCATCAGCTCGCCTTCGAATTGCAGCAACTCGATATGGCCCTGCTTGACGCTTATGTCGACCGACCAAGCTTCCAACGTCAGATCGTCGACAGCATTCAAAACATCGAACGCATTGGGGGCTATATTCAGGAAACCGACCTGGCCGTCAGACACCCTTTCCTACAGGACGATATGGACAGATTTCTATCCAATGTACGCAGAGCCAAAATGGATGCTGAACGAAACGTGCCGCGTTACTACATGGCCGGTCGCATCTCAGGTGGCTGCATAACTTGCCACAGTGCGAATCGCTAACCGCTATGCTCATTCTGAACCGCTAATGAGCCATGTGTAACACTAGTGCTCAGGTCGATGCAGTAACTCGCCTAATAAACTGAAAGCCCACGCTATCCAAACAGGAGAGTAGTCATGTCTAGAGAATCAGGAGACCGATACCACTGCGACAGCTGCGGCGCAGAGCTAGTCTACGAAAAGCCCTGCCCCTGTGGCGACAATATGATGCATTCAGAAATTTGCTGCGGCAAGCAGATGACAAAGATTGATGGGTGCACAGCAGGGCCAACTCGGCCGACTACAGCTGACTACTAGAGCAGACACTATTTCACTCTAATCTTCTGCTGCACTCCCTTTTGAGGCGGTCAGCAGAAGAATCTATTTCTCGTAATACGTCACATAGCCAGTGAACATTTCATCGTAACTCTCTAAGCCGAACGATACTTCTTCGCTAGGGTCAGGGTTGAACGGGTTGGAATAGGAATTGTCGAAGGCACCAAGCACTCTGATACTATCGCCAGTATCGAGATCCAACGCCTCACTCAGGTGATAATGCGGCTGCCAGCCATAGTTATAGGCAGGAATACTCAGCACCTCGCGCTGCTTACCAGCTGCCGTCTGTACTTCGAATTTCATCTTCTTACCACGAAAGTTCATTCGCGCCCGCACACTCGTAATGACTACCGGCTTCTCAAACTGGTAGCTAGCCTCCATGGCATGATTAGAATCATAGGGCTCGATCACGAAGCGTGGCGAGATTGCCTTCGTCAATAATTCTTTCTCCGGTGGCTCATCGTAAAAATAGAGACCAATGGAAGTTTCATCCGTGGTCGCGAGACCATTGCTCACGTAGTGAAACTGCAGAGACAACTTGTATCCTTTAGGAATGAGAATACCCGTGTCTTCGTCAAAAACGGTAGCTGGATTATTGCCAGGAATAAAACTCCCCAAGAAGCGGCGCGTACTGATTTCGTTCTCGGCCTCGTCTCCCCAGAAATCTTCCTCCGCTGGTGAAATAAATGTCATCAGATGATGAAGCACTGTTTCCTTTCCAGGATTGTATTGAAACGCACGCACCCAAACATCACGATCGAATGGCAGCGTGGCTTCTGTGTACAAATAATCCTGTATTCCTACAGCGGCGATCTCATTCGCTGGTGTCTCAACGATAAAATCAGGCTCACCCAATTCCCATTCGAAGACCTTCTCTGTCGGAACGAGCTCCAATGGATCAACTGGGTTGTCGCCTCTAGGCGCTCCCGCATCCATCCAATGCACTAGGGTCTGCAGCGTTTCCGCCGATAGATATTGCGCACTATCGGTATGGCCTATCATCGGGTCGACCTGCATAGGCGGCATGCGCTTATTCAGCACTACCTCGCGAATCATCGGCGACCAACCCAGAAGAGACGTATAGCTGTCCAGAGCAAATGGACCGGCTCCACCCCAGCGATGACACTCGGCACAGTTAGCAATAATAATCGGAGCAATTTCAGTCGTGTAGTCGGGGGGATTTGCCACCAGCTTGTCACGCATCGGATAGTCTATGGCACACCCGGCTAACTCGTTTTTAACGGTGTCATCGACATCGACATCGCCATCGAGCAATGTCTGCAGGGTTATATCCAAAGCTTGATTGGCGGCGCCACGGTAGAACAAGGAGAGCCGCTCTGGATTGAAGACGATAACTTCTCCGCCCTGCTCAATCTGCAACGCTGCACTCACAAGCTGAGCCGCGTCATTGAGAAGCGGGAACTCTAGGCCCCACTCATTCGCCTCAGTCCTGCCTGCACCAGATGAATCGAGCAACAAAAACTCGACATCTTGATCGGCGTATTTTGCATTCAGCTCAGAGAGATAGTTCACGCTGTCAGAAATACTGGCGCAACTGGGATGATAAGACATCATCACTACCGCCTTGCGGTGCTGGTAGCGGCTAATCTGATGGAATTCACCTCGATCATCAAGCAGCGCAAAATCCCCTACTCGATCCAAAGACCCAAAGGCTTGGGTCATAAGCACGCTTGTTCCTAGGGCCACTGTAATCGTGGCCAAACTTCTAAATACGGTCACTGCGTACTTCCTTTACTAGTTGCAAATAGTTAATTTTTTAAAGCGTTACTGCGACATCGGAAACTTGCTGATGTGCGGATTTTCCTGCCGGTCACGCGAGTAGTTGCGATCCGGTCTTTCCATTCCACCCCTCGCTGGCCCCCCCGCGTTGTAGATGCCGCCACGCAATACAGAGATCAAGTAATCACGATGGCTAAATAAGTACTCATCCTTGTTCGTGTAGTCAGCAACCAGTGTTTCTATTGCCTCGGATCGCCCCATCAATTCTGGATAGGCCAATGCATCGCCTATCACAACTTTCAATGCCTCGATGTTATCCACGATAGCGGAAGCCTCGGGGTGGAAGGTGTAGAAATTAGGCGCTATGACGGGAATGGTTGGAATATCAGAGGGCAGTGAAACCAGACTGCCGTGTAGGCGAGTTGTCTTCTCTTTGTAGTATTGCAGCACATTCTCGACATCACGAATCTTTGCCTCCTGATCTTTCGCTGTCGCCACCACTTCCAGCGTCGCAATCTTTAACCATTGAGACGCCCAGGTCAGTCCGCTCAGCTGCGGGAATCCAACGCGGTACGAATAGGCATAGGGATGATCTGCGAGAAGCTCATCAGACTTTGGCTTGTCGGCAACGGAGTGCTTGTCGTCGCTCAGGTAGCGCTCAACGGCTTCATCGACGGCGACCTTCTTGTCATCGAAGGAATCATCTAGATAAATCTCTAACAACTCTTCGACAAATTCACGGCCTCGCTTCAGCGTCGCTACGGCAACGTCAGGCAATGTGCCACTCTCGGCTAATGCTTCCGCTGCCTCCTCAATTGTCTGCTCGCGATTGATGGTAACTATGATGCCCGGTATTGCGCGGCTTTCAAACACGCGATGTGGCCCCAACATAGCCAGATGATCACCTGCGGAGTGATAGTGAGATGCCGTTGCTTCGGCTAACTCCTCCAACTGCTCCATTAACAGTCGCTTGCCAATCGCAGCCGTTGGAGATTCATTGGTCGCTTCGATTTCCTCAAATACGCGCGCATGCAACACGTCATGGGCATACAACAGATTCACCATCTCCGGGAAGAGCTGATTCAGCACAGGGCTATCGGCCATAACAACATTCGGACGCAGCAACGTTAGGGCGCACAGTCCAGTAAGGGCAAATTTTGATAGCAGCGAGAGGTTTCGCATAGTTTTCTCCAGTGGATCCAAACCTTCAGTCAGGACGAGTCCTATGTAAAGGAGGCTATTTTATAAGATGCCCAATGCCTATGCGACATAATGTCTCAGCCAGATTACGGTGAAATCAGGGGAATACACAGAATTGCTAGCTATATTAATAACTTAGTGAAGAAAAGTGGGGAGGAGGAAGCAGCCGCTGTCACAAAAAACTACAGATCCAAGAGCTGGGAATCTAAAGTGTGTGGCCCTGGCATTACTTGTGGCCCTGGCATTACTGGCATTAGAAAGCCGCAGCCCCATCTCCGATTGGCCATAAACAAAGACGGGGCACAACAAGCAAATTAGAACCCTACGGTTCTGCCGGTATCCTGAATTCACCCAGAGCTGGAGGTATCACCGCTCTTTCTCGTGGCGCATCCAATTGAGGCACCCATTCATAGGGAAGTCGGTAAGCTCGGTAGACTCGATGACTCGGCGTGGCATCGTCGCTAAAGAATGGGCTCACGAATTCCCATACCAGCTCCTTCTCTTCGGTGAGCTCAAAAATTCGACCATTCATGCCCTCGTTGATCATAGTATTGCCGTTAGGCAAGCGTTGAGCGTTACTCACATACCAGCTATAGAACTGAAAGCTTTCGGTGCCAGGACCGATCGAGTACTCCCAGACCACCTCAAATGTAAGAGGGTTGATTTCCAATACGCGGGAACTGTCCCGCGTCATCGCGTTAGTGCCATCTGGCCGCGCAGGGTTCGCATTTCCATAACCGCCATGGCCTCCATTATCGAACACCAGCAGATTCCCCGCACCGGGCAGACCTTGCGGAATGATATGTGGATTGTGCTGGCCAATTATCTGACCAAGCTCAGCCAGAGACTCATTTTCCGTATAGTCCGGACCCATCCGCCAGACGATGCTGCCATCGCGAGCAATGATAGCGATTATATTCGCTGTTCGACTGCTGATCATGATGTGCTCGGGATGGAAGCGCTCATCACCGGCGTCGTACCACTTGTTCGGGCCTAAGTAGTTTGCCGAATTTACATGCAGCCAGTCGGCGCTCTGTCTCGCATCGTTAAAGCCCACTGATCGATAGATCGCATTACGCGCATCTTGCGAGAATCCCATCTCATCGATGTGATCACTCGCCAACCACTCCCATAGAATTTCGCCGTCCCAAGAGACTTCGTAGATGTAGTCATCTTCTAAGCGTTTGTCTGAGACATCAAGATTCGTCAGGTTCTTGTGTCCAAGAATCAGGGTATTGCCGCTGGTCGCATTCGGTGTCAATTCGGGAGAGTAATAGCCAACGGGATTGCCTTCGCGTTGCCAATCATGATGCTGGCGTGAAGCCCAGACGGCGGGTGCGCTTTCGTCCGCCTCCGCTTCGTCTTCATCATTACTTGTCGGCGCAGCCACCATGTCGATGCGATCGAAGCGCCAAACTTCATCGCCATCCCAGTCGTATTCAATCAGAGCCACAGATTCCTGATACGGTGTGCGCGATACATTGCCACCCATTACATAGCCACCAGGGTACATGCGAAAGGGCCCCATCCCTGCCAGCTCAGGCCAGCGCCTTAGAATATTGCCGTTCATGTCGATGAGGGTAACCCCGTCACCATCTGCAGCATCCAACAAGGTGTAACCATTCCAGGTTTTATCTGGCTGATAGATGGTTGTGCCGGTGGGGTAAACCGAGACCACCGCATTGATAACCGACGAAGAAAATCCAATCATTACAGCCAATGCCAGCATTGGTAGTACTAGTCTGCGCTTGTTCATTTCGAACTCCTCATTCAGTTATTCTAATTTTTGGCTGTTCGGTCAAGCAGAGTCTGATTTCCCACACTTATGACATGTCCACAGCAATTAGTCGAGCCATATCACCGAAGCCCTTAATCACTCCCTATCTGTCCGGGAGACCTCCTCAGCAAGATCAAGATAGCAAGGGAATGACTGTTACAGTATGGGCGCACGAACCCATGTGATTACATACAGCTCTTATAAGGCAGGGTGATGGCAGAAGGAAGAGAGCGAGGCCTTGAATAAATTCATACGCGCTTGCACTTTCGATCGACACCTCTATCTTGAAGCAACTGCAAAAATTGAGGGCAAAACAGATACTCAGGAAACATCTACCTGATTTAGTAAGGGGACTCGAAGAAGACTACGAGGCAGCAGACATTCTCGATTCATCGACACTCAAGGAGTTGTCGATTGACGATGATCATGTGCGGGGTTTTGACGATGAGTTGCTGGCGACGTTGGGAAGTGAACTGTCCGCCGCTCAGGAAAGATAATTATCTAGCCGTTATTATTGATCTGACATCGAGCGATTTCGATAGAGGTTATTGTGCAGACGGCCCATGAATTGATCGACCTGCTGCAACTTCACCACATCAAAAAGCGCATCCATTTCCATTCTGGCGTGCATAAATGATGCGCTCTGTTTCTGAATCAGCTCTTCGACATTCTGCGCATTCATCTTACCGTTTTCGCCCTGAGCCATGCGGATGTGTTTAACGATGGTGTCGAGCACCAAATCCTTGTCCGCTTCGCTTAAACTGCCGGTAGTCCGCGAAAGCTCCTCTGCATAGCCATTCTTTAGCTGCTCATCTGTCGCCCCACCGCGCTGCGCATCTATCACGCCGAGCTCTGCCATGGTCAACAACGGCTCGAGTCTAGAGCGAACATATTCATATTCAGTGATTATTTTAAGTTGATCCGGCGAGGCTTGGTTCTGCGCCACTTGCAAACTCAACTCTGCGCGCTCACTAAACAATTCAACTAATACCGCTTCCACCTGATTGCGCTTGAGAGGCTGTGTGGCTAAGGACCTGAGAAAGTCACCGTATTGCACATCCATCTGTACGCGCGCCGTTTGCTCAAACTGAGTGTCTGCCTGACTGCGCAGAATCATATCTCGGACAGATTGGGGAACACCTGTACCCTGCGCGAAGCTGGATACCGATAAGAAGAGGGCGAGGACAGAAACTAACGAGAATCGAATAGTATTTTTCATAGTTCAGAGAATCTTATTTTAATTCGCAAGTGAAGAAAGACCTATCGGAAGTGCTATATAACAGGTCCAAATAAAAGCTCAATACGATTTCTATCGAGGAACCATTATAACAAAGGCTTCATAAAATTATCAGACTTGTTTTTACCTGCATGGCTCCGTATATTTTCCACCCCCTCCACTGCTGCGGTGCTCATTATGTCTGCTATCACTTCCCAAATGAATGGCCTATTCGACGCTGAATATTTTGATATCAAGTCACAACACGTCGACGATACGTTTCGGATTTTTGTAGGAAAGCCCGCCGCCATTCAGCCCGACACTTCCTATCCTACGATATTTGCTCTCGACGGCAATGCTGCCTTCTCTTCCCTGTTAGGAACACAGCGCATGCTCACCCAAGGAGGCGAGGTTCCCGCTTCCTTCGTCATTGGCATAGGTTACCAGGGAAATACCCTCATGGAAGCTATGACGAATAGAAATAGAGACTACGCCCCTACCGAGCCGGGCGAGAATGAGGCGCGAGCATTGGGCGGCCTGATTCCGGCCGGCGGGCCCGCCTTTCTTAATTTCATTCAGCGCGAGCTAATGCCGCTACTAACAGAAAGGTACCCAGTGGATGTATCTGACAGCACGATTCAAGGTGTCTCTCTTGGAGGATTATTTGCTGCGTGGGTTCTCTTGGCTCAACCTGCCACGTTCAAGCGTTATATTCTAGGCAGCCCTGCACTATGGTGGCGAGACGAGCAAGTTTGGGAATGGGAGGAGGAATATGCGGCGAGACATACCGATATCGATGCAACTGTGTTCGTAAGTGCGGGCTCGTTAGAAATTGCCGAGCATGTGCGCGCTCATGCGGTAGCTATAGCCAAAGAGACGCCCGCTCTTCGCGAATATATAGAGAGCATGATTGCCTGGAGTGATGAACACGGATGGCCAGAAATCGCTAAACTCACGCCGACATTCGCACGTCGCTTAAGTGAGCGACGCTACCCCAATCTTAAGATTCACTGCCATAACATGGTGGATGAGAACCACATGTCTGCCCCACCCGCCATGACATCACGTGGACTGCGTTACGTGCATGGGAGTTGGGCCGCGTAACTACCCGGCGGGCTTCTCAAAACTGAGCACAAACCGATCGGTCTGTCCCTTTATGTCTGAATCAAAAACAATTGCAGAGCGATCGTCGTTCGGATTTCGTAGTGCATCGCTACTTTCTACAAAACGAAATCCCACTCCTTCAACTTCGCTACGCGCCAGTGACTCATTCATGCGATGCAGGTCGAAGACTTCCTCGCTCTCCATCATCGCATCGCCAGCGTGTTCGACTACAACGAAACGGGAACCAGGTTTTAGAGCCGTGTAGATCTGTTCGAGGAAATAAGTTGCGTTCGCCGGCCTACCCACCGGCACATATTCTTCACCATTATAGCGCTTGGGAATGACATAGATATCATGCAGCGCCATCACGATTATGGCCGCATCCATGGACTCCTCTCCTAGATCGAGGTTAATGCCACTACGCGTATGGCGATTGATGTTCCCGGGGTCCCGCTTATCAAAACGATCTCTGAGCCCGTTAATGCCCCAAGCCTCGAAGCCATCATTATTGTGCAACCAGACCTTCCCGTCCTCCCCTACCACACCGGCTAGAAGCTCACTGTAATAACCCCCGCTGCCGAAGATATCGACGACCGTAGCGCCCAGCTCGATATGCAATAGAGGAATTACCGCCTCTGGCACGCTGCGGCTATCTCTCGCAAGATCGTCGGGCAGCCTGCCCTCTTCACTCATCGCCGTGCGCACGGCTGCCGCGTCAATCTCTGCGGCGCCGACTGATGCGCCACTCAGTACTGCAGCGACAAGCGCCAAAAACGTGAAGGGATGTTGAAGAACAGAACGCATAGAACCCAGTCTCACTAGTCTTCGTCTCTCAGCTCGAAACGAATATTCAGATACACGATTGAATCAGTTTGCTTAATGCCATGTGGCACGCCGGGTGGAACGAACACAACATCCCCTGCCTGTATCAGGCGCTCATGCCCGCCGCGAATCGCACTACCTCTAAACTCTCCCGGGCCAGATCCCGCTTCCTGATCTACCAGCTCGCCTCCCGTAGAGACGATTCCAGAACCCTCTCTAATCACCCAGATCTCACTGATACGGCCGTGTTGAAGGGCCGTCTCTGCGCCTTGGATGTGCCGGACATTAACACTGAAAATGCCACCTTCAAGCATGCGCTTGGTAGAGATGCCTGCCTCCTTTAAATGCTCTGCGGCAGCCTCGAGTTCGGCTAACGACATATCCATGGCACTGTCTTTCGGTGCTGGCGGCGCGCCGGCGGTTTGCGCAATGGCCTGAGTCGACAGGAGCGCTATTGCCATCAATGTGCACGTAAACAGTTTCATGGTCTTGCCTCGTATTCGCTTGAATTGAAAACCAGTCTACTCCACGTTTCTCAAGCAGCGCAAACTGCGCTACTCGCTGTCTCTCGCCAGGCCTCTCACCGTATCAAGACGAGCCCCGCAATCTAAGCTGACCCTCCACGGCTGTTCTCTACCAAGGCGGCGAAGCCTCCAACAAAGGCCAAGGGGTTGGGCATCAATACGCCTACGAATACGCTCGTAAAGAGACCTACGATAACGTTGCGGGTATATAGCGAAAGTCCCAAAGCTAGAACACTGGGTATGAGTGAGGTGATGTCAGGCGACGGCATTTATGACTGTGCTGATTTCCACATGACCGAGACTATTGACTGTCCCATCGCAATACTAGGCGTGTAAACGAAAAA
>NVUL01000127.1 GCA_002401885.1 SAR86 cluster bacterium
GGCCCCACGAGGTTCACAACGAAATTCGCAAGCTGCGTAGCGACCAGTTCTTTTCTCAGCGGATGCTTTGATATTTCAGTCCGATACTTCTTCGCCAAACTCGCTGGGAAAGCGTCATGGAGATACTTCTCTAGATAGCCATCATCGATGTAATCCGCATTAACGAGCTGCTCCTTCAGATACATCTTCATATAGGAAGTGACTGTCGAGATTTCAGGACGCGTCAGATACTGCTGTTTCACCGTCCGCTCTTCTAACTGCTCGACACTGGGCAGAAACTCCAAATCTCGAATGAGACCCGCGTTCTCCTCAAGGTAGGAAATAAGACCCGCGTACTCCTTGTTGCGAAATTCCATTTCGTAGTTGGCCAAACCAATCGTCTGCACCTGGGAATAGTTATTCGCCAGCACCAGCTGGGATACATCTTCAGTCATGCTGCGTAGCAAGCTACTGCGCTTCTTCTCGCTAAGCTGCTTCTTGCTCAGCGTGTTCAACAAAATCTTTATGTTGACCTCATGATCGGAACAATCTACGCCAGCAGAATTATCGATGAAGTCGGTAAGTGACACGCCGCCACTCATCGCATATTCAATTCGCGCGAGCTGAGTGAAGCCCAGATTGCCACCCTCACCAATCACCCTGCAACGAAGTTGCTTGCCATTTACACGCAGCGAATCATTCGCCTTGTCGCCCACCTCTTGGTGATTCTCAGAAGTCGCCTTCACATAGGTGCCGATGCCACCATTCCAAAGCATGTCGACAGGACTAATTAGCAATGCGGAGATAAGTTCATCAGGAGTCAGCGAGTCCGCTTCGATGTCGAAACAGCTCTTCATCTGAGCCGTAATCGCTATAGATTTCGATTGCCTAGAAAACACACCCCCGCCTTTGGAAATCAAACTTGCACTGTAGTCTTCCCATGACGAGCCCTGCCTCTTGAACAGGCGGGAACGCTCAGTAAAACTTCGCGCAGAGTTCGGTTCGGGATCGATGAATATATGCAAGTGGTTGAAGGCGGCCTGCAAACAGATATGCTTGGACAACAGCATGCCGTTGCCAAATACATCACCTGACATATCGCCTATGCCTACAACGGTAAAGTCTTCCTTCTGAATATCTTTGCCCAGCTCGCGAAAATGACGCAGCACCGACACCCAGGCACCCTTCGCGGTAATACCCATCTGTTTGTGGTCGTAGCCATTACTTCCGCCAGAGGCGAAGCCATCGCCTAACCAGAAGCCATACTGGGCACTGAGATCATTCGCAATATCGGAGAACGTGGCGGTACCCTTGTCGGCCGCCACAACCAGATACGGATCGTCGTCGTCGCGCTTGACCACGTAGGGCGGAGAAGAAATCTTAGTGCCGACTCGATTATCGGTGATATCTAGCATGCCCCGAATAAATATTTGATAACAGGCGATGCCTAATTCCCTAAACTCATTTCTATCTAAGCTGGATGCGTCTTGCTTAATGACGAAGCCACCCTTCGCCCCAACTGGCACGATAACTGAGTTCTTGACCTGCTGCGCTTTAACTAGACCCAGTATCTCGGTACGGTAATCTTCACGTCGATCTGACCAACGCAGTCCGCCGCGAGCGACTTTGCCGCCCCGCAAGTGAACACCCTCAACCTGGCGCGAGAAAACGAAGATCTCGTAGCGCGGTGCAGGCCTGGGCATGCCGTTAATTTGAGTTGGGTCGAATTTGAAAGAAAAATAACTCTTTAGTAGAACGCCATCTGCCTGCGGTTGATAGTAGTTGGTGCGCAGGGTCGCGTCGAACAAATTTAGATAGGCCCTAAGCACGCTGTCCTCGGACAACACAGTAACCGCGTCAATTGCAGTGATTAGCTTTCTTCTAGCCGCTCTCGCCCTCTTTCTCTCGTTCTCGCTAAGAGCGGGGTCAAACATTTTCGCGAAATACTCAACGAGCAGGCGACAGATTTCTCGATTGTTCGACAAGGTCTCGGCAATATGTGCCACGCTATAGCCAAACTGAATCTGTTTTAGATAAGACGCATACGCTCGCAGCAAGGCTGCATCGCGCCATTCTATCTCCGCGGTCGTAACTAACTCATTGAAACTATCGTCATCAATCTCTCCATTGAAGATCGCGAGAAACGCATCCTCAAAGATCTGCTTCGCGCCTGAGGTAAAATGTCCCAGCTGCTTAACACGATATAACGAAAAGTCATGTAGCCAAACTCTATCATCAGAATTCAGCTGCAACTTAAAAGCCTTCTCGCTAATGATATTGAGTCCCAAATTTTCCAGGATGGGATCGACATTGGACAGATGCAGCTGCTCGTCATAGCTGAATATTTTAAAACTAAACTCGGCCTCCCCTTCGGACCTGCAGGGCGATAGATTTACCACTAGCTGTTTCGTCGCGGCAACTTGCTCAATATCTAGAATATCGGCTACCGCGGTCGCAGCAGTGTAGGATTCCTTGTAGGCCTGAGAAAAACAGTCGGCATATTCAGTGTATAGCTTGCGAGCCTCAACATCGGAATGTTGCACTGCTAGCGCCATCGAGAGGTGTTCCTCCCACGGCTTGATGAGGCTTGTCATCTCCGCTTCGATAGCGCCCGCGTCATAGTTCACCTGCTCGATTCGAGGCACGTGATAAATGAGATGAATTCGAGTAAAGGCCGATTCCGAGGAATGAGTCGTAAATTCCACCTCTTCTCCCTGCAGTCTCTCCTGCAGAAGCTCTTGGATTGTGAGTCGCACCTTTGTTGTAAACGTGTCTTTGGGGACATACACAAGGCAGGAAAAGAAGTTGCCGTAGAGATCGCGGCGAATGAACAGACGACTAGTTCGCAAATCCTGAATTCGGGCAATCTCAGTTGCCGTGTGCAACAGCTGGCTCTTGCTAATTTGAAACAATTCATCACGCGGAAACACGTTGATGGCCTGCATCAAATCTTTGATGTTGTGTCCATTCTGCGCGAATCCAGACTTCTCTAGCACTGCGTTCACCTTGCGCCGCAGCAAAGGGATGTCTGACACTTCCTGGAAATACACAGACGATGTATAGAGCCCCAGGAACCGATGCTCTACTGAGACTTCACCAGTACTATCGAATTCCTTTATCAGCACATAGTCATAGTACGCTGGCCGATGCACCTTCGAACGAGTTCCCGACTTCGCGAAATCACAGATCTTCTTCTTGAGGATTAGATCGCGCGCTCCCATGGACAGATCTGACAACTTAAGCTTCGGCTTGAGGCCCTTCTTAAGTTTGGAAACACCTAGAGACGATTCTCCCTGCAACTCGATGCTCGGGCTTTGCGCCTTGCGATTGATGCAATATTTCTCGTAGCCCAAAAAGGTAAAGTGGTCGTCCAACATCCAGGATATAAACTCTAGCGATTCGTTGTGACTGATCTTGGAGGCTGGCACCGATGCCGCACTCTTTTTAAGTGCATCTCTAACACTCAGCATCTGTTTGCACATGGCCGCGTAGTCCTTAACAGCTACCGCAACGTGCTTTAAGGTTTCGCGAATCTCCCTTTCGGCGAGCTTGCTCTCGGCGGTGGTGAGTCGAACACAGTCGAGACAGATCAGCGCCTCTCGAGTCGAGCCATCTGTTACGCTGAGCGGAATGAGCGATAGCTTTCCTGCCGCTTTAGAGCCCCGCGCATTTCGCTCGCTGTAGAGAACGGAGTTGTTAATGTATTTAATGATCACCGAGGAGCGCGTAAGCGCCTGCCGGATCGAATCGACCAAGAATGGCATGTCGTTCTGCAGCACCAGAATACGCGTTCCGCTGCGCTGGCCTTTAATCTCCCCTTCTCCCTTTCCCTCTCCGCCGGAATCGAAGTGCAGGAATTCGATCTTTGGTGAACTAGTAGCACGCTGCTGATAGAAGGCCCAAGCCTGCTTCAGATTGTCATACATCGAGTCATGGCCGCGATCACTCAAGTCTGATCGCGAAGTGCTCGCGAAGTAATGGGTAACAAAGAGATCCAGATCAACGGGATTCGTCTTCGAATAGTCTTTACCCAGCCTCTTGCTGAGTTTCATGAGCTTCTCGTGCCCCAATAGGTATTTCCCGCTCATAGCGTCAGGCCTCGTGAAGAGTGTTGTTTATCACCGCAAGCGTTTTGAACCACCATAAAAATTTGCTTTTCCATCCCCATCTGCTGCCTCATCATAAACCTAACTTTCTCCGCTGCGGCGGTAGCTACAATTGAATTCATCACCATGCTCGAGAGGCAGCTACATTCAGCTACAATCCCGACCTAGACATACATATCAAAACGTTTAAAATCCCTGACTTCGCTTTATGCACCGCACACACAGTAGAGAATTATCAATATGAGCCATCACGAAATAATAACAGAACTCAAAAATTGGTTATCGCATCAAATTATAGGCCAGGAGCGCCTCATTGATCGCTTACTGATTGCATTGCTGGCTGATGGCCACTTACTCGTAGAGGGCGCACCCGGACTAGCAAAGACCAAAGCGATCAAGGATCTTTCGCGAGCCATAGAAGGCGACTTTCATCGCATCCAGTTTACGCCTGACTTACTACCCAGCGATATTACCGGCACAGAAGTATATCGGCCGGAAGACGGTACTTTTCGCTTTCAACAGGGCCCCATTTTTCACAATCTGGTCCTGGCAGATGAAATTAACCGCGCACCGGCGAAGGTGCAGTCGGCACTTTTAGAGGCGATGGGCGAGCACCAGGTCAGTGTTGGCCGCGAATCATTCCAGTTGCCACCCCTGTTTCTAGTGATGGCGACCCAGAACCCGATTGAACAGGAAGGTACCTATCCACTTCCAGAGGCACAGCTCGACCGCTTCCTCATGCACGTTACGATCGACTACCCGAAGATCGAGGCAGAGCGAGAAATCCTGCACCTTGTTCGCAATGAGGCCGCTAATCACGTGGCAGAAGCTCCGAAAGAGGTGTCTCAGGAGAGCCTGTTCGCCGCGCGCTTGGAAATTCTAAACATGCACATGGCGCCAGAGGTTGAGGAATACATAATTCAGTTGATCATGGCGACACGAACGCCTGAAAACTACGGTGAAGACCTTACATCTTGGCTGGAATATGGCGCCAGCCCTCGCGGCACGATCTCGCTAGACCGCTGCGCACGGGCACATGCCTGGATTCAGGGTAGAGACTTCGTCAGCCCAGATGATGTGCAGGAAGTCCTTTTCGATTGCCTACGCCATCGCATCCTATTGAGCTTCGAGGCGGAAGCCAGTGGTATCACTCCAGATAAAGTGCTTGAGACTATTCGCGAACGCGTCCCTTCAGCCTAGCAAACGCCAAGGCTTATCATGTCAGCGAAGCTTCACAGCGACCCACATTTCGCCCGCTACCAGAGTACTGGGGCGGTCATCACCTTCGAAGAATTGTTCATAATCAATTTTTCATTATTAGTCACAATGATCAGTTTGTAACAAATGCAGGAGATGGAGAAGTATTCTTTTTAAGTGAAAGTGCGAAACTTGCAGGTAGTTTAGAACCTATTCAGGCTAGTAGTTTTGATATTATTAAGAGAGCTTTAGGTGGGGTGATTCTTTCATTAGAGAAACTAAGTCAAGCTAACCATGTTGTATTTGTAGAAGGAAGTGATGACGAAAAATATTTAAGTGCTCTATACAGTAAAATTTCAGCTTTTGAGCAAGTAAGAAATTGTATTACAACTGTCACCTTCTTTCCTTTAAGGGGTAAAGACAAGATTGCTGATAAAATTGAATATAACAAGAGAACTTTGACTGCACTATTTAGAGATAAGACCTGGAACACTATTTTTGATAAAGATTTTTCTACTGATGAGGTGGACCAAACCCTTAAAGGATTAATTCAAAGAAAGGGCTGTAATGCATTTAGTCATACGGGCTATTGTATTGAATCGACCCTTTTCTCTGATATTGATATTTTAAAAAGATATATTTCATCATGGATTGATTTTGTACCTGATGCTGAAACTCATCGCCATATTGATACGGTGATTGCAGAGATAACAGCAGATATCAACAATATACACTCTGATTTTCATAAAGAACTGGAGGCTAGGTTTTTAT
>NVUL01000128.1 GCA_002401885.1 SAR86 cluster bacterium
TTGAGCTTGGTGTGTGGATGACGATGAAGTGGGTGCTGACAAACGAATCATTATTCCCCGGCAATTCGGGCCATGACAACTTCTGCGATGTATAAGTACCACCGATTCCTACCGGAAATCATTCGATATGCCGTGTAGCTCTATCGCAAGATTGCTACTCAATTTGTGTACGAACGCTTCCGGCTGCTAAGCATTCAGTCTAGCAGGGGCGGGGATGGTTCATTACATTAGTACCGCTGCATTCGTATTCCACTTAGTTCGGATTATCCATTCTGCTACAGCAAGGTTGATAGCCCACCCTGCTCCCATAGCTAAAGCCACCTCCAATTTCCCGTAATTCGGGAGTAGTAATAGCGGGGGGAGCATAAGTACTTGGGTGCCTGCGCCTAAGCCTAAGGCATAGCCGCGTGCCATCCAAGCCCGATGCCGTAGAATTTCTCGTCGTCGAATAGCGATAAAACCAAGGCATATTGACAGTGCCATACCTGTTCCAACCAGCATACGAATCCAGTAGAGGATCAGACCATCATTTTCACTAGGAGGATAGAACTGTGTCATCCACAGGCCGGAGAGTGCGGCAACAAGCCCGCAAGGGATTAGGAATCGCCCAGCTATTCGGTGCCATGACAAATTTCGGCGCCGTAATACAGGGGAAAACTGCAACGCACCAAGAATGCAATAGAAGCTAACAGTAATTATGTGTATTACCACTGGTGCTGGGGCTTCGAAGTATTGAGAATTTTCTAATGTAACTTCAGTGTCGCTCGATAGCTCGATTACTCGTTCGATCCCAGCAAGGATGGGTACTACGCTAAGTAAGATCAGTAACGATGGAACAAGCCATTCATTTTTACTGGATGAATTAGAAGTCATGACTTTTGGATTCAATAGATATATTCATTGAGCTCGACCCAATTGCAGCAAAGCATATGTGAAAGAATAGAATTGTCGATGAGGGCATTGGTATATTTCCTGCTGCCATGCACAAGCGTCATAGACTCATTCTTATAGACGGAGCTTTGTGTAAAAGGTTACAAAACAGAGTGCTGGTATGACCGAGAGGTGTCTAGTAAAGCGATAGCGATTCAAATCGCCGTCATTCACTGCGGATCGGGTGGAGCCAATCTCTTGAGTTCTTCAAGCCAGTTATCGATAACAACCAAATTTAATTGCTCGCGGCCGCCCCCGCCGTTTACTGTGTCTAGTTTGAGTACCAGGAAGCGATTACCGTCAGCTGAGATACCGTAATTAGGATGCTGGCCAGGTCGGATGAAAATATCACTTACTATTACCTCTGGCTCTGAGGTAGTGAAAGGACTGGTACTCAGTATATGCACTTCTACCAATGTATTAGCTGTACTGCCTTCTCCGTATAAGCTATTCAATTCCCGATCCCAAATCGGGCGTCTAATGCCGGTACCGATTTGCCACAGACCATTATCTACATCCGGAAAAGGCCTCACAAAGCTGGTAAAAATACCGGAGCTAAAGCCTGAATAGCCTAGCCATTGCCCATCGCTAGACACGGTAGCGCCCCAAGCAGAAAATGATTCCTGGCCCACAGGTGTGATTTCTCTGCTGCCATCCAGTGTAAGGTAATTTAACTCACGCAATTGCCCTGCGTTATTTTGTGCAACAAGTAGGCGAGATCCGTTATCTGTGATTGCTCTTGGCCAAATACCGAGAACCGGGTCAGGAGAAATGTAGAGCAGCTCTGGTTGTCCCGAGCCATCAGCGTTTATTTTCCAAACGCTATTGCCCGTCTCTTCATTACTACGCTGATTATAAAACAATTCATTTCCATCGGCGCTCCAAACAATACTGTCTACATTTTCAGAAAAAGTACGGCGGGAAAGCACCTCATTTTCAAAATCAAAAATCCAGATGTCTTGATTGAATTCACCCTCAATCCGTAGCAATGCAAGTCGCGTATAGTCAGGTGAAAGCTGTGGATTGCGATATGCGCCCGCCTGTAAATCTAGCGGCTCCTCCTGCCCAGAGCGATTTACCCAGGTGGGTACGGTGAAGACTCCACTGCTTTGTTGCTTTAATGGTTCGTAGACTAGACGACCATTGTCAGAAACTGCATAACTGGCTAATTTGGAAGTAGTACTCGTTTGCAGGTTATTGACAACTAACTGTTCTTCTCCCGTAACCTGAAGCGAATCCAAATCAAATGGGGTTGCCCAAAGGGCGTCATCGCGTGCAAAAAGTAAGTGACCCGTAACTACATAGCGCGGGTAAATTCCATTTGGAATTAATGTGCGGGTTTCTCCAGTGTCGAGATTATGAATCGCTATATTGTTATCTGTTCCAGAAGAATCGGTTTCCATTGAAAAGACAATTGAATTAGTGCCTGGTAAATTATTGGGCCAACTTACCCTATTTGGACCCGTATCAAGCAATTCTTGTGTGCCGTCAGGTATTGCGTGAGTTTTTAAGCGGTTCCGTTTATCGGTGTAGACAATTAGAGACTGTGTTAGCCAATCGTGTCCTCCACTAAAGCTGTTATCGTCAACTAATAGCTTGCTTGCCCCTTCACTAATAGAGATTGTATGAAGTCCCCGGGCATTCTCAAATAAGACAAGGTCCTCTCTAGGGGAAATGATCGGATGGAGCGTAAAGCCGGGACCCACAACTAAAACCTCTGGTTCTAATTTCGATGGTTCTCTTCTCATTAATCGATGACTGCTTTCTTGGGAGTCGCTGTAAACGATTTGTGTACCGTCTGCGGTAATATCAACACCAGTTTGTAAGCCTGTGGTCATACGCCAGACATCATAGTTATCCAGGTTGAGGCGGCTTATATCGGAAGATGGGTTCGCAACCGTATTAGATAGAGAATTATTAAAATCGCTAGTTGATTGCAGTAAGAAGCGTTCAGTTAATTGAAACCCAACAGCAAATAGAACTAAGGCAAACGTTGCATAGATAAGTTTTCGATCTATGCCTGGGCCAATGCCTTGCTGTGGTTGAATTTCCGTGTTGGCTTTGATTCCTTCTGGTGTTACCTCATAAGCCCAGGCGAGGATGATGGCAATGGGGAATCCAAGAAAGAAAAGCACAGTGACGAAGGAAACTGTCCACTCGGGCATTTGCAAAGCAGGTAAAACAGTATCGGAAACCTGAATTAGCAGCCACGCCACAATGGCGTAGACAGCGCCTACGCGAAATACTTTTCGGCGTTGAAGCTCTTGAAACAGACTGCCCATAGAGGGAATTCCTGTTCTTTTTATTAGCTATCTAGCATTTACTTCTTTATTTGGACGAATAGTCTAGCATACACCCTATATGGCTTCATTAGTCGCCATACTTCAGGTAATGCCTAGGATTGGTCGGTTACATATTTCCGGTGGTTACTACCACGTCATGGGCCATAGTTTGGAAAGGCGTTTCATCTTTGAGACTAACATCAACAAGAAAATCTTTGGGGACACTGGTAGTTTAATGGCTTGAGAAATTTTCTTAAAGCCATTCTCCTTCTAACTTTGTCCGTTCAACAGACATTCCATTTAAGGATCTATACAGACAGCGCTAGATTACTTCTAAGCAATAGAAGAATTGTTAGTGCTCGTTATTGCTTCACAATCTAAGCATGTGAAATAGAGCATCTAACAGAGTCTGGCCTGCTGTTTACGCAGAACTTGTGTACGAACGCTTCCGGCCTTGAGCAATCAGACTGGTCCTGGATTTGCTGTGCTATTCGTTGAATTATAGCCAATTAGGCTGCGTTATATATCGTGATGGGGAAGGGCAGTGGCAATATAGACGTGCCTAATCGGAGTTTATTTCAAATTGGGCAGATAACTTGTCAGTACCCCTGTCGAGATTAATGTTTCGCGAGTTTTCCTTTTTTCAGATGCTCAGCTACGTCGATATTCGATGGGTGTCATCCCCGTATGTTTCTTGAACGCTTGGGAAAAATGACTGCGGCTGGAATAACCGATATGTGATGCAACCTGTTCAACCGGGACCTGGCCGGTACCGAGCAACCTTGCGGCCTGCTCCATACGAACGTGATTAAGCAGGTTAATGGGTGAGCGGTCGAAAGCCTCGTGAAAGGACTTGGCAAACGCGGAACGGCTCATGTGGGCAATTTCCGCCAGGGATTCGACTGTGTGCTGAGTACATGGGTTCTCAATAATGGCGTCCAGCGTAGCCGCCAGGCGCGGATCATCCAGCGCAGCCAACCAAGGTAGCGTGAATTCGGAATCGGACGACAATTTGCGGAACATGTGCACGAGCAGTTGCATCATTATGGCGCCCTGTAAGATCGCCTCGCCGGGCTGGCCGTCTTCCTGCTCGGACAGAATGCTCTGGTACAGAAGCGGAATCCCGGGTATGGAAGACAAATCAACGGCCAGTGTCTGGCTGAGGTGATCGAACAAGCCCACCGCTTCTCCATATCTTACATTCACCGTTCCACAACCCGTCACTATTTCCAGCGGCCCCCCGTTACCGGCACTGATGCGGTGAACAGGCGGACCCTCTGGCGCAGATTCAATTCGCAATTCATGGAGCATCTGGCCTCTGGTCTCGAGTGAATGGGCATTCCCCGCGGGAATAACCACAAGCCAGTTGGGTCCAATCCTTTGGCGTTGACCGTCGGTGCTGATTACCCAGCCTTCACCCTGCACGATGAAATGAAGCATGGCCACTGGAGGACCCGGCAGTGTCAGACGCCAGCCCATGTCAAGCATGCATATAGCAAACGGCTCGACTTCAACTGATAGGTTTTTTAAATAGCGATCTAACATTTTTTCACCATTACGATCTCCTTGAGCCCCGTCTTGCAGTATCAAGACGATACCGAACCGTTATAGGAGTTATTAGCACGAAATGGATGATAGCGCACCAAAAACGCACCAATCCGCCTAGCTGTTCGGATAACAATATAGGGCATGGACTAAAGGAGTCCATGAAACTCAAGAAGACTAACTTTAATTTTTAACCCTATTATTCGAGGAGCATCATGATGAACAAAGCACGAAAAATAAAAGCAATCAGCCACACCATCCTGGCTTTTTCCATGTTGATTGGGGCCAATGCGATGGCACAGTTGCCCGATCCCGGAATGGACATCGACCCAGCCCGCACCGCCTTGGTGATCACTGACCCGCAGAATGATTTCCTCAGTCCCGAAGGGGCGACTTGGGGTCTTGTGGGCGCCAGCGTCGAAGCAAATGGCACTGTAGCGAACATTGAATCGCTGATTAAGAGCGCCAAAGAAGCCGGCATACATGTCTTTATTTCCCCGCACTACTACTATCCCACCGACCATGACTGGGCTTTTGGGGGTGCAGTCGAAACCATGATGCATGCGATCAACATGTTTGATCGCGAGGGTGCGTTGACCGATGAAGGACTGCACGGGTCGGGCGCTGACTGGCTGGAACGCTACAAGCCGCTGATTGAAGATGGCAAGACTATCGTCACAAGCCCACACAAGGTCTATGGGCCTGAGTCCAACGACCTTGCGCTGCAACTTCGCAAGCGTGGTATAGACAAGGTTATCCTGGGCGGCATGTCGGCCAACCTATGCGTCGAAGCGCACATGCGTGAATTGCTTGAACAGGGGTTCGAAGTGGCTGTTGTGAAGGATGCCACCGCAGCAGCCCAAACACCCGAACTCGACGGTTATGCGGCAGCGGTTACCAACTTCCGCTTTATCGCCAACACCGTTTGGACGACAGAAGAGGCTACAGCCGCCATGGCTAGCAGCAATTAATCAATATGTATCTGTCTTAACCATAAGGACCTAACCGGTGGGGTGGCATTTACGCCCCACCGTTTTATGACGAACAAGGGTACTGACAAGACAAATCGCGGAATTGTCGCTCTATCTTGTCAATACCTCAAAAAACATCCT
>NVUL01000023.1 GCA_002401885.1 SAR86 cluster bacterium
GAGCTGCCTGCTCCCATAACTCGCCGCTAGGCGCGAAGGGTCTGCCTTTAATGTAATCCAGCGTCGTCTCGTCAACAGCGATCAGTCCCGCTCGCGCCCCTGCCTCGATTGCCATGTTGCAAACGGTCATACGCCCCTCTACAGATAGGGCCTGGATAGCTTCTCCACCGAATTCAATGGTAAATCCGGTGCCACCGGCTGTGCCGATCTTACCGATTATCGCCAGCACAATGTCTTTCGCTGTGCATCCGGGTTCTAACTGACCATCTACACGGACTAGCATGTTCTTGGCCTTCTTCTGCATCAGGCACTGCGTGGCGAGGACGTGCTCCACTTCAGATGTGCCGATACCGTGTGCTAAGGCGCCTAGAGCCCCGTGAGTAGAGGTGTGCGAATCGCCGCAAACAATTGTCATACCGGGTAGCGTGGCGCCCTGTTCTGGGCCCACAACATGCACGATGCCTTGGCGGGCATCGTTCATCTTGAGCTCGAAGATACCGAATTCGGCGCAGTTATCGTCTAGTGTGCGAACCTGAATCTTGGAAACCGGGTCCTTGATGCCTTCTAAGCCCTGCTTCCGCTCCTCGGTAGTGGTGGGAATATTATGATCAGGTGTCGCGAAATTCGCATCGGCCCGCCATGGCAGGCGCCCAGCCAGACGCAAGCCTTCAAAAGCCTGCGGCGACGTCACTTCATGAATCAAATGACGATCGATATAAATCAGGGCTGTGCCATCTTCTCTTTCTGATACTAGATGGTTGTCCCAGATCTTGTCGTATAGCGTTTTACTGCTCATTTATCTCACCAATACTGATTTAACAGTTTTCTATATTTCAAATTAATTAAGTTGCCTAACTACCTGATTTATAGTTATTTATATAACTCAATCAGAAGGGGGTTTTACTCTAAATATTCGTTTTTCTCGTCGTGCGAGCCATGCCATTCTGACCACGATCCCGCAGCAAATGATCCATTAACACCAAGGCAAGCATTGCTTCGGCGATTGGCGTGGCGCGAATGCCGACGCAGGGATCATGACGGCCTGTGGTTACTACCTCCTCGGCTTCGCCTGAGGTATTGATCGACTTACCAGGCAGGCGGATGCTAGATGTAGGTTTCAGTGCAATGCTGGCTACAATATCCTGACCACTCGATATACCACCAAGTTCTCCTCCGGCATTATTGCCTTCGAAACCCTCTGGCGTAATCTCGTCGCGATGCTCGCTACCTTTTTGAGTTACGGATTCGAAACCCGCACCTATTTCTACACCCTTAACGGCATTGATGCTCATCAATGCCTTCGCGATGTCCGCATCCAGGCGGTCGAATATGGGTTCGCCGAGACCTACAGGCACATTCGTGGCGCAGACATTGATTCTGGCGCCGATCGAGTTGCCTTCCTTGCTCAGAGCGGCCATGTACTCTTCCATTTCCAGCACCTTCGAGGCATCTGGACAGAAAAAGGGATTATTCTCTACTTCTTCATAGTCCACGGAATCGATAGCAATCGGTCCGAGCTGACTGAGATAGCCCCGGATCTGGGTACCGCAAGTTTGGAACAGATATTTCTTTGCGATAGCACCGGCGGCTACACGCATTGCAGTTTCCCGCGCAGATGCGCGCCCACCACCCCGATAATCACGGATTCCGTACTTCTTCCAGTAGGTGAAGTCGGCGTGCGCAGGACGAAACTGGTCTTTAATCTTGCTGTAGTCTCTTGAACGCTGATCAGTATTCTCGATCAATAGGCCGATGGGTGTACCAGTAGTCTTACCCTCGAACACTCCCGATAGGATCTTTACCGAATCGTCTTCTCTCCTTTGAGTCGTGAAGCGGCTCTGACCTGGCTTGCGGCGATTCAGATCATGCTGCATGTCAGCTTCGGTTAGCTCCATGCCTGGAGGGCAACCATCGACCACGCAGCCGAGCGCAGGCCCATGGCTTTCGCCAAAGCTGGTTACTGTAAATAATTTACCGAAACTGTTTCCTGACATCTGAGCACTCGAGTAAAGAAGTTAAATCTGGCGGATACTGACAGAAGGGCCGAAAAACAGGCGATTGTACACTAATTAAACTGTTCTCTGTACTGCTGTAATTGCCTAGCTGTAAGGGCTAGCACCCCTTCGCCCCCCTGCTCGAACTCTAACCAGAGCAGAGGAACCTGCTTGAGACGCTCGGACAATTGGGGATGGCTATAACCAACCTCCATCACCAAAAGGCCTTCAACAGATAAATAATCGACCGAATCCCGTAAAATTTTAAGAGGTATTTGCAGGCCATCATCGGCGCTGATGAGCCCCAACGAGGGCTCTCGGGCAAATTCAGCAGGCAACTCGTCGTATTCCTGCACGGGCACATAGGGCGGATTCGCTACGATGAGGTCGTAACGTGAATCGATATCATCAAACAGATCACTCTCTATCGCTCTAACCCGGCTTCCTAAGCCATGCAGCGCAATGTTCTTCTTCGCGAGATCTAACGCATCTGCAGAGATGTCCGCCAGATCGACTTCACTATCAGGCCATAGTAAGGCAATAGCGATTCCGATGCTTCCCCCGCCCGTGCAAATATCCAAGATCTTGCCTGCTGGCTTATGCAACAGTGGTTCGAATTGACCGTTGATCAATTCTGCTATCGGAGATCGCGGCACAAGCGCCCTTTCATCGCTGTAAAACTCATGCCCAGCGAACCAGGCGCGCCCCACCAAGTAGGCAGTTGGCACACGCTCGTCGATTCTACGCGTCAGAGCAGTCTCGAGCATCGCCTCCTCTCCAACGCTAAGCTCACGCTGCGCCGCCTGCTCATCCGCAAAGTCAATTCCTAACAGACCATAGATGAGATAGAAGGCCTCATCCAGCGAGTTGTCGGTGCCGTGGCCATAACACAGATCCGCCGAGTCCAAACGAGCAGCCATTTGCTGTAGTGATTCTTGGATTTTCAATTTGTTCCTTTAGCTTAACTGACCGATTATGCAATTGTAGCCGATGTCTCTAGACGAAAGTGTCCAGCAAACAACAAATGGCCTAGAGATTCTTCAATAAGCGGATAATATGGTAATCTCGCCCATCTCATACTGAGACGACGCTACGAGAAAAACCAAGACCGGCGTTTTACGACTTACAAATACCGCGTGCTACGGCGGCAATCAGCCCCACAGAATGGTGAACAACTATGGAACAGGCTTTTCTAGAAATTCTCAAACAAATTGGCGAGGACCCTACGCGCGCGGGGTTGGTTGATACGCCTAAGAGAGCGGCAAAGGCCATGGAGTTCTTAACTCAGGGCTATTCGATGAATATCGACGATGTCATCAACAAGGCCCTATTTCCATCCGACACCGACGAGATGGTTATCGTAAAAAATATCGAGCTATACTCGATGTGCGAACATCACATGCTTCCATTTATCGGAAAGTGCCATGTTGCATACATTCCAAATGGAAAAGTCATTGGCCTCTCAAAGGTAGCGAGAGTTGTTGATGTCTTCGCTCGGCGCTTACAGATTCAGGAAAACCTGACTAACGAGATCGCTAATTGTATCGTAGAGAAAACCCAAGCAGCTGGCGCGGCAGTGATCATCGAGGCGCAACATATGTGCATGATGATGCGCGGAGTTCAGAAGCAAAATTCGATAATGACCACGTCCTGCATGCTGGGCGCATTCAGAAATAGCCAGTCAACACGTGCGGAATTTCTCTCTCTACTAAATAAGTAGAGCTTGCTTAACGCAGCACTATCTCGATGCGTTCTTCGCAATTTCCACTGGCACAGTTAGGTGCCAACGGACCCACTCCAGCCGCCTCGATCCGCTGCGCCTCAATGCCGGCTGCAATCAACGCCTGTCTAAGCGAATTCGCTCTTGCCGTGGGTCGCTGCATTAACTCTTGCAGTGACTGGCCATCTTGTTTCAGGTGCGCGACGACATAAATAGAAAGCGATTGATCAGAATTCAGCGCGCTAACTAGTAACTCCAGATCGACTGGCGTAACTAGGCTGTCGTTCGATTGAAAACTGAAAGAGGGCAGAACCACACTCCCCTGCTGGCGTAGTCGCTGCAGCAAATTTGCATCTGCTGTACCACTTTCTTGTTCTGGGATCCGCGGTTCTTCTATCTCCACTAGCGCCGCAATTTGTTCTAGCTCCTGAGTTCCCCCTGGCTCGACAATCTCTATGTAGACATAAATTTTTCTGTTGACCCGCGTAATAATATACAAGGAGAAATAAGGGTCGCTCTCCAGAGCAGAATTCGCACGAAAAGCCATGAAATGTTGATTGCGTTCCGGTCCGTAGAGAATTCGGTTTCTAAATATATCGTTGGCCCAATAGTTACTGCTGCCGCATTCCCTACCCTCGCAGCTATACAGCAGCTCATAATTTTCGCTTGTTAATTGTTCCTGATAAAACGCATAGACCTCGTCGCCAGTAAACTCCTGCGACACTTCGTAGGTTATCTTCGTGACGTCCCCTCTGAGCCTCTCAAAATCTTCCGGTATCACATCTCCACGAATTCTCTCCAATGCGCCAAGGATGATTCGGTAGTTGACATCTTTGTGCAATTCTCGCTCAATGATTTCCGCGTCAGAGAAGCCGGCGATCAGACTATGATCACTAAAACCGACAACGATATCTGCGGATTGCGCAGCGCCCACCGTGGGAAAACCAACCAATAGAAATACTAATAGTGGGAGTCGGCTTGTAAATTGATAAGGTCCAAAAATCATGGCTTACTCATGGCTCTAAGGTATAAACAATTTCACCGCATCCTGGAGCTACCACATCCATCGATACGCAATGCAACGTTGCGTTATCCACGTAGCGATGCGACTCCATAGTGCCATCCACGATCACCGACAGCAAGTTAGATAGGAATGGGTTGTGACCAACAATCAAGAGGTGCTGCCCACCGAACTCCTCGATAGCGTCTAACACGCCATAGACATCGCCGCCGGGTTTTATGCTTTCATCAAGGGTAAGAGCGATATCTGGAAATAGCGTCATCACGGCAGACGCCGTCTGTTGCGCCCTATTATAGGGGCTGCACAGCACTGTATCCATCGCAGGTGCATACGGCTTAAATTTCTCAGTAATCGAACGCGCCTGAGCCAGCCCCTCGGCAGTTAAGTCTCTTACAGAGTCAGTTGCGGCAGTCTCTTCTGCTATTGCATGACGTAACAAATAAACTAGCATCTATAAGTCTCTTCTCAGGCGTAGACCGAGTACTGTTTTAGGAGTCGCTGACGTCGCCGCTTCCTGTATCCGCTTCTGGTTTCTCTGTAGCTTTGGGGGCTTTCTTCGCTGCTTTCTTTTTAGCAGCCTTCTTTTTAACAGTCTTTCGCTTGGCGGCAGGTTTCTTTTCAACTGCGCTTGTAGTCGACGCCGCAGCTTCATTCGCCTCCTCGTTCGATTTCTTGGGAGCGGGCTTTTCTTGTAGTGAGTCGTCTTCTACTTCGGGAAGGTCAGAAAATGGATACGGCTTCACTTCGGAAATATAAGTCATGAACTTGATGAGCTGCGAAATATACAGCTCGAGCGTAGCGGCGAAATACCTTAAGTTAGCATTGTCCTTGCCGGTGATAAGCGCGAATAGCGCTTGCGCGATACTCAACACGAGAATCAAAGGAAGTAAAACAAAATAGGAAGCAACAGCAAAGAGGGTCATGAACAGCACTCGAATCCAAGCCGATGGCTGCGTAATATTATCTACAATTTCGTTTAGTTCATCTGACATGTAGTTCCCCTGCTTATACTTTTGAAGGCGCGATCGCCTCAATGCCTATCTGTTAGTTCGATTATCTAGCGCTTAATTTCCAGCCGCGCGGCGTACACTTCTTAACGGTTTTTACCTAAGTAATACCAGACACTAATCTAAAATTTTATCTGCATTCGCAGCGAACTCAACATCCAGGGCCTGCTCACTAAGCATCAACGACGAAATTATATTCTCAAGAGAATCATTTTCATAAATTATCTTATATAACCCCCTCGCCAATGGCATATAGACTCCTAATTCTTCGGCTTTCTCTTGTACCAACTTTACCGTATTCACTCCTTCAGCCACCTGCCCCAACTCGGCAACCGCCTCTTTTAGCGGAGTACCCTTGCCTAGCGCAAGACCAATTCTGTAGTTCCGGCTCAACGGGGTCGAGCAGGTGACAACCAGATCGCCCACGCCCGCCAAACCCAAGAACGTCATCGGGTCAGCACCTAACTCTTTTCCGAATCTGGCCATCTCCGTTAAGGCGCGAGTCACTAACATGCTATTGGTGTTATGACCCATACCAAGAGCCGCCGCTATGCCCGCGATAATGGCATAGATATTTTTAAGCGAGCCACCCAATTCCACACCGAACATGTCGTTATTCGCATAGACTCGAAAATACTTAGACTTAAGCACACTCTTGACCAATTCGCGCACTTCTTCATCAGGGCTCGCAATCACGGTGCCAGTGAGGTCTTTCTTCGCGATCTCCAATGCTAGATTAGGACCACTTAACACACCTACTTTGGCGTTCGGCGCTTCCTGATTCAATATCTGAGTCATCATATCGAAGCTGCCCGACTCTATTCCCTTCGTTGTGCTAACAAGCACGGTGTCCTCCGGGATATACGGCACCATGTCTCTTACGACCTGCCGAAATGAGGAGCTCGGGACGGCGACGAAAATTAGGCCACTGTCTTGTACCGCTGACGCCATATCGTGCGTAGCGACGATTCTCTCGTTGAGCGGGTAATTAGGCAAGTACTGCGAGTTTTCGCGAGTACGATTGAGCTGCTCTGCCTGCAATTCGCTACGCATCCAGAAACTGACATCATAGCCATTTTCTGCAGTAATATTGGCGATCACCGTGCCGAAGCTACCGCCACCAATAACCGAAATCTTGCTTGTAGACATGAGTGCCCTTCGCTGTCTGTCGAACTCACAATGATAGTCTGATTAGACCTCAATACCAAGGTGGCGCACCCTGGCAACGCTCTACATCCTTGCGAGCTTCACTGTCAACGGCCAGGTCACTACTTGGGTTTCCTCGGGCTCCCTTCCCCAGGCCTGACGAAGGTCTTGCATAACTAGCTCCAATGGATCGCTTCCATTCTTTTTCCTATAGCGCTGTAGCGCCGACCACGAAGTGAGGTAGCCGCAAAGCTGCTGCAAGCTCCATTCTCGAGTCATCACAAAATTCCGCTCGAAGCATGTCGCGAAAGGAAAGCTAATGTCACGATAGTGGTTCTCAACCAGCCGCCTTTCTGGCGGCCAATACTCGCCCAATATTTCCTCGTACAATTTTCCCACAACGGCATCTATTGGATCATTGATCTGATGCACCGCATAACACCACGCCGCCAAAACACCCTCAGGCTTGAGACAGCTTTTAGCGTTATCGAAGAACACGTCAGTATCAAACCAGTGCAGCGCCTGTGCAACCGTGATCAGGTCACATGAATTTTTCTCGAGCAGCGGCTGTTCGGCAGTCATCTGTCGATACTCGATATTCCCGGCCGCCTGCGCCTGCTCTACCTGCTCAGCACTACCATCGGTCGCAATTACGCGCTTGAAGGTCTTGGCGAGAGACACAGCAGCTTGCCCATTTCCTGTTGCGCAGTCCCAGACCAGATCATGCTGCTCACACTGAGAATGCAGAAATTCAAACAGTTGATCGGGATAGCTAGGTCGCGCGTCGGCATAAGCCTGTGCATGCCCTGAGAAGTGATCTTTGAATGTCACATTGCTCCCTTAACTTTCTCGGCCTTCTCGACTTCCTCGACTGCCCCGCATGAGCTCGATTCGATTCGATTGATAGAACACGAGCGCATCGTATATCTGGTTTGCCACTGATTTAGGCGTAATCGATGCCCCAACGAATTGATCGTATTCGTTCTCAGCGGTAATCGGTTGCCAGCTTAGGCGCAGGATGTCGCGCATACTGTTCCCTGTAAACCCGTTCATCCATTTCGAATCTATGACATCTACCACCCCGAAGAGTTGCTCGGAATTGATGTCTTCGATTACACGAGCGGCGCTAATACGACCGAACATGTCGACTGCGATTAATAGATTAATCTTGCCATTGAATCCATCTTCTGCAATCGCAGGCACCGCGATGGCCACCGCCTGACCATCCTTTCTCGCGATGTAGGCAAGTCGGTCTCTATCCAAATTAAGTAGATGCAGATTGCTGAGCTTTTCGTCCTCAGCAACAGCTGGAAGCAGGTAGCTATCCAGAACTAGATCGTTGTCAAAGCTGCCCGCTTCGAAAAATTGATAGAGATTACGTCGATCAAATTCTTGCCGTGCCTCCAACAAGTCATCCCGCGTTACGAGATTGAGCACCCCGAGCAGGACAAAGAAGGCAGCTAGCACAGCTAACTGCGGGAAATACTCTTTTAGAAAATGAGACATACTGTCCACCAGGCCAAACAGCGCCTCGACAGAGCGCGGTTCACTTCCAGAATCAGCCTAAAAAACTTAGATGTATGCAGATGCTGTGGCAACGATCGACATAATTGGCGCGGGGTAGACACCAAACAACAGCAACAAGAATAACAGGATTGCGAGCACGCCGTAGGAACTCACGCTCTCCACGCCGCCAACCCGATAAGGCTGCGAATGTTTTTCTGGCATGAACATGCGATAAATGATTCGAAGATAGTAGTAGAGGCCAATACCACTGCCCAATACCAACACGCCTAGCAACACCCAAAGTCCTGCTTCAATTCCGCTTAGGAAAATATAGAACTTGCCTATAAATCCTATGGTGAGGGGGATGCCTGCGAGAGAAAGCAGCATCGCGATGAAAGTTGTAGCCAACAAGGGGTTGCGCCAAAAAAGCCCCCGGTACTCCTTTATCGAATCGAACTCTTTCTCACTCGAAGATATGACTGACGCCACGCCGAATGCACCCAACGACATAATCACATAGGCGATCAGGTAGAACGTAATTGCCTCGACAGCGATTGTACCTGTGACATGGTGTCCAGCGACTAGGGCCAGCAGCAGATAACCCATGTGCGCGATAGATGAATAGGCCAGGATTCTCTTCAGGTTGTCTTGCAACAATGCAAGTAGATTGCCCGCTAACATCGACGCAGCGGCAATAAGAGTGAGAACAGTCACCATTGAATCGAAGCTCAAGGCTTCACTAATCTGTACGAAGCGCAGCAGCACGACGAACATCGCCGCCTTACCGATCGTTGCCAGATACGCAGTGGCGGGCAGCGGAGCTCCTTCATAAACATCAGGCGTCCACATATGAAACGGCGCCAGCGAGAGTTTGAATGCCATGCCAGAAACAACCATCAGCAACGCTATAATCGTATAACTATCTCCCAATCCTGCCGCGGGCAGTTCAGTAACGCTGGCGAAAGAAAGCGTCCCAGTCTGCGCATAGATCAGCGCCATACCGAACAAGATAAAACCAGATGCCGCCGCCGAGAGGACCAGATATTTAACCGCCGCCTCTAACGGAAACTTCGCCGACTTCGCACTATGCAAGGGGTACGCGATCATGCCATACAGAGACATACTGAGTGTCTCGAGGCCTAACACGGTACTCACGAAGTGATTGCTACTCACCATCACGATAGCGCCGATAGTCGCGACCGTTAGCAACAGGAAGTATTCTTCCCTTTGATCATCCAACTCGAAGAAATAGGGAAAGCTCAGGACAGCAAGAACCATGGCCGATGCGCACACGACAACGGTAAATAACAGGCTGTACTGATCGATAATAAGCAGCGGTGTAACTTGCTGATTCGTCCAGTCCATCATTGAAACGGCAACTAGAGTGGCCGCCAATAGACCTGTAATCGTTATGCTACCGGTGGTGATATAGCTGCGGCGTATACCGATCATCAGCATTGCTATTACGGACGTCGCCGTCACTATAAGCAATGGCATTAGGGGCAGCAAATCATTGAACGACGTAATCATAGCTCGCTGCCCTGTGCGAAGAGAAGTTGCCCAGTTTCGTTAAGTAAATTCGTCAGGGTAGTGGACGACATATCCAAAAAGCTCTGTGGGTACATACCCATCCAAATCAAACCAATCATCATCGCCCCGAAATAGAACATCTCGCGACGCGTCAGGTCGTGCAAGTGCGTGTCATCGAAATCCGAGTTTCGATACACCCCATGAAAAACCTTCTGAATAACCCAGAGCGAATAGACCGATGCAAAGATGAGGCCAAATGCGGCAGCAACGGTCAGACCAATGCTCGCCTGAAATGCGCCTAACAATGCAAGGAACTCACCGACGAAGTTGCCTAGGCCGGGCATACCTAATGCAGCGATAGAAAAGAACAGGGCGACGAAGGATAGTCTTGGCACTTTCGGCCAGAACCCTCCCATATGGTCCATATCACGTGTATGAATTCGATGCTGCAAGCCACCCGCTAGCATAAACAATGCCGCAGCACTTAGACCGTGAGCCAACATCGTCATTACGGCACCCTGTAGCGCTTGTTCGTTCCACGCATAGATGCCGAGCATAACGAAACCCATGTGACTCACACTGGTGTAGGCAATCAGGCGCTTTATATCTGTTTGCGCGAAGGCCACCTTGGCGCAGTACAGAATGCTGATAACCGCTAGCGTCATTGCGAACGGTGCGAATTGCATCGACGCTTCTGGAAAGAGCGGCACGGCGAATCTTATCAGACCATAAGCTCCGGTCTTCAGTAGCACTCCGGCCAGAAGTACACTACCCGCAGTCGGCGCCTGCGAATGGGCATCGGGCAGCCAAGAGTGAAAAGGAAAACTCGGTAGCTTAGTACTGAAGGCAATGAAAAACCCAAGCATGATCCACATTTCTATCGCGCTACTGGTACTTACCTTCAGCAGATCGAAGTAATCGAAACTAAACCAACCAAACTGTATGTAGTGAAAATACGCCAATGCCAGTATCGATATCAGCATCAGCATTCCGGTGACCTGCGTGAAGATAAAGAACTTCATCGCGGCGTAGTTCTTATTCTCATGTCCCCAGATCGCGATGATGAAATACATCGGAATCAACATGACTTCCCAGAAGAAGAAAAACAGGAAGAGATCGAGCGCGGTGAAGACGCCGATAACGCCTGCAAGAGTCCAGAGCAAATTAAAATAGAAGAATCCAGTCCTCTCGGTAATCTCATCCCAAGCCGAGCCAACTGCAATAATTCCTAGAAAGGCTGTTAGCAGCATCATCAGGACGCTTAGCCCATCCGCCGCCAGATGAAAGGAAATACCGAAGCGCGGTATCCACTGCGCATTGAGCTGAACGATCCAGCCAGAACCCTCGGCATCCGCCCCCACAAGAACCATCATGACCAGCAGATCGATCACCACAGCTGCCAATGCAACTACCCTTGGAAACTTAGAGTCCAAGCCTTCAGACAACCAGGCGAGCACACCACCCAGAAACAAGATGCTTATGAGCACCACTAAAATCATAGCACCACTCCTAGGGTGATCAAGAGCACCACGCCGCCGCCGATGCTAAGCGCATACCAACGTAGCTGCCCGGTTTGCGTGCGAGCTATCATTACGTGGGCGACCCGAGTAATTTCCACAAGCAAAGCGTATACAGCATCGATTAGGTCGTTCTTGTTGACCTGAGCTAGGAATACGAATGGCCTTACGAAGAGGAAGCTGTAGAGCGCATCCATTCCCCATCCGCTAAACCAGAATCCATGCAGCCGCGTCGCTAGCGGATTGGCCATGAGTTTTTCTACCGAGAATGTTTTCGACATGAAGAACAGATAGCTGACTCCAATACCCAATAGTGGAACGACGATCATGATCGCGTGCATTAGGTTACTGATGTGGTGCTCTTCATGAACCTCGCCATGACTAAATACCGCGTCGACGGGGATCTGGATCCAACCGCCAAACAACGCGAATACCATTAGAATTATTAGCGGGGTCGCCATGCTAAGTCCTGCGACCTCTTTCTCCTCATGATGCCCCTTGCTCTCACCGAAGAACACGACGAACACGAGCCTAAAACTGTAGATACCAGTGAGGAAGGCACCTAGTACACCGCCTAGCCAGAGAATCATGCCAGGCCCTTCCATCTCTAAAGCTGCAATAAGAATCTCATCCTTACTGAAGTAGCCCGAAGTGAATGGAAAAGCCGCCAAGGCGAGGCTGCCTATCATAAATGAGGCAAAGGCGATTGGAAGTTGCTTGCGCTTACCACCCATCTTAAAGATGCTGTGCTCGTGATGCAGGCTGTGAATTACCGTGCCCGCAGCTAGGAATAACAAGGCCTTGAAGAACGCGTGAGTCATCAGATGAAAAACTGAGGCCGACCATGCACCAACGCCCAAACCTAGGAACATATAGCCAATCTGACTGATCGTTGAGTAGGCGAGAATTCGTTTGATATCGTGCTGTGTCATGGCCGTGAAGCCAGCCATCAACAAAGTAATCAGGCCTATCCATGCGAGCAAAAGCTGCACGTTCGGCGCTAGTTCAAACAACACATGAGTACGCGCAACCAAATAGACACCGGCAGTAACCATTGTCGCGGCGTGAATCAACGCGCTGATCGGCGTAGGGCCAGCCATCGCATCCGGCAACCAAGTCTGAAGCGGAAGTTGTGCAGACTTACCCACCGCACCACCGAGTAGTAGTAGAGAAGCTGCAACGGCTAGACCAGAACCGACGGCCCATTGAGTCTCGGCTGCATGCAACATCTCTTGTATGTTTAGGGTGCCCAACTCAGCGAACAACAGGAATAGGCCAATCGCCATCGAAGTGTCTCCGACGCGAGTCGTGATGAATGCCTTTCTTGCCGCATAACCGTTCTCTGGTTTCTCATACCAGAACCCTATAAGTAAATAGCTACACAAGCCCACTCCTTCCCATCCTAGATAAAGAAGCAGCAAGTTATCAGCTAGAACTAACACAAGCATCGAAGCTACAAACAGATTCATATAAGCGAAGAAGCGGCTGTAACTAGGATCGTCCAGCATAAAACCTGCGGAGTAGAGGTGAATCAAAAAACCTACCCCAGTGATGATCAGCATCATGACCACCGCAAGACCATCTAGATAGAAACTGAAACCCGGAGTGAAGTTCCCTACTGCCATCCAGGTCCACATCTCAACAACAAGGTGCGTCTCACCCGAGCCTAGAAACTGATAGGCGATCACGGCTGCGGTTAGGAACGACAGACCTATAGACCCGGCACCGATAGCACCAACCACTTTCTTCGGCAGATTCCCACTAGTAAGTACTAGACTTAGAAAGCCCAGCAACGGATACGTCGGTAATAGCCAAATTAGATCTTGCACGCTAGCTTCCTGCCCCTATCCCTTCATCTGACTTAACACATTGATATCAACCGTGTGGTAACGCCGATACATTTGAATAATAAGACCTAGGCCCACAGCCACTTCCGCGGCAGCCAAGGTAAGTATCATGAGAAACATAATCTGGCCGTCGGCATGCTCCCAGCGCGATGCCGCCACGATGAAGGCCAGGCCACTCGCGTTGATCATGATTTCGAGCGACATGAGCACGAACACGATGTTGCGCCGCGTCAATACACCGACTAATCCAAGCGCAAATAATATGCCGGCCAGTATCAGTCCATGTTCAATTGGGATCGACTCCATCGCCTATCTCTGCCCATTCAATTGAATTATCTGTGTGTACTGCTTTAACATTTCGTTCTCTTTCACTTTTTCCAGTTCATTTCTTTGCTAAGTGGTAAGCGGCAACCAGACCTGCAAGCAACAATAGTGAAGCCAATTCGACCGCCAACACATAAGGGCCGAACAGCAACGCACTCACTTCCATTACATCGACTGTCGTCAATGCGAGCTCGTGATCATATTGTGTAATTACCGTAAGTAGTTGTGCTAATAACACCGAAGCTAATATTGAGGGCACGATCCAAACCTTTGGCCCCATCCAGCTGCGTTCCTGATCGATACTATGTTGCCCCATGTTCAGCATCATAATCACAAACAGGAATAGCACCATGATCGCACCGGCGTAGACGATCGCCTCTAACACGGCGGCAAATGGTGCACCCAGCACATAGAAACAAACGGCTACGGCCAAGAGCGACAAGATCAGATAGATAAGCGCGTGCACAATATTCGTCTGCAGGATAACCGCTACCGTCGAAATGACAGCTACAGCACCGGCTATGTAGAAGAGCAGGATCACGGCAACAGACTCCTCACATTAACAGGCACGGCTTCATTGCGTGCCTCACCCTTGTCTTTGCCACCGATCTTCTTACCCGCGACACGATAGAAATTGTAATCATGATATTTCCCGGTGCCGTCGATCAATAAGTCTTCCTTTTCCCAAACCATGTCCTGCCGCTTGTACTCCGCCATCTCGAAATCCGGCGTAAGCTGAATGGCGTTCGTTGGGCAGGCTTCTTCGCAGAAACCGCACATAATGCATCTAGAGAAATTGATACGGAAAAATTCAGGATACCAACGCCCTTCCTCATCCTCGGTTTTCTGCAGAGCGATGCAGTCCACAGGACACGCTACCGCGCAGAGGTTGCAGGCTACACAACGCTCTTCTCCGTCTGGATCGCGACTGAGTATGATGCGGCCGCGCCAGCGCGGAAACATATACGGTTGCTCATCAGGATATTCGACAGTGTCTGCCTTTACCCACAGATGCGAGAACACCCGCCAGAGGGTAACCACCTGACTCGTCAGTGTGTCCTTAATCAGGGTGAGCATATCTTTCTCCAAATATTCGCAACATTAGGATGTACTCAAAATAATTACGCCGGTAATCAGCAGGTTTAATAGAGAAACCGGCAATAGGAATAACCAACCATAGCTCATCAGTTGGTCATAGCGCGGACGCGGAATAGCGGCACGCAATAAAATGAAGAAGGCTATAAATGCAAATGCCTTCAATGAAAACCAAACTATGGGCGGCAAAAATGCTGGCCCTAGCCAACCACCGAAGAACAATACTGTGATTAACGAAGCTATCAATACCAAGCCGAGGTATTCCCCAACGAAGAACATGCCAAACTTCATGCCTGAGTATTCAGTGTGATAACCCGCGCAGATTTCTTGTTCTGCCTCGGGTATGTCGAACGGTAGGCGGTGACTCTCGGCAATGCCTGCGATCAAGAAAATCACGAAACCAATGAATTGCGGAATGACATACCAACCGTTCTCTTCTTGCGCCAGCACGATCTCGCGCAGATTAAACGTGCCGGCAAGAGCGACAACACCAAGAATGGAGATGCCCATGAAGACTTCGTAGCTAATCATCTGTGCTGCAGCACGCAATGCGCCTAACAAGGCATATTTGTTGTCGGACGAAAGACCAGCCAACATGACGCTATAAGCCCCAAGCGATGCCATCGCGAGAACGAAGAGCACACCTATATTCGAATCGACAACTCCAACACCAGGAGCAAACGGGACGACACTAAAACTCATCAAGATCACCGTCATGATGATGGCGGGCGCCAGCACGAAACTGAACTTGTCCGCGAAAGGAGGAACCCAGTCTTCCTTGGTGAAAATCTTAATCATATCGGCGACGACCTGCAGCAGACCGAAAGGGCCCACACGGTTTGGCCCGAGCCGTTCCTGCCAGAAACTTAACAACCGGCGCTCTACCCATATCAGCATAGCCGCGACGAGAATAACCGTCGCCAATATTACGCCTATGCTTAAACCGGAACCCACTTCGAATGTCATGAGTTGATTTCCTTTTCCTGGATATCGCTTACGATCAAGTTACCAATGCCTAGTATCGTGGACTGAGCGGCGCTCTTCTCTACCTCGATCAAACCAGAAAAATCGGCGGGGCTGATATTGCCATCACCACAATGCAGCAAGGCGGTACCGGCTTTGATGCCGGTGCGAATGCAAACCACTACAGGGGAGCCCAATGGGCTGATTGTTGCCACGTCACCCTGACTTAAATTTCTCTCTTGCGCGTCCGTTGGCGACAGGCCAATGTAAGCATCTGTCATTCGCGCCTGAATAGGCTTGGAGCGCCCACTTAATTCGTCGCTGCCAAATATTTGATAGGAAAAAACCAAGCGCAGCTGCTTAGCCGATGGTTCTACCGAATCAGGCGTGGCATCGAAATAACTGCCGCTGGAATCTTTCCTCTCTATCAACAGGCAACCTACGTGCCCCTGCTTCAACTCGCCGTTTACCTCGTCCTGAAACTTGCTGATGGATTGATTTGAGTTCCACTTCGGTGCCCATGAAGACGCGAGKACRCTCGCATCCTTCTGCGCGGGTATGCCTTCCATCGAGAAAGACATAACGGATTCGTTRTCTTCCATCTGTTTGGGCTCRTGCACATTYACGTTCGCGACCATCGCGGTGCGGCCACTGTATCTATGAGATTGCCGTGGCACCTTCATGCCTGCTACGAACGGATTCTCTCCTGGCAATACCTCGCGTAGTCGTGCGAAGCCTAGAGCCTCGTTACAACAACGTTCGACCAGATCGTCGACATGTTCAGCGTCACATATCCAGCGCCAAGAAGGTTGCGCCTGCTTTTGACACTGATGCACTTGGAAACTGAGCTGTGCCCTGCCCTCATAATTAATATACGTAGCCTCGTGTTCCGAGAACGCAGTGGCCGGAAGAATCACATCGGCATTGGCTGTTGTTGCCGTGGGCAATTGATCCAGAACCAACACTTTTTCAGCCTTTGTAAGCGCTGCATCTACTTGGGCCTTCGCGGCTCGACGGTAGAGGTCGTTTTCCAGCACGATAACTCGCTTCGCCTCGCCACTTTGTAATTTTTCCAATGCAGACCCGAGTGGATTTGCTGCGCTGGCCATCAAGCCCATGCCTACGCTATTTACTTCAGGAACTAACAGGCAAAGATCTATCGCAGACTTGTCACTATCATCATGCAAAGCTCTAGCGATGTTTGCGGCGGCCTTGATCACATCGCTGCCATTGCTGTTACCCGCGATAATCAAAGGTCGTTTCGCAGCCTTTAGCTGCAGGGCTATCTTCTCGATTACTTCGCTATGCTCTGTGGAGGCAACCGCGTTTGGAGCGGATGCTGATATCTTGTTCGCAATCTGATGCCCCAACGCAACTACGATGGCCAGTGATTCGATAATTCTATCGGAAGTCACGTCATCGAGCCTGCTTACTGCCGGACTGAGAATGCTCAGCGGGCTACGCTCGTTCTGCGCGAGCTCGCGCACAGCCGCATCCTGCCACTGGGGTATTCTGCTCTCGTCTGCGAGATCCTTGGCCTTGTTACGTACTGACTGACGCAGCGCTAGTGCGATGCGCGGCGCCACATTGGTTACATCTTCTCCGAGTATCAACACCGCATCGGCGGTTTCGATTTCGCGCACGCTAGGGCTATGAAATGCCGTGTCGCTCGCTAGATCCAGTATCACCTGCATCGACTTATGTTCGACGTCGGAATAACCCGCGTAGAAATTTTCTTCGCCCACCATAGTGCGCAGCGCAAAATTTGATTCGTTGCTAGCCCGCGGTGAGCCAATACCTATGGTTCCGTCTGCTTTGAATTCCTTAATGAGCGCCTTAACTTGATCGTCTGCCAACAACTCGCCCGTGTTATCGACGCGCTGTACTGGTTCTAACAAGCGGTCTCTGTTGTTTACAAAATCGAAGCCGAAGCGCCCTCTGTCACAGAGGAAATAGCCATTTACTTCGCTATTGTAGCGATTGACGATTCTGCGCAGGCTACCGTAGCGTTCGCCTGGCGCGGTGTTACAACCTACAGAACAACCAACACACACTGAGGGAGCCGTCTGTAGATCCCACTTGCGGCTGTAATTCTCGCTAAATGCCTTGTCGGTGAAGACGCCCGTGGGACAAACTTCAACCAGATTACCGCTGAACTCGCTTTCTAACACGCCCTCTTCGTGCCTTCCGAAGTAGACATGATGGTGAGAAGCCTGTGCCGATAGATCAGTGCCACCAGCATAGTCGCCATAATATCGAACGCAGCGATAGCAGGTGATGCAGCGATTCATCTCATGATTGATCAGCGGGCCTAAATATTGATTGCGGTGGGTTCTCTTCTTCTTGTCGTAACGACGGTAGTTGTGACCCGACATCTGCGTCATATCCTGAAGATGACACTCGCCCCCTTCTTCGCAGACAGGGCAATCATGCGGGTGACTGATCATCAGGCTCTCGATGACATCGGATCTGAAGGATTTGGCGCCTTCGTCCTCGATAGAGATAATCGCGCCGTCGGTAGCGGGAGTCATACACGCCATCACCAACATGCCTTCTTTATCATCCGCATCGCGATATTGCGTAACCGCACATTGGCGACAGGCACCGACAGAACCCATGCTGGGATGCCAGCAAAAATAAGGCAAGTCTAGACCCAGCGACAGGCACTCCTGCAACAGATTGTTATTGGGGTTTACCTCGTGTTCCACCCCATCAATAACAATTTTCGCCATCAGTTACTCCAAGCATAGCTAAGCAATACTGAAATTATCAGTGCTTATAGCTACAGCGCTTCTCCGTGATATGTTTTTCGAAATCTTCTTTGAAATATTTCAGTCCGCTACCCAATGGCGCAGTGGCGCCAGGCGCTAATGCACAAAATGTTCTACCCGGCCCCAGATAAGTAACGTGATCGTGAAGGATCTGTAAGTCTTTTTCGCTGCCCTCACCCTTCTCGAAGTCACGGAAGATCTGATCGACCCAAGGTAAGCCATCGCGACACGGCGTGCAGAAGCCGCAAGACTCGTGTGCGAAGAACTTCATAAGATTTCCCACCATCCCAACCGGGCAAGTCTTATCGTCCAATACAATCATTGTGCCGGTAGCAAGACGGCTGCCTACTTTCGCGATCTCGTCGTAATCCAGTGTTACATCGAGGTGTTCCGGCAGCATGAAGTCGGTTGACCCACCACCAGGGAGGAAACCTCTGAGCTCTAAGCCATCCTGCATTCCGCCAGCATAATTTTCTAACAACTCTCTTATGGGAAGCCCAAGCGGTAATTCCCAGCAGCCTGGTGTCTTAACCTTGCCGCTGACACCGAATAGCTTTGTGCCGTGATCGCTACCCTTCGTCAAGCCGTGATACCAGTCGACACCGTAGGTCAGAATTCCGGGCAGGTTACAAATAGTTTCTACGTTATTGACGATAGTTGGCTTTCCCCAAAGCCCGCTCACCTGAGGAAATGGCGGCTTGGCACGCGGGTTTGCTCGCTTACCCTCCAAGGCATTCAACAAGGCCGTTTCTTCTCCGCAGATATATCGCCCAGCACTCGTGTGCATAATGATATCGAGATCGAAACCCGTGCCGAGGATGTTCTTACCGAGATAGCCTTTCTCGTACGCTTCTTTTATCGCTTTGCGCAGAGCCTGCTCGGAGACAGTGTATTCACCGCGTAAAAAGATATAGGCCTTACTCGCCTGAATTGTGTAGGCGGCGATAATCATGCCTTCGAGCATGAGGTGCGGGTCGCCCTCCATTAACAGCCTGTCTTTGAAAGTACCCGGCTCCATCTCGTCAGCATTTACTACCAAATATTTCTGCGCGGGTGAGTTATCCCCTCTAGGCACGAAGCTCCACTTCAAGCCGGTTGGAAAGCCTGCTCCGCCCCTACCTTTTAGACCGGAACCTTTTACCAACTCCAGAACATCTTCCGGGCCCAATCCCTTCGCGATGGCATGCACGCTTTGATAGCCATCGTTCGCCTCATAGGCGGCGATGTCCAGCGGCGGGCGAGACATATCGATATTCTTAGTTAATGGATTTGCTACCACTTAAGTTTCCGTTTATTCCTATTTGTTCTTGTAGTCGGCAATGATTGAATCAATCTTTTCCGGCGTCAGGTTTCTATGCAGATCCGGGCCCACCATCATTACTGGCGCCCTGTCGCAGTCTCCTAAACAGGGAACTGGAATCAACGTAAAATCGCCGTCCTCAGTCGTCTCCCCATAGTCGATAGCGAGCTGCTCCTTAATATGACCCTTGATGCCTTCGCAACCCATGATCCAACAGCTGACGCTGTCGCAAAATAAAATGACGTTCTTGCCCACTTGCTGGCGATAAACCAGGTTAAAGAACGTCGCCACACCTTCCAAGTCAGCCGCGGGAATATCCAAGTACTTCGCTATTCCAAGAAGACTCTCGTCAGAAACCCAACCCTGGTGTTTCTGCACAATTTTCAGCGCTTCCAGCCCGACCGCCTTCTTGTCGGGATACAAAGTCATCTCGTGTTCGATCTCCACAATCTCTTCTGGAGATAAGCTACGAGCTTTCTTCGCTGTGCTTGCTATTACTTGCTGACTCATTTGTCTCTTTGCTTCTCTGTCGTTTACCGTTTTCTATCTGCCTTTCTACCTATCTACATCCGCCATAACGAAATCGATACTCGCGATGATGGCGATGAGGTCCGCGACCATAAAGCCTCGCGATATCTCCGGAATCATCTGTAGATGGGCAAACGATGGCGTTCGTATACGCGTCCTATAAGAAGTGGTGCTGCCGTCACTCACGAGATAGTAGCTGTTAATTCCTTTCGTCGCCTCGACCGCCACCGTCACCTCGTTCGGAGGAATTACCGGCCCCCAACTAACACTCAGGAAGTGGTTAATCAGCGTCTCAATATCCTGCATGGTGTTTTCTTTACGCGGCGGTGTCGTCAGCGGGTGATCGGATTTGTAATGGCCCGACGGCATATTGTCCATGCACTGCTTAATGATGCGTAGACTCTGACGCATCTCCTCGACACGGATTGCACAGCGATCATAAGAATCGCCATTCACAGCAATAGGCACGTCGAAATCGAAGTTTTCATACCCGCTATAAGGACGCTGTTTACGGAAATCCCACTCCAGTCCTGTGGCTCTTAAGCCCGCACCGGTCACGCCCCAGTTAAGCGCCTCTTTCGTGTCATACACACCGACGCCCTGAGTCCGCCTCTTCAGGATGCCGTTGTTCATCACCATGCTGTCGTATTCGTCTAGTCGGGCTGGCATGAAGTCCAACAGCTCCTGAATGCGCGTCTCCCAGCCATTCGGTAAGTCCTGTGCCACACCACCGATTCGAAACCAACCAGGATGCATGCGCGCGCCACAGATGGATTCGATAATGTTGAAGATACGTTCGCGTTCAACGAACATGTAGAAGATTGGAGAGAGCTGCCCCACGTCCTGTGCAAAAGTGCCATAAAACAGAAGGTGACTACAGATTCTAAACATCTCGCAAAGCATGACCCGGATAACCTTCACCCGCTCCGGCACCTCGATGCCCGCCATCTTCTCCACTGCCATGACGTACGGCAGATTGTTCAAGACCCCACCCAGATAGTCGATGCGATCAGTATAAGGAATATAGGTATGCCAGGATTGTCGCTCGCCCATCTTCTCGGCACCGCGATGGTGGTAGCCAATATCTGGCACGGCATCCACTAGGATCTCACCGTCTAGCTGCAGGGCAATGCGAAAGGCGCCGTGTACACTTGGATGATTGGGGCCCAAATTGAGAAACATGAATTCAGAATTCTCAGACTCCCTTTTCATCCCCCAATCTTCTGGCTTAAATTTTAGCGCTTCTTGCTCGAAGTCCAATTGCTCATCATCGAGCGTGAATGGCTCCATTTCTGTTGCTCGGGCAGGGTGCTCCTTACGCAGCGCATGGCCCTTCCAGGTTGGAGGCAGCACGATGCGACAGAGATTCGGATGGCCATCGAATTGAATACCAAACATGTCCCAGGCCTCACGCTCGTACCAGTTCGCGTTGGGCCACAGGCGCACAATACTCGGAATACTTAGATCGCTGTCCTGAAGGGCGACCTTGATGCGAAAGTCGCAATTCCCGGAGAAGGACATGAGGTGATAGACAACGGTGAACTCGCTATCTGGCTGACCGGCTCGGTTGCTACGTAGTCGCTCATCGATAGCGGTAAGGTCGAACAGCATCTCGAAGCAAGGAGTCGTCTCATCTCTAAGCATCCGCAGCACGGTGTCTATGCTCTGCCTCGCAATCCACACCGTCGGCATGCCATCGCAGGTAGCCTGTTCGGCCACGATGAGATCGCCATGCGCTTGGCGCAGCTGCTCTAGGGCGGCTGACACTTGGCCAGGAGATTTGCTGTTATTTTCTGCGCTCAACATCACGGTTCTTTACTTTAACTATCCATCTTAAATCGTTGTTTTATATGTTATTATCAAACATCATTTGGCGAGCGAAGCTCAGTCGCGGCAATCCGATCGGGCGATCGCACTATACGCTGCACCGGGTTCGCTTCCTTCCGAATAATGCCCTGATCATTGATCACCCAACTCAGTGGCCGCCGTTCTCTGCCGATCGATTCCTGCAGCAATATCAATCCCTGCAGCAAGGCTTCGGGACGTGGCGGACAACCAGAAACATAGACATCCACGGGTAGGAACTTGTCCACGCCCTGCACTACCGAATAAATATCGTACATGCCGCCGGAATTGGCGCAGGAGCCCATGGAAATAACCCATTTCGGCTCTAGGAGTTGCTCATATAAAAGCTTCACCACAGGCGCCATCTTACGGAACACGGTGCCTGCAATAACAATCATGTCAGCCTGCCTCGGCGTGCCACGGATCACTTCTGCACCGAATCTCGCTAGATCGTGGCGACTGGTAAACGCAGTGGCCATCTCCACATAACAGCAGGAAAGACCGAAATTAAAGGGCCAGATGGAGTTCTTTCGACCCCAGGACACCATATCCTCTAGGTTCGCCATAACCACATTGCGCCGAATAAACTCGTCCATGGCACTGCCACCAGGCTGTGGTGATGAGGCATCTTCTGCTTTTTGCAGCTCCCAACTCATAGTTTGAATTCCTTTTTATTGGTCACGCCCCCAGGCCCGGAAAGGGTTTTCAATTCCCGTTTCTGCGTGAGTGTGCGCCAATCGAGCGCGCCGATGCGCCAGAGATAGAACAAGGCCGCGATTAAAATGAAGATGAATACTGAGATTTCGATGAAACCAGGCCAACCCGCCTCTCTTACGGCGACAGCCCAAGCGAAGAGGAAGACAACTTCCAGGTCGAAGATGATAAATAGTATGGCCGGCAGGTAGAAATGAACCGAGATTCGAAATTGGGCACTGCCCACGGAGACGATGCCAGACTCAAAAGGTAGATTTTTGGAGTGAGCAGTTATGCGCTGCCCGAGGAAATAGGAAAGCCCAAGCATAACGACCACGACAGCCATCACCAAGGCGAAGTAAAAAAGAAACGGTCTCAAACCGTCTAGCAATTCGTTAGGTAATTCCAAGCACTTAACTCCAAACATCCCGACAAGCTTTAGGCCCACGGTCTACCGGATTCACATCGAATCAAACTCCGCTACCGGACTTTGTTCAATGACTGCTGAATCATTAATACCTTCTACGCAATAACCGCCCCTTCTGAGCCTACCGATCGATATTCAATACACCTAGCATCCGCCTGCAAATATGTCTGCACAGCCGAAGGCAACAAAGAGAGCACTTCTAAATTTAGTTGGGATTTTGAGTGGGGGTACAGAATTTCGAGGGAAGTTAGCCCAGCATCGTGATTCATTACAAAATCACAACCTTTGGCAGGGATTGCCAGGGACTGTATGTCACTACCCATAGAGATCAACCACTCTTTTGGGAGCCCGCTAGCTGACAATGTTCTAAGAACACTAGAACGAAATGATTATGGTCAGGCCGAGATTGTGGGCTCGCATTGTTATTATTTGAAACATTAATAGCATCCTGTCTTTTCTAAAATCGTGAAACAACTCTAGACAAGTCTGACACTAATTATCGCTAGAAAATTTACACGGATAGTTTCGCGATAGCAAGCATTTTGTCTCGCTCAACGCACGCAGGAAGCGGCCTGCAAGAAATTAGGGGTCCGCTTCAAATGCGCATGATCGGTAGATCGAATTAGCGCTGCGACTGAACTTCTTTCCAGTTCTCGTAGTACTCCAAGCTAACCATTTGATTCAGCTTTTCGAACTCTTCATTCTTCTGCTGCAAGTTAGCCTTCATTACGTCGCCCACCGAAAGCAAACCGATATATTCACCACCTTCTTCTATTAATAGATGACGAACACGGCGGCCAAGAAATTTGTCGGCGAGCTGATAAGCCTGTTCTTCGATATTGGCCGATATTATGTTAACGCTCATATTATCCTTTAGACGCGCTACCTTTGGATTGAACCCCTCTTCCATAGCACGGAACATCAAATCTCTCTCGGTCCAGATACCTATTATCTTTTCTTCTTCAAGTACCACAATAGAACCCACTTTGTTTTGGGTCATGATTGTTAGTGCCTGAAAGATGGTCGCGTCGGAATTGATAGTCACCATGTGACCGCCTTTATCTTTAAGAATATCTCTGGCAGTTCTTATCATATTCACTCCTGCTGGTGCGGGCTTCAGCCCCGTCACATTTTGCTATTCACTGCAGAATAAACTAACGCTGTTCTCTGATCATAGCAAGACCCGGCGCATCTCTTAACAATTCTATGACACCTCTGGCTTTTTGGACTGTTCAAAACGGCGAGTCCTGAAGCATTCATTCACTCAAAGCAGCTCTAGCCACGGGGCTGAATCAATTAGCGTGAAACTGCATAGCGCAGCGGAACGCTTCGTGCTCAGCGCAATAAAATTGCTCAGCTATCCTAAAAAACTCGGTTTAGTCCATCAAGTGCGGCGGTACGGTAGGCTTCCGCCATGGTCGGGTAGTTGAATGTTGTGGTGAGAAAATATTTCATTGAGTTCGCAGGAGCTGGCTGACGCATGATCGCCTGACCAATATGCACGATCTCAGATGCCTGGTCGCCGAAGCAATGAATACCRAGCAATTCCAATGTTTCGAAATGAAAGATCAGCTTCAACATGCCCACCTGCTCGCCTGTAATCTGGGCCCGCGCGGTGTTCTTAAAGAAGGCCTTGCCGACCTCGTAAGGTATTTTCTGCTCAGTTAGCTCCTGCTCGGTCGCGCCCAACGTACTTATCTCAGGGATCGTATAGATCCCCGTTGCTACCTGTTCAACGTGATAACACTCAGTTGGCGCGACAATCGCATTGCTCGCAGCCCTACCCTGATCATAGGCAGCACCGGCGAGCGACGGCCAGCCAATCACATCTCCCGCCGCATAGATATTCTTAACGGACGTCTGATACTTGTTGTTCACAGATATCTGCTGCCTGCTGTTTGTGTTTAGCCCAAGCAGATTGAGGCCGAGGTTCTTAGTATTTCCGCTTCTACCATTCGCCCAGAGCACAATATCGCTGCGAATCTTCTTGCCTGACTTGAGATAGGTCACGATGTGGTCATCGTGGTACTCCATCTTCTCAAATTCCTCGTTATGGCGACTACGCACTCCGAGGTTACGCAAGTGATAACTCAGTGCATCTGATATCTCGGTATCGAGAAACGTAAGCAGACCTGAAGACGGGTTTATTAACTCTACCTTGCAGCCTAGTCCGCCAAATATAGAAGCATACTCACAGCCAATGACACCCGCGCCCATAACGGTAACCTTACGCGGCGAGTAGTCCATGCCTAGAATCGTGTCACTATCGAAGACACGAGGATGCGAAAAGTCGACGCCAGGAGGATGATAGGGCCTAGAGCCAGTGGCAATTACAAAATGGCCAGCAGATAATTTTTTGCGCTTCCCTATAAGCTTGATCGTATTCTTGTCTAGAAAGCTAGCCTGGCCCTTGTAGATGGGTATGCGGTTTCTGTCGTAGAAATCGGTGCGCATTTGCACTTGCTCATAGACCACGCGGTCGGCATGTTTCGATACTTGCTGGAAACTTAATTTCCTGGCGTCACCCAAATCCCTAAACATGGGATTCGCATTGAACTGCATGACTTCTTTAACCGAATGACGGAGCGCTTTAGAGGGTATCGTTCCGTAATGTGTACAGCTGCCCCCAACAAATTCAAGGTCACATACGACAGCAACGGTGCGTCCTTTCTTCTTCGCATTCATGGCCGCGGCCTCACCGGCAGGACCGCTACCTATAACTATGATGTCAAAGTGTTCTTTTTGCATGATGGCTTGTCGAGAATTCTTTCCAGTTAGTGGTTGTTGGAAGGGTTTCTTCTGTTAGTTATGGAGTCTAATTCGAATTGATTCTTTCAAGTTCGTGGCCGCTGGAAGATTCCTCCAGCAGGTTCGGATGCTCTAATTAGAGCAAGTGCTTCTAGCAGGTAACGAAACATAGTTCCATTAAGTTCTTTTGCATTTCTGAGTTTCTCCGCCACAAACCTCACATTCTTTTAATCCATCGATGTTGTTCATCCCGCCACAGGAACCCTGCACGGGTTTGCGGCCGAACAACACGCCAATCGACATGATCACTATCACCACAGCCATGACTAGAAATGTAATTAGAAAACTCGTCATTTCAATCTCGTCTTATTGTAAATCGTTCCCAAGGTAGCGGCTAAATTCTGCACTCACATAATCTTCGAATCCGTCTTCATCACTTTTATAGATGAAATAGACGGCCTGTCCTTGTCTCAATGCTAATGCCTCGGCAGCATCTGGCCCTAAAATCATATAGGTGGTCGCCAGTGCATCTGCGCGTGCCGTCGACTCATCGATTACATACGCCGCTGCTAAACTATGGGTGACAGGTCTACCACTTCGAGGATCAATCTCATGAGAATAGCGCTGCCCTTCTTCCTCGAAATAGTTTCTGTAGTCGCCAGAACCTGCCACCGCTATATTATCACCACGGCTATAGAAAATCTGATAGACCTGGGAGGCGGCGTCTACAGGAGCCTCTATCGCTGGCACCCAGCCTTCGCTGCCGGGCTTCGAACCCTTAATCTTTAATTCGCCGCCTATTTCCAGAAAATAGTTATCTATGCCGATCTGGTCTAGATATTCAGCTAGCTGATCTACGGCATAGCCCTTCGCTATGGCGCTGAGGTCTACATACACATCCCGCGTCTTCCAGATTTCCTGATTGGAAGGGCTAATCCGTAGAAACTGAAAACCGACCCGGCTCTGTGCCGCATCTATTTGCGACTGTGTAGGCACCGTCTCGAATACGGCAAGATCGGGACCGAAGCCCCAGAGATTCACCAGTGGGCCCACGCTGACATCGAAAGCGCCACCGCTAAGCGCAGATATCTCCTGTGCCATCAACAGCACTTCGATCATTTGCTCAGAGGCACTAAAGGGAACATTAACTCCATGTCGATTGAATCGGGATAGTTCGGAATTACTTGCGTAAGTAGAGAAGGTTTTGGTATCCAGTTGGTTCAATAACTCGCCAATATCTGCAGCAAGGTCTTCTGCAGCAATATCTTCAGGCATATCGACGATCTGAACCTGGTAGCTGGTACCCATGGTGAGACCAGTCAATTGCTGAATGTCTTCGCCGCGATCAGTAAAGTAGAAAACCGAACCTAGAAGGAGGAGCAGAAAGATCGCTGTAGAGCTATGACGTTTGAGTAATTCTTTCATGTGGCATAACCCGTTACGCTGTTGGCGGTATCACGCGAGTAGCAGCGTTTCTGCTAGGAGAATTCGTCGAGAGCTATATTTTCGTCTTCTACACCCAAGTCTTTCAGCATCTTTATGACTGCCGCGTTCATCATCGGTGGCCCGCACATATAGTATTCACAGTCTTCCGGCGCGGGATGATTCTGAAGATAGTTTTCCAGCACTACATTGTGTATAAAACCAGTCATTCCTGACCAATCGTCTTCCGGCTGTGGGTCCGAAAGTGCGACATGCCAATCGAAATTATCATTCTCTTTCGCGAGCGTGTTGTAGTCATCTTCATAGAACATCTCGCGCAGACTTCGAGCGCCATACCAGAAGCTAATCTTCCTACCGCTACGCAACCTGCGAAGCTGGTCGAACAAATGCGAACGCATCGGAGCCATGCCGGCACCACCACCAATAAACACCATTTCTGCATCGGTATCCTTAGCAAAGAACTCGCCGAAGGGGCCGAACACCTTAACCTTGTCGCCCGGTTTAAGGCTAAACACATAGGACGACATCTTTCCCGGTGGAAGCTTCGTGCCCGGAGGCGGGGTAGCGATGCGAATATTGAACTTGATCACGCCCCGCTCGTCCGGGTAGTTCGCCATAGAATACGCGCGTATCGTAGTGTCATTTACCTTGGAGACCACATCGAACAAGCCGAAGTGATTCCAATCGCCGCGGTACTCTTCCCCGATATCGAAGTCACTATAGTTGACGACATGAGGCGGCACCTCTAACTGCACATAGCCGCCGGCTCTAAAATCGACACTCTCGCCATCAGGAATCTCTAGCACCAACTCTTTGATAAAGGTCGCGACGTTATCGTTCGAACGTACCGTGCATTCCCACTGTTTCACTCCGAAAAACTCAGGAGCAATTTGAATCTTCATATCCTGCTTAACAGCCACCTGACAGGAGAGGCGCCAGTTATCTTTTGCCTGGCCGCGTGTGAAATGACCAGTCTCTGTAGGCAACATGGAGCCACCTCCATCTACCACCTGACACTTACACTGCGCACAGGTGCCGCCGCCGCCACAGGCTGACGAGAGAAAGATACCGGCATCGGCGAGAGTATTTAGTAATTTGCCACCGGCTGGCACCGTTAGTGACCTTTCCGGGTCGTCATTTATTTCGATGCGTATATCACCGCTGGTCACCAGCTTTGAGCGAGCGAACAGAATCACGGCCACAAGCAACATCACTATCGTGGTAAATAGTGCGACACCGCCGAATATTGTTGTGATATCAATCATCTTCTTAACTGCTTCTATAAGGAGACGCCGCTTAATGACATAAAACCCAGTGACATTAAACCTACCGTAATAAATGTTATGCCCAGACCGCGAAGACCTTCCGGGACATCACTGTACTTGAGCTTCTCGCGTATGCCTGCGAGCGCGACAATCGCAAGCGCCCAACCGAAACCTGAGCCCAGCCCAAATGCGACGCTTTCTGGAAATGAATAATCTCGCTCAACCATCAATAGCGTAGAGCCAAGGATCGCGCAGTTAACAGTTATTAGCGGCAGGAAAACACCCAACGCGTTATACAGAGCTGGCACATACTTATCGAGGAACATCTCAAGGATTTGTACGATCGCTGCTATCACGCCGATGTAACAGAGGAAGCCAAGAAACTGCAACGACAGCTCCGGCATGCCCAACCAATCTAATGCGCCTTCGCGCAAGAGGTGATTAAAGATGAGGTTGTTGGCTGGCACAGTAATCACCTGCACCACGATCACAGCTACACCTAAACCAATCGCCGTTTCTATCTTCTTTGAAACTGCGAGAAAGGTGCACATGCCGAGAAACATTTGCAACGCCATGTTCTCGATGAATACCGCTTGTACGAAGAGGCTTAGTAACTGTTCCATCAGAACGCACCGTCCTGCGTACTTCGAGAAGCCATTCGAAACTCACGAGTCTCCACTTGATCTTTCTTCACGCTGCGCAGCGCCCAGATAAAGAAACCGATGATGAAGAACGCGCTGGGCGATAGCAACATGAGACCGTTCGCCTGGTACCAACCACCGTTCTCGATGAGAGGAAGAACCTGAAAACCTAACAGGCTGCCCGATCCGAAAAGCTCGCGAATCGAGGCGACTACTATAAGCACGAGTGAATAGCCCATTCCGTTACCGATGCCGTCAAGAAAACTTAAGCCCGGTGGGTTCTTCATCGCGAAGGCTTCTGCGCGCCCCATGACGATACAGTTAGTGATGATCAAGCCTACGAATACACTTAGATTCTTGCTGATCTCATAGGCGAACGCCTGTAGGAACTGATCGACGGCGATAACCAAGGATGCAATGATCGTCATCTGCACGATAATACGAATACTGGAAGGCATATGATTGCGGATCAATGAGATGAACAGGTTAGAAAATGCTGTCACCGTAGTAAGTGCGATACACATCACTAGCGTAACGCTCAGTTGCGTTGTTACCGCCAACGCCGAACACACGCCGAGTATTTGCAAGGCAATTGGATTGTTCTCGAATAGCGGTGTCAATAATATCTGCTTAACACTGCTCATGTTCTCACACCAACTTGAATAGATTCATCAATCATTTTTTCTACAAACCTGTCTCGCGTAACTGCGCCAAAATAGGCCCGTATGCGTCATCGCCGAGCCAGTACTGAATCAAGTTATCGACACCACGACTGGTAAGTGTTGCACCAGACAGTCCATCGATCTGATAGTCACCACTGCCCTGCCCCTTAATTACTCTGAGGCCAACCTCACCTGCTTCATCGTAGATCTTCTTTCCAGGCCACAGCGCCGTCCATCTTGGATTCCTAACTTCCGCGCCCAAGCCAGGTGTCTCTTTTAATTCGTAGAAGGCCAGACCCTTAACTGTATTCGCGTCGCCCTCGAGGGCGAGAAAACCGTATAGAATTCCCCAGAGACCGTAGCCACTTACTGGCACGACGATTGTTTCTATCTCTTCATCTTCTGCAACTACATAGATCATCGGATAGATAACGCGCCGCCTTATGTTCGCAACATCTTCCTGCCGCTCCAGCGCTTCCGAATATTTGGGATCGTTGATGACAAGACGTTGATCATAGACGTCTATGTCGATCTGCAACTCCTCGAGCTGCTGGACGTCTAGCACTCGCTGCGCATTTAGATCGATGACATAAGTTGAGAATTGGCTGAAGCGTTCTGCTACCAACTCATTACCGTCTTGCTGTGGATCGAACAGACCCGCAGCAATCAGAATATTCTTATTTCTATCGAGTATTCGATTCGCGTCCTGCATGGGCTTCAAAATCACCGCAGTTCCGGATACGACAATCGAGCACACCACGCAAAGACTGAACGCGACGATCAATGTTCGTTTTGTAGAATCTTTAGAGGACACCGCGTGCTCTCCTTCTACTTATGTTTGCCTTCACCACGAAGTAGTCAATAAGCGGAGCGAACAGGTTCGCGAACAATATCGCCAACATCGTGCCCTCAGGATAGGCTGGATTCACCACACGAATAAGTACGATCATAAAACCGATCAATGCACCGAATATCCACTTACCAGTACTAGTCATAGAGGCAGAAACCGGATCGGTCGCCATAAATACCATGCCAAAGGCAAAACCACCGAGGACGAAGTGCCAGTACCAAGGGGTTGCGAAGGCGGGGTTCGACTCTGAGCCGATAAAGTTGAACAGCGTCGCAGTCACGCACATACCGAGAAATACACCCAGCATGATGCGCCAGGATGCGATTCGAGTAACTAACAATACACAAGCGCCGAGCAGTATAGCTAGCGTCGAGGTCTCACCAATGGAGCCCTGCATCTGACCGAAGAAGGCATCTAACCAACTCAGTCCGCGCCCCGTGGCCACCGCTATTGCAGGCAGGCCTTCCGCCGCTATCTGACTAAGTGGTGTGGCTCCACTAAAACCGTCTATGGCTGTCCAAACTGAATCGCCGGACATCTGTGGCGCATAGGCAAAGAAGAGAAACGCGCGACCTGTCAGCGCGGGGTTTAGAAAATTCTTGCCAGTGCCACCGAATACTTCCTTACCCACTACGATGCCGAAACTAATCCCTAACGCCGCCTGCCACAACGGAATATCCGGCGGCACTATCAAGGTGAACAAGATCGAAGTAACGAAGAAGCCTTCGTTGATCTCATGGCCCCGCTTCATAGCGAACAACACTTCCCAAAAACCACCCACGAGGAACACGACGAGATAGATAGGAAGATAGTGTGCGGCACCGTAGACGAAATTGTCCCAGATGCTACCAGGATCGTGGCCGGCTACTGCTCCGATGATCAATTCGTGCCAGTCGCCACTGCCCTCGAGGCCCATGGCGACTATCGCGCTATTCGCCTGAAAGCCGATGTTGAACATGCCGTAGAACATCGGAAAGAATGCGGCAAACCACACCGTAATCATCACCCTCTTTAAATCTATTCCATCACGCACATGAGGCTCAGCAACGGTAACCTTACTCGGCGTATAGAAGAGGGTGTCCACAGCCTCGAACAAGACGTACCAAGACTCGAACCGACCGCCTTTCTTAAAGTGCGGCTCCATATCATCTAATATTCGACGAAGTCCCATTGCCCGTTACGCCTCTTTCTCAATACGCGTGAGATTGTCACGCAAAATGGGGCCGTATTCATACTTGCCCGGGCAGACATAACTACAAAGCGCCAGGTCTTCCTCATCAAGCTCCAGTGCACCGAGGTTCTGTGCCGTCTCTATATCACCGACTATCAACGCTCGTAGCAATTGGGTTGGAAGAATGTCTAGCGGCATGATCATTTCATACGCGCCGATCGGCACCATCGCTCTATCACTGCCCTGTGTACTAGTGGACATAGCGTGGCGCTTGCTCTTATCGATGCCGGAGATATAAATTCCCATAACTGAATGGCGATTCGCTCCCGGCGACAGATAGCCTAAGAGCGGACGTTCCCTGCCCTCACGCAGCACTGAGACCTGCAAGTGGTAGCGACCGAGATAGCTCTCTACACTCGCTGCTGTTCGACCACCCAGCACAGAGCCTGAAATGATGCGGCTCTCGTGCGGCTCCAACTCGCCTGCACACAACTCTTGAAGATCAGCGCCGAGGCGACTCTGTAGCAGCCGCGGCTCACTCACCTGCGGTCCAGCTAGCGAGATGATGCGCTCAACACTCAGTATCCCTGTGCTGAATAGCTTGCCGATGGCAATCACATCCTGATAGCTCAGTGACCAGATCTGTTTGCCCATGCCCGCAGGCTCTAGGTAGTGAATATGTGTTCCCGTCAGGCCGGAGGGGTGAGGACCCCTGAATTCCTGGACCTTCACACTGTCCGCGAACTCTTGTTCCTCCAGCAAGCCATCAACCTTGCGATCTACGCAGACATAGGTGTGTTGCTGAGGCAATTTCGATAATAAATTTACGCCTAAGACAAAGTTACTCACTTCGTCCTTCATCACGATGTTCGGCTGTGCTGCGAGCGGATTCGTATCCATCGCATTGATAAAAAGTGAATGTGCCTGTCCGGATGGATCAGCCACCTTACTGAAGGGTCGCGTTCGTATGCTGGTCCATAGACCGGAGGTCAGAAGGTCTGCGACTAGGGTTTCTCTGGATAATTCTTTGAGCTGCGCATCCGAATAACTATTTAGTTCGACCTGGCCGGCGCCGCTCTCATCTTCTTCCAATTCCACGACTACGGAGAGCAGTTTTCTCTTCTGGCCACGGTTGATGGCGCTGACTCGACCGCAGCCAGGGGAAGTGAATGTTACCGAGGGATTTTTCTTGTCGCGAAACAGCG
>NVUL01000129.1 GCA_002401885.1 SAR86 cluster bacterium
CACCACGAGGTCTACGGCAGACCCGCCGAAGCCACCATCCTCTTCCTTGAAGGGAACGGTCAGCCAACCTAGCTCGGCGAAGAGATCCCAATTTTCCTGGCTGAACCCTTTCTCGCTAGCGATAATCTGGTTGCGTGTAGCAAAGTCATAACTTTTATGAACAAACTTCTGCACGCTCTCTTGCAGCATCTGTTGCTCTTCAGTGTTCGAAAAATCCACAATAATTCCTCTCTAAATCGTTCTACAATTTCAGCTAAAAGCCTTAGTCTATTCTCAAAGACCCAGTACAGCCTTGCTGATAATGTTGCGTTGAATTTCATTCGAGCCACCGAATATCGATAGCTTTCTATTGTTAAAGTAGGTCAGTGCAGCAGCCGCGGAGTTTCCGGGCCCAATTGCCTCACCCTGGAAACCGTCTTCAAATTGCTCAGGCACAAAGGGTAAGCAATTGTAACCAGCCAGATCGACGAACATTTCATCCATCTCCTGAGCCAGCTCTGTACCTACAATTTTTAGGATCGAAGATTCAGGGCCAGGCGCCTTGCCTACGCTCAATGCTGCCAAAGTACGTAGCTCTGAATATTCCAAGGCCTGAAGTTCGATTTCAACCTCGGCGAGCTTCGTCTTGAATGCCGAGTTCGCAAGCATCGTGCCACCGAAGCCGTCATCGGTATTGCTGGCCATTCGCTTTAACGCGGCGAGGCGACGCTTGCCACGAGGAACGCCCGAAATATTCGTGCGCTCATGGGTTAGCAATACTTTGGCGTAGGTCCAACCCTTGTTCTCTTCGCCAATCAGATTGCTGATCGGCACCCGAACATCATCGAAGAATATTTCGTTAACCTCCGCGTGACCGTCCAACAACACGATTGGCTTAAGCGTAATGCCCGGTGTCTTCATATCGATCAGCAAGAAACTAATACCTTCCTGCTTCTTAACGCTGGTATCGGTGCGTACTAGGCAGAAAATCCAATCCGCATATTGCCCGTAGGTATTCCAGGTCTTGCTGCCATTCACAACATATTCATCACCATCTCTCACGGCAGACGTCTTCAATGAAGCTAGATCTGAACCCGAGTTAGGCTCTGAGTATCCCTGACACCACCACACATTGCTCTCCAAAATGTCTGGAAGAAACCTCTGCTTTTGTTCATCCGAACCGTAGGCCATGATGACAGGTGCCACCATCTTCATCCCGAAGGGGACAGGTTCTGGTGCACCGACCAAGCCCATCTCGGTCGCGAATATATGCTTCTGAGTGGCGGTCCAGCCAGTACCACCATATTCAGCCGGCCAGTTGGGCGCCGCCCAGCCCTGTCTGTAGAGAATTTTCTGCCAATGCACTAATTCATCTTTGCTCAGACGAATGCCTGCATCTACCTTTTCGCGGTATTCGGCTGGAAAATCGGTCTGCAAAAACTCTCGAACCTCGATCTCGAATTGCAGTTCTTCAGCAGTAAAGTCAGCGTTCAATATAAATCTCCTGTTGTTCCGGGCTAATGCGGCCCCGATCATCCCGCTTAGGGCTGGTCGGGGCGAGTAACGTGTTTAACTAGAATTTGTCTAGTAAGTGAAAGTGCTCGAAGATTACCATTATTCCCAGTTCTTGATAAGCAATAATCGAGCGCTTGCTCGGAATGCCACAGACCCCATGAGCTGGATTGATGTAGCACAGCTTTCTCGAATTATTTAGCATCAAATGGGATCACCCGTTGGCTTTAAATCCTCAATTACGGTATCCTTCGCCCTCTTTTTAAGACGCTGTAATTCCAAGCAAAAATTGGAAAAACAGCAAAAGCACAGACTTCCACTAGATACTCCTTAGGAGATGACATGAAATTCTCTCAACCAACTAAATTTGCTCTGCTGTTTGTTGCCCTATTCAGCCTAGCCGCTTGTAGCTCAACTGGCGAAGAAGCCAGCACTGACGCAGTAGCGGAGACTGAATCCGGCATCGACGCGACTACTCGTCGCACGCAAGAGCTTGCAGCCGAAGCGGCTGCCCGCGCCGCCGCAGCCGAAGAACGGATTGCGCAGGCAGCGCTCAACACAAACATCTTCTATTTCGAATTTGATGTGTCTGAGTTCCGTTCAGCAGACCGCGACGTACTAACTTTTCATGCCAGAGACCTCGCCGCGAATTCAAACAAGCGAATTCGTCTGGAAGGTCATGCAGATGAGCGTGGCACAAGAGAATACAACCTAGCACTGGGCGAACGCCGCGCAGAGGGAATACAGAACTATCTCATCGTGAACGGCGCTTCGCGCAGTCAGATAGAGATTGTTAGCTATGGTGAGGAGCAACCTGCGGAACGCGGATCAAATGATCGCGCCTATCAGCAGAATCGCCGAGTTCAAATCGTTACTCCCTAGTAGTTGATTACTGCTACTTCAGTACCGGAAAACGTATTAGATAGTAGCAACTGAATTTTTCAGTTTGGAAGTTAGGCCGAACCTTGTGTTCGGCCTTTTTTTGTCAAAATAAAAGCAAAAAATATCACTACCTACCTGCTGCTAGCTTGTCGACCCTGAAAAATGCATCTCGATATGGATTTTAATTGCTTAGTTTCAACTGTAGCTAAAATCTCGATCAGAAAACTGCAACTACATGCAGTTTTTTGGTCGATAAGCATTGCACAGGGATGTGCAACCATTGCCCTTAACGGACAATGCGAGTGCGCCAAAAGCAAGTGAGATGACTTTTTCAGACTCGACTAAGTAGAGAACACTCGTCGTAGCTCATCACCAATCTTTTTCAGCGCAGTCATTCCAGCAGGAATTCCGCCCGCGAAAGACACGAACGCGTGAATCATATCTGTGTAGCACACGTGTTCAACTTCGACGCCGTGTTCCGACAGACGTTTTGCGAAGGCTTCGCCTTCATCGCGAAGCGGGTCGAATCCGGCAGTGATCACCAAGGCTGGGGGAAGGCCAGAAAGATCCGCCAGAAGCGATGAAACCATGGGGTCACTGGCACGTTCTTCAGATTCCAGAAACTGACTTCGAAACCACTGTTTGTCAGCTTTGGTAAGGAAATAACCTTCCGCAAATTCTTCGATTGAGGGGTAGCCCAGTTGGTAATCGACAGCGGGGTATATCTGAACCTGAAAATAGGGTTGTGCAATCTCATGCTGCTTACATTGCAGCATAACGGCTATCGAAATATTGCCACCGGCACTATCGCCACCAATGGCGATGCGCCGCGGGTCGATACCTAACTCTTCTCCTGAGCTCAGAAGCCACGCATAAACATCGAAGCCATCCTGATAGATTCCTGCAGATTTTGTGCCCGGCGCCAAACGGTATTCGACCGACAACACCACGCAATTTCCCAATTGCGCCAGCTGCTGGGCGACTGTGTCGTACCCCTCCAGCGTGCCCAAAACATGGCCACCACCATGAAAAAACAGTAACGCCGATTGCAGTCCAGAAGAGAGTAATTTGGGCTGGTAGCGTCTGACCCTTATCTGACCGCCACTACTTGGCAACCAATGATCGCTTATGCTCTCCATCTCACAGGTAGGGGGAGCGAAGGGGTTGCCTAGCGACTCACGCATGACACGCGCTTCCGTAGCCGTGCATTCGCACAACGGCTTCTGCCGGGCGGAGGCGCGTGCCACCTTCGCCGCCATCGGATGCAGTTCATCGGCACGCCTGGCTACTGGGCTAATTAATTCCGTCATAAGAAGAGTCTATCTCGCGACTTGACTGCGGTTAATCAGAAGAATTTGTTTTTCGGTTTAGCAGGCTCAAAACCTACGAGCCAAATTAACAAGGTAAATAGAACAAAACCGGGTAGAACGTACACGCCGATATCCATAGTAGCTTGGTCGACCAGCCGCAAGAAAGTCACCACAGCATAGACAATCATGCCGAACAGATGCGCCATCATGTAGTAATTCAAAAATGGCGTGCTGTTATGTGTCATGGGCCAAGGCGTGCAAAACAGCAACCAGCGCATCGCGACAACTAGGCCCAAGAGGTCGGTAGGCCAGAACAGCAGTAGATTGATATTGTGGTGTAAATCCAGATGCTCGGATACGAACCAACTCCCCAACATGAGTATGCCGTAGATACCACTAAACAAAGCGGTCACGATACCCAGCAAGCCTAGTAGGCGAAAATTAAATCCTGGAAGTTTTAATCCAATTCTAGAGTGAGTCGCAAAATACGACATGGGAATCTTCTTTAGCATCAACAACAACATCAGCACCGGGACTAAGAGGCCGACAGAGGCTATCTGGTAAGGATCTGTCTCCACCGTTGGCGGGGCAAACAGCATGACCTCCTGCGAGTCAGACAAGAGTTTATTGCGCACTCCATTTTCTGCCACATCGGATTCAATCAGATACAGATTTTCCCTAAGTTTGAGCGGCAGAAACATCTCTTCCCATTCGCTCATCAATCTATCGATATTACTGTTCATCAACACATCGAGAGAGAAGCCGATCACTGCCACCGATTCATAGTGCGCCTTAACTTGATCGCGAAATGTACTATCAGTGATGCCGTCATTCACGCTTGCGATTCGACCTGACAAGGCCTCATCGAGATAATCACGCACCCGGGTTGTGCAGTTATCGAAAAAATACTGATAAGGATAAACAGTATTCTCTGCCTGCAGATTCCACAGCAGGCGACGGTAAAGAATTTCTTTCTGCGGATTGGTTAAGTTAATTTTGTCCTGCCAGACACTGCGCTCCTGGGAGCGATACAACGCGAATTCCTGACTGGGTGACTGTGTTCCCAATTCGTAGTTCATTATTCCCTTGAAGAAATTGTAGGAAAATGAAACGGGACCGCCGTTGATGCGGAATACACCCCAGTTGAAGACCACGTCGGTATTCGTATTTTCATCGAATACTCGTAGCGCGGTGTGACCAAAATTGTCGTATACCATGTCGCCCACATCGACGGTAATTAGGTAGAAGTGAACGCCATTCATATCCGCTGGCAAGGAGTACTGATCCGGCGACTCGATAGCCTCTAGCGCCGAAGCTCGCGAGTGCGGAAGTATTGCTAAACCGAGTGCTAGGAGAATTAACAGGAACGCCGAATAGACACGCATAGTTCGCCAGCGAGGTGCATATCGGCCTGCTTGAGGAGATGAAATCATTCGGACTTTAAGGGCCACTGTCTAGTTCTTATAATTGCGGGAATTTTGTAATCTTATCAAAGAACTACTATTGATCAAACTAACTGAGGGATTGAATCTCACGCCCGCTGTATAGACAACGCCGGATGCTCTACTCAACAACTGACTGGCATAAAAAATCCTCACTCCCTAACCGCCATTAGCTGAGTGAGGATTTGCGGCAGACTGTGCTACCAGCAAACAGGCTAATTAGTGCGGGTTTTGCGAGGTTGCCTGTCGCTAGCTCTTTTCCGCGAAGGTTTTAAGAGTACGCTGGTCAGTCTGAACAGAATCTGAATGAATAATCATTTGCTGTTTCAGGACCCGCAGCCGAGTCGTGAAGAGAAGTTTTCATGCTAGTATTCCTAGCGTTTTAACCAGACAGAAGCTGGTGGAGAGAGATAGAGCATGGAGACACGTCAACTCGGAGAATTACAGGTTTCCGCCCTCGGCTTAGGCTGCATGAGCATGTCTCAATCTTACGGAGAGGCGAATCGGCAAGAGTCAGAGCGAACCCTGCAC